>CAZICN010000005.1:11315-44335 GCA_964537655.1 uncultured Aestuariivirga sp.
ACGATCAAGGGAAAAACCGTTCTCATCGCCGGCGGCGCCAAGAATCTGGGCGGGCTGATCGCCCGCGACCTGGCCCGGCACGGCGCCAGGGCCGTCGCCATACATTATAACAGCGCCGCGACCGGGGCCGCGGCCAGGGAAACCGTCGCCGCAGTCAAGGCCCTGGGTGCGGACGCCGCCGCCTTTCAGGCCGATCTCGTCACCGCCGCGGCGGTCGAGACGCTCTTCGCCGATGCCAAGGCGAAACTCGGACATATCGACATCGCGATCAACACGACCGGCAAGGTCTTGAAGAAGCCGATCACCGAGATCAGCGAGAAGGAATTCGACGAGATGTTCGCGATCAACGCCAAGACCGCCTTCTTCTTCATCAAGGAAGCGGGCAGGCATCTGAGCGACAACGGCAAGCTGGTGACGCTGGTGACCTCGCTGCTCGGCGCCTTCACGCCTTTCTATGCCGCCTATGCCGGCGGCAAGGCGCCAATCGAGCATTTCACCCGCGCCGCATCGAAGGAATTTGGCCAGCGCGGCATCTCGGTGACGGCGGTGGGGCCGGGGCCCATGGACACGCCCTTCTTCTATCCGGCCGAAGGCGCCGACGCCGTCGCCTATCACAAATCGGCGGCAGCCCTTTCACCCTTCAGCAAGACAGGGCTGACCGATATCAAGGACATCGTGCCCCTGATCCGCTTCCTGGTCAGCGACGGCTGGTGGATCACCGGCCAGACCATCCTCGCCAATGGCGGCTATACGACCAAATAAGGAGCGGCCAACGGCGTAGGCTGGTGTTCATCCTCCGACATTCGCATCCGCCGGTGGCGGGTCATCCTCGCGAATGTTACAAGCAAGTGACCACCGGCAATTACAGGTGGAGCACGGCGAGACAGGGCATGGGCTGCATATTCAACGGGACGGGCGGTTTGGCGAAAACCATCGCCACGCTGCTTTCGGCCATGCTGTGCGGCCTGTGGCTGAGCCTTGCCGCTGCGGCGCAGTCCGCCGATCCCGGCATCACCCTCATCCTGCCGCCCGACCAGAATCCAGCGCAAATCGAGGCGCTCATCAAGACCATCAAGGACACCAACCGGCCGATCACGATCCGGGTGGAGGGCGGTCCGGCGCAGGCCAAGCCCGAGACCGCACAAGCGCCCGCAACAAACGCCGGTCCTTCGCAAGCCTTGTCGTGGTTCAAGACGCGGCGCGACAATTTTGTCGACGGGCTCGCTCTCGGCTTTTCCGGCCTGGGACAACTCGGGTCGCTCGCCGGCGAGTTTGCCGACGCCTGGAGCGCCAATGGCAAGGGGGGTTCTTCCCTCATTCCGCTCCTCGGCCTGCTTCTGGCGATGGGCGCCGGCTATTTCGCCGTCGCCCGCACCGGGCCGAGATGGGTCCGCTTCCCGGCGGCGGCCGAGCCCGATCTCGTCGCCAAGGTCTGGTGGCGCCTGAAGATGGTCATGGTCGATGCCCTGGCCCTGCTGGCTCTCGTCGCCCTGGGCACGCTGGCGATCCGGCTGTTCCTGCCCGATCCCGATTTCGTGCAGGATTTCGCCTACAGCCTCATGCGTTTTGCCGTCACCATCGGCATCTATCTGGCGATCGGCCGCTTCCTGATGGCGCCCGATCCCTCAGGATTTCCGTTGCTGCCTCTCCAGCGCGCTCCCTGGCACCTGCGCAACGTCGTCATCTATGCCGCTTTGGTGGCGCTCATCATCGAATCCATCACCCTCCTGGTGCGCATCGGTGCCGAGCGGCCGGCGATCATCGGGTGGCTGCTCCTCGTCTCCACCGCCGCCGCCAGCTTCGCGCTGTGGTGGATCTGGAATGCAAGGCGCGACATCAGGCACGCCATTCGCGAGGCCAATCCGGACGGCCTCGCACGGCGCCTCGTCGCCGCGATCTTTCCGGCCATGAACATCCTGGGAGTCGCGTTGGTCTGGACCACGGCACGGCTCTCCGCGGCCGCGCCCGAGCGCGGCGACTGGTCGACCGCCGCCAGCGTGCTGCTGCTCCTCATCGCGGTGATCCCCATACTGGGCTTCGGTGTTCCGGCTCTCGTCGATGCCCTCATGGTGCGGAGCCTCGACGACCAGCCCGCGACGCCCGGGAAGGTTGCCGCGCGCGCCGTCGCCCGGGCGCTCGCCAGCGCCGGCACCTGGATCGCTGTGTCCTATGCCATCCTCTATGTCTGGAGCGTCTATGTGTCGGACATCGATCCGCAGGCGGCACTCGAGCGCATGAAGATCCTCGCGCAAGCGGGCCTCGCCTTGCTCGCCGGCTGCATTATCTGGGTGTTCTTCAAATCCTATCTCGACGCCTATGCGCCGAAATCATCGGCCGCGCAGGCGCTGGGCGGCGATGAAGAGGGAGCTGGCGCCGCCCAGGGACGCCTCGCCACGATCCTGCCGCTCGTCCGCGACATCGTGCTCGGCGGCATCATCGCGCTGACGGCCCTCGTCATCCTCTCGGCCATCGGGGTCAATATCGGGCCGCTGCTCGCCGGCTTCGGCGTCGTCGGCCTCGCCATCTCCTTCGGCTCGCAGACGCTCATCAAGGATATCGTGTCGGGCGCTTTCTTCATGGTCGACGATGCGTTTCGGGTCGGAGAGTATATCGAGACCGGAAAGCAGAAGGGCACGGTCGAGAAGATCCATCTGCGCTCGGTGCAGCTGCGCCATCAGAACGGGCAGATCCATACCATTCCCTTCGGCCAGCTTGACGCCATCACGAACTACAGCCGCGACTGGGCGACGGTGAAGTTCGAGATCAGGCTCGATCGCGACGCCGATATCGAGATCGCGCGCAAGACGATCAAGAAGGTCGGCCTCGCGATGCAGCAGGATCCCGAGATGGGTCCCGATCTCATCGCGCCGCTCAAGATGCAGGGCATCCAGGACATTACCGATTCGGCGATGGTCATCCGCCTCAAATTCACGGCGAAGCCGAAGAATCCGAGCCTGCTGCAGCGCGAAGCACTGAAGCGGGTCTACCGCGCCTTGCAGGAAGCCGGCGTGGCTCTCGCCTCGAATGCCGTGACGGTCAGGTCGCCCGCAAGCTCGGCGTTTGCCGGCGCGGCGGCGGGCTCGACGCTCGCTTCGGCGCCCATCGATCCGCGCACCGCGGAGTAAGGCCGAAGAATTTCCGCAGGGGTTTCCGGCGCGCCGGAAAGGACGTATCGTCGGGCGGAAGTCCTGCAAAAATGAGAGACGCCACGCCATGACGAGTTCGAAATCCCGTGAACATTCTTCACCGGCCTGGAAGCATGACGGTGTCCGTGTCGTCCCGGCAGGCTCGCTCGACACGAACACCGCGCAGACGCCCGGCATGGACCGGCGCGCGGCGATCAATTTCGCCCGCGTCGGCGCGCAGAAGCTGTGGGCGGGCACGGTCACCATCCACGCCAATGCCAAGACCGGCGCGCATCATCACGGGCCCCTCGAAAGCGTCATCTATGTCGTCAGAGGCAAGGCCCGGATGCGCTGGGGCGACAAGCTCGAATTTGTCGCCGAGGCCGGCCCCGGCGATTTCATCTATGTGCCGCCCTATGTCCCGCATCAGGAGATCAATGCGAGCCCGACCGAGGCGCTCGAATGCGTCCTGGTGCGCAGCGACGGCGAGGCCGTGGTGGTCAATCTCGATATCGAGCCGGTGGAAAAGCCGGAATCGGTGCCGTGGATCGACCCGATCCACAAGTCATGACGGTCCTGCCGCTTCACGATAAATTGTCCAAGTCCTTGCGCATCGCCGCAGCGATGCCGCAGGCGCGCGGCTAAAGCATATGCGCCGGGCGGAATCGCGCCGGCTATGCGATGTGAAACAATAGGCAGGTGAAAGCATGATCATGCGTGCGGGACGAATGACGCGGCGGGGGATATGGCTCGCGGCCGCAGGATTGCTGGCCGTACCGGCCGTGGCGCAGGAGCAGGCCGGCGAGCCCGCCGTGATGCTCGAGCCCGCGCAGCTCGCGGCCATGCTGAAGAGCAAGGACTTCTTTTTCGTGAATGTGCACATCCCCTATGAAGGAGATATCGCCCAGACCGATGCCTCCATCCCCTTCGACAAGATCGCACAGAACCTGGACAAGTTTCCGGCCGACAAGAAGGCCAAGATCGTTCTCTATTGCCTGAGCGGCCGAATGAGCGCCATTGCGGCCGACGAGCTCGTCCGGGCGGGATATGACCAGGTCTACGATCTGACGGGAGGAATGAACAACTGGGCGGCCAGCGGCTATGACCTTGTGCGGAAATAGCCGCACGGGCGGCTGGCGCGCTTGACCACGGACTCCCGTTCGATGCGCAGATGGATACTGCACTGGGCCTCGGCGCTCCTCGCGCTCTTTCTCCTTGCCGCCTCGCTCGTGCCGGCGCTCGGCCTGGCGCCGCGCTTTCCGACGAACTGGGTCAATCTTCATCTCTCGGCGGGCATAGCGCTGGCAGTGCTGACGGTGATCCGCCTCGCCGTGTCGCGCCCATCTTTCTCGGGACGGGCTCTTGTCCTGCAGGCGGGCCTGCTGCTGGCGGTGCTCGCTTTGGCCATCACCGGACTTGCGATCTATCAATCGGCCCCCCTCGGGCGGGCGAATTATCTCTTCGGCCTCGTCACTATGCCGACCCTCATCCGCCTCGACCATGCTCTCCACGGGAAGATCATCCTGGCGCATATCGCTGTCGCGCTCGTGCTTCTCGCGCTGCTGCTCGGCCATCTCGGCGAAGCCCTGCGCCGCGACGGACGCAGCGGCCGACGCCGGCTCCACAACATGGTCTGGCCGTGGCGGTCGAGGGCGGGGCAGTGAACCGGTGAGCGAGCTCGCCGCCCATGCGAGCCTGCTGGTGACGGCCTTTCTGGCAGCAACGATCCTGCCAGGCTCATCGGAAGCGTTGCTGGCCGGCCTCGTCCTGTCCTTCCCGGCTGCGACCATCACATTGTTCCTTTCAGCCCTCGCCGGCAACACGGCGGGCGCAGTGGCCAACTGGTATATCGGGCGGTCGGTTGCGGCCTTCGCCGGAAGACGCTGGTTCGCTTCGGCCCTGCGGCATGTCGAAAGGGCCTCGGGACTCGTCAACCGCTATGGCAGCTGGCTCCTCCTCTTCTCATGGCTGCCGGTCATCGGCGACCCGCTCACCATCGCGGCCGGGATCGCAGGCATCCGCTTTCCGCTGTTCCTCCTTCTCGTGGCCATCGGCAAGGCCGCCCGCTATGCCGTGGTCATTGCCGGCGCCGAACTGGTGCGCCAAGCCATCTGAGTCCGGCCGCCAGCATCACGCCGGGGCAGGTCGCATGCGGGGCCTGTTTCCACGCTGAAACGCAAGGCCATGTTCACGCGATGTCTCGCGGATTTTGGCGACTATCGCAAGGCAACTGATGAATCGTTGCGTCAACCCAGACACATTTTAACCGGATTTTTGCCTTAACGTTCTACTGCACAAAGAGAATATGGTGGTGGGGCGTTGTGCGTCGGCGGGCAGTTTCAGGATCTATTAACACTCTGACAATGGTCTGCGCCACGGGCGCTATGGTTTCGGTTCTGATGACTGGACCGGTGCGAGGCCAGACGATTCTCGATGACATCACCGCGTGGTTCTCAGGCGGCAAGACGACGGACGAGCCGATCGCCGATGCGCTCGCCTACACGGTGACGATCAAGATCGATCACGGCGAAAGCCAGGTGCGTTCGGCAATCGAGGAAAACTCCAACCTGGTGACGCTGCGGGAAAGTGCCGCGCCCGGCGCGGCGGGGCTGGTGCAGCGCGCCCTTTCGGATCTGGAGCGGATCACGGCCGTCCTCTACGAGAACGGCTATTATGGCGGGGAGATCGAGATACGCATCGCCGGCGTGCCGGTTGAGGAACCGGGCGTCTTCGATGCCGCCGAGACGGCGCGCCGCCGCGGCGCGGTGCCGGTCGAGATCACCGTCGATGTCGGACCGGAGTTCCGCTTCGGCAAGGTGCGCGTCCTCGATGCCGAGACGCGCCGGCCAATGACGGACCCGCCCGACATGGAGAAAAGCGGCCTCATCGAGGGTGACGTCGCCGTGAGCCCGGCCATCGCTCGCGCCGAACGCCTCATCGTCAGCGACCTACGCAGCCGCGGATATCCGATGGCCAGGATCGACAGCAAGGATGTCACCGCCGATCATGTCTCCCGGCGGCTCGAAGTGACGCTTCTCGTCGCCTCGGGCCGCAGGGCGACTTTCGGCAGATTCTCGGTGTCGGGAACGGAAGGCCTCGACCCGGAATTCATCACCAGCCGCATCGATGTCGACGAGGGCGAAGACTATTCGCCGGAGCGCCTCGACAGACTGCGCAAGCGTCTCACCGGCTATCCGATCATCGGCGGGGTGAAGCTGCGCGAGGCTGACCGGCTCGATGCGTCCGGACAGTTGCCGGTCGATGTCGAGGTCAGCGAGCGCAAGCCCCGCTATTTCGGCTTCGGCACAAAATATTCGAGCACCGAGGGAGCCGCCGTCAATGCCTATTGGGGACACCGCAACCTGTTCGGCGGCGCCGAAACCCTGCGCGTCGACGGGCAGGTTTCGTGGTTCGGCGGCGAGCCCGACGCGGTGCCCGATGCCGATCCCTTCGGCTATGCGCTGACCGCGAGCTTTGGCAAGCCCGGCATTTTCACGGTCGATGACGACCTGATCGCCGAGGCGGCGATCCTGCGCGAAGTGACCGACGCCTATGTCCGCGACGCGGTGACCCTGGTCGCGGGCGTCAGGCGGCGCGTCAACGACCATCTGTCGGTGCAGATCGGTGTCGATTTCGAGCAGGCCTTCGTCGAAGACACGTTCGGCGAGCGTGACGATTTCGTCGCCGGCATTCCGATCGATGTCGTCTATGACACGACCGATTCACTTCTCGATCCGGCGCGCGGCATCCGCGCCAATGCGCGCGTCGAGCCCTTCGCCTTCCTGGGCGAGGCCGGGGCGGGGCCGGTGCTGGCCAAGGGATCGCTTGCCGCTTATCATGGGATCGACGAGGACAACCGCTTCATCGTCGCCGGAAGGATCGCCGCCGGCAGCATGATCGGCGCCGATATCAAGGATGTGCCGCCGGCGCGGCGCTTCTATGCGGGCGGCGGTGGATCGATCCGCGGTTATGACTACCAGTCGGTCAGCCCGCGCGACGCCAATGGCGATCTCGTCGGCGGCCTCAGCTTCTTCGAGGCTTCGGCCGAGCTGCGCGTGAAAGTCACCGATACGATCGGCGTCGTGCCGTTCATCGACATGGGCGCCGCTTTCGCCGACGAGGTGCCGGATTTCTCCGGCCTGCATTATGCGGCGGGCCTCGGCCTGCGCTACTACACCGCCATCGGCCCGGTGCGCCTCGATGCGGCCGTTCCGCTCAATCCGCACGACGGCGACACGGGTTATGGCATCTATGTCAGCATCGGGCAGGCCTTCTGATGCTCCGGCGAATCACAAAGTATTTCCTGTTCGCGATCGCGGCGCTGGCGCTCATCGCCGTCTCGCTCTTCGGCTTCGTCCAGACCGGGCCGGGCAAGCGTCTCATCGCCGATCTCGCGGGATCGGCCGCTTCCGGCAATGGCCTCACGGTGACGATCCGGGATATCGACGGTTTCGTGCCGACGCGCATGAACGCCGGGCGCATCGAGATCGCCGATGCGCAAGGCATCTTCGCCAGCGCCGAAGGTCTCGACGTCGCCTGGGATCCGCTGGCGCTCACCGGCGGCATGATTTCCGCCCAGACCGTCGCGGCGCGCAGAATCACGCTGCAGCGCCTGCCGGACCTGCCACCGGGCACACAGTCCTCGACCTCATCCGGCCTGCAACTGCCGCGTCTCGATATAGCGAGCTTGAACATTGGCGAGATCGAACTCGCGGCGCCGGTGATGGGGCAGGCGATGCGCCTGTCGCTCCAGGGCAATGCTCGCCTCGTCGATCCCGCCGAGGGGCTCGCGCTCGATTTCGCGCTCGATCGCCGCGATCTACCGGGGCGGATCGCCGGCAAGGTCCGCTTCGCGCCGGACACGCGCCTGCTCGACATCGATATCGCCGCCGACGAACCGCAAGGCGGCCTGATCGCCGGGCTCGCCCGGATCGAGGGCCAGCCGCCGGTCAATCTCGCCGTCAAGGGCAAGGGATCGCTCGACGACTTCCAGGCGATGTTGTCCTTCCAGGCAGGTCCCGACCTGAAAGCACAAGGCCAGGTCGCGATCCGCCGCGGCGAAGCCGGCCATGCGGTCACGGCCGATCTCACAGGCGAGTTGGCTGGCCTGCTTCCCACCCATCTCACGGCCCTGTTCGAGGGCTCATCGACGCTCAACGCCCGTCTTCGGGTCGATGACAAGCTGCGCGTCGCGATCGATGACGCGCGATTGCGGACGGCGGGCTTCGGCGCCACGCTGAAGGGAACGCTGGCGCCGCAATCGAGCGAAGCGCAGCTGCGCTTCACGATCATCGGCGGTGCGGCGGATCGTTTCGCCGGAATCCTGGCAGGCGCCGCGTGGCAGGATCTGTTCGTCGATGGCAGCCTGACCGGAAGCTTCGGTCGTCCGCAGATCAAGGCGGCGCTCACCGCCTCCCTGCCGCGCGCCCAGGGCTATGGCGCCCAGATGCTGAGCGCCACCGTCGAACTCCTGCCGCAGGCCGATGGGTCCTTCGCCGTCGCCGCCGATGGTGGCGCCAAGGGTCTCGACGCCGATGACCCGAAGGTGAAGGCGGCGCTCGGCGACACACTCGAATTCGCCCTCACGGGCCTTCTCGGGACCGACGGCAAGCCGGCGCTGACCGCCGCCACGGTCAAGCTGGCGCCTCTCGTCGCCGAATTCACCGGACAGGCGACACCCGATGGCGCAAAGGGACAATTGCGACTCGGACGGCTCGATCTCGCGGCCCTGTCGCCGCTCGCCGGGCGCACGCTCGGCGGCCAGCTCTCGGCCGAAGCCGATCTCGATCTGGCGCCTGGGATGATGCGTCTCGCGGGAAGGGGAAGTTCGATCGGCGTCATGACCGGGATCGCCGCTCTCGATGGCCTGCTCAAAGGCCCCGCCGAGCTCTCCGGCAGCGTGCTGCGCGGCGCCGATGGCGTCATCGTCGTCGAGGATGCAGGCCTCAAAGCGAGGGATGCGACGCTCGCCGTCGGCGGCCGCATCGACCGCGCCACCGCCGATCTCAACGCCAGGCTGGCGCTCGCGGATCTAGCCCTCATCGATCCGCGCCTCAGCGGTGTGGCGCAGGGAACGGCTTCGTTCTCGGGCACGCTCGA
This sequence comes from uncultured Aestuariivirga sp., assembly GCA_964537655.1. Classification (GTDB taxonomy): domain Bacteria; phylum Pseudomonadota; class Alphaproteobacteria; order Rhizobiales; family Aestuariivirgaceae; genus Taklimakanibacter. The sequence continues at coordinate 20,540 of CAZICN010000005.1, forward strand.
CAAGCTCAATCTCACAGCGCGGATCGCGGTCCCCGCCGGCCTCGCCATGGGCAAGCCGGTCGAGGCGCTGGAGATCACCGCCAATGCCGCGGACCTGACCGGCGCGCCCAAAGGCCAGCTCACCGTCAGCGGCCGCGTCGCCGGCAAGACGGCGCTGGGCCTGGTCAGCTTCGCCAGCCTTCCGCAGGGCAGCTATCGCCTCGACGCCATCGACCTGTCGGTCGGATCGAACCGGGTCACGGGCGCGCTCACCGGCGCCGCAAACGGGCTCCTCAGCGGCACGGTCACGGTCGAGGCGGACAATCTCGCCGAGCTGTCGGCGCTGGCGCTGACCGAGATGTCCGGGAAGCTCAGCGCCCAGGTGGCGCTCGCGTCGGATGAGGGCAAGCAGAACGTGTCGGTCACGGCGAAGGCCTCCGGCCTCAGCGCCGGGGGACAGGCAATCGGCCGGGCCACGATCGACGCCACGGTGACGGATGCCTTCGGGGTTCCGATGATCGACGGCATTGTCGATATCGCCGGCATGATTGCGGGCGGCGTCGCGGTCGAGCGGGCGAAGCTCGCGGCGAAGGGCACGCCTACGGACAGCGCAGTGCGCTTCGACGGCGTCGTCAACGGCACCACGATCGCCGCGGAAGGCAGGCTCGCGGCCGAAGGACAGGCCACCGCGCTCGATCTGCGCGCCTTGAGCCTTTCAAGGAGCGGCATGCGCGCGGCGCTCGCCGGTCCGGCGCGTCTGCGCGTCGACGGCAGCGATATCACGATCGACAGCTTCGTGCTGGCGACGGGCAAAGGCCGCGCGGCAATTTCCGGCGAGGCCGGCAAGGACAGGCTGGCGCTCGATGTCAGGCTTGCGGCCCTGCCGCTGTCGCTTGCCCGCCTCGGCGGCTATGACGGCGATCTCAGCGGCACGCTCGAGGGGACAATCAAGGTCACGGGCAAGCCGCAATCGCCCGATGGGCGTTATGATGTGCGGATCGCGGGCCTGAGCAGTCCCGACATCGTCAGGAGCGGCGCCAGCCCCTTCGACATCACGCTGGCGGGCGATCTGCGCGGCGGGCGAGCCCAGGTGGCGATGACGATCAGGAACGACCAGTTGCAGAACACGCAAGTCACCGGCGCGGTCATGCTCGCCGAGCAGGTGCTCGACCTCAGGGCGCGGGGCGAGGTGGCGCTCTCGATTGCCAATGCGGTTCTCGCCGCCTCGGGCAACCGGCTCGCCGGCAAGGCCACGATCGACGCGACGGTGAACGGGACCTTCGCCCAGCCCGTCGTCAGGGGGAAGGTGCGCATTGCCGATGGACGTTTCGATGACGTGGTCAACGGCGTGGCGATCTCGAAGATCAATGGCGACATCACCGGTGCTGGTCGGGCCCTCGTCCTCGACAATCTCCGCGGCCAGACGCGGAACGGCGGGGCCGTGACGCTTGCCGGGCGCATCACCGTCGATTCCGCGGCAGGCATCCCGATGGACGTCAGCATCACCTTCGACAATGCGGCCCTGGTCAGCAGCGAGACGGCGCGGCTCATCGCCGACGGAAAGGTCCAGGCCAGCGGTCCCATCCTGTCGCGGCCGAAGGTCTCCGGTCGCGTCGCGATCCGGCGGCTCGACATCAACCTGCCGGACAAGCTGTCGGGCCGCGCCAAGGCGATCGAGGTGCGCCACCTGAACAAGGCGCCGGGAAAGAAGCTCGCCGGCGCCAAGGCATCGGACGACAAGCGGAAAGCGGCCAAGCCCAGCACCTTCATCGCCGATCTCGACATCACACTGGCGGCGCCCAACGGGATTTTCGTGCGCGGCATGGGTATCGAAGCGGAACTCGGCGGCGATCTCGCCATTCGCGGCACGAGCGCCGAGCCGCGCTCGCTCGGCGGCTTCGAGGTCAAGCGCGGGCGCTTCGATGGCTTCGGCAAACGCCTCGATTTCGACAAGGGCGTCATTTCCTTCAACGGCTCGCTCGACCCCGAGCTCGATTTCGTCGCGCAGTCGGAAAGTGACGGCATCATCGCCAAGGTCCTCATCGCGGGCCCGGCCTCCGAGCCCCGGATCAGCTTCGCCTCGACGCCGCAGCTGCCGCAGGACGAGGTCATCTCGCGCCTGCTGTTCGACAAGAGCGCCAGCGAGCTGACACTCGGGCAGGCGGGCCAACTCGCCCAGACGATCGCGCAATTGTCGGGATCGGGCCCGGGCATGCTCGACAAGATGCGCCAGTCGCTCGGCGTCGACAGCCTCGATGTCGGAACCGAGAATGGCGGTGAGGTCGGCATGGGCAAGCGGATCAACGACCGGGTCTATCTCGGCGTCAAGCAAGGGGCACAGCCCAATTCGAGCAAGGTGACGATCGATGTCGACATCACCAGGAACATCCGGGCGCAGGGCGCCACCGGTGCGGACGGCAGCACCGAGGTCGGCATCGGGGCCGAATGGGAGTATTAGGGCAGGGCGCCGGCGCGGCGCGCCGCGACCGCGGTGATGAAGGCCGCATAACTCCAGGCGAGCTTCCTGGCCGAGGTCTGGGCGCCGGTCTTCTGGTCGAACTGCTCCGAAAGCTCGCCACTTGGCGGGGTGAAGGCGCGCACCGTTGCGAGGAAGGCGTCGCCGCGGTTCCTGTAGGTTCGGGCGAGGTCGCCTGAATATTCGGCGGAAAGCCTATAGTAGAACTCGGCCGCCGCCAGGGTCGAGAAATAATAGGCGCCGCCCGAGAAATAGACATCGCCCTCATAGCGGCCCAGGGCCGGCGCATGCGTGCTCGGCCGGTTGCGGTTGATCGGATAGATGCTGTCGAACAGCGCTTCGAGCTTTTCCAGCGTGGCCAGGATCCGCACATCGCGGATGCTGTGCAGAGGCCCGTTGCCGCCGGCATGGATGACCGCGAAGATGACGGAAATGTCGAGCTGCTTGCCGGCGGCCCCCGTTAGCCGCGAACGGTAGTAGCCCTGTTCTTCCACCCAGAAGCCATCGAGCCGCTGATGCAGGGCGGCGGCGGCATCGCCGCAGGCCTGCGCTACCGTCCGGTCCCGCTTGCCGAGCCAGGCACAGGCCCGCTCGAGCGCCGTCGCGCCGAGGCGCAGGGAATAGTAGTTCTGTCCGCGTTCTTCCTCCCACATGTCGAAGTCGGGCTCATCGGCATGGCGGAGGAGAAAATCGACATCGCCGCCGACCAGCCGCGAAGCCGCATCGAGTGTCGCACCATCGAGAGCGGTCGTGCTTTCGAGCCAGCGTAGGACCACGATGATGCGCAAAGCCGGTCCGTCATGCTGCGGCCGCGACCAGCGCGAGATGTCGAGCGATGCGTCGGGATTGACGCGCGTCTCGGCGACGACAGTCTCCGGCGTCACCGCGGCAAGCTCGGCGTCGGAGCGCAGATATTGCTGGAAGCCGGCGCTTATGCGCTGCCGCCAGGACGGGTCGGCGACGAGGGGTTTGCCGCTGAGGCTGTCGAGCGACAGCGAGAACCGGAGGAAGTCGCGGAAATGAACGAGGGCTTCCTCGCCCAGCGTACCGTCGCCATGAAGCACGCGCAGCGCATCGATGACGATGGCCGAATCGCGAAACCAGTGGAAGAAATAATCGGGATCGGGATTCCAGTCGGCAAGCGCCGGCGACGCGACGATGGCGCCTCGCTTCGGCACGATGGTCTGGCCGAAGCCCGGTCTCACCTTGACGAGGCCGACCGGTGAAACCGATTCGAGCATCGCGCTTGCGCAAAAGCGATATTGCCGCTCGATCCAGGCGTCGAGGGATTCGGCCTGCGCCATCTAGCGGGTCCGTGCCTCGAAATGCGGGCTTGCGAAGCCGAGCTTCCCGAGGCCCGCCTGGATTTCGGGAATGCTCATGAACAGGTTCCACAGCAGGCCCGTGCGGTGGTTCTCGATCATGACGATGACGGGGCCCTGGTCGATGGCGAGAAACGTATCCGCCTGCCAGCCGCGCGTCTCGTTGAAGGCGTCGACGAAGCCGAAACGCCCCCACAGCCTGTCGCCGGCTTTCAGGAAATGGCGCAGGGCCCGCATCGCCTCCCTCGGCGCGTAGGGAAAGCTCGAAAGAGCGGCGGTCGGCGAGATCGTGCCATTGTCGTTGTCCGGCGCATGGGCGCTGTAGCCGTCGGGATCATCGCTCGCCGTCAGGCCCCAGCAGGATCTGCCATAGCCCTTGTGGCCCTGCGGATTGCGCCGGCAGTGCTCGTAGTTGATGCGGACATGGCGGGTGTTCTGCTCGCCATAGTCGGCATAGCGGTCCTTGAGGCCGCGCGGGTCGAGGCCGGCGAAGGAATAATGAGTGAAGAAGAGCGGGCCGCCAAAGGGCTGGCCCAGGGGCAATTCGATGCCGTGATAGGCCTTGCCATTCAGAAAGTCGCGGCCCATGGCGAAGCCCTTGTGATAGACATCGGCCTCGATGCCATAGCGTGGCGCCGCGGCGGCGAGCACATAGGTAATGAGGCATTCGTTCCAGCCGCGGATCTCGTGATCCATGCTCCAGCCGTTGTTCGGGCTCCAATGCCAGTAGAGCACCTGGCGGCCGCCCTGCGTGTGCCAGTTCCACTCGATCTCGTGCCAGAGGAAGTTGATGCGCCCGCGCAGCCGCCGTTCCGCCGGCGAATCGCTCGCGAAATACTGCCGGGCGCAGAGCAGGCCCTGGAACAGCAGCGACGTCTCGACCAGATCGGCGGCGTCGTCCTTGCGCCAGAAGGGAATGGTGGCGCCCGTGGCGCCGTTCATGAAGTGGGGATAGACGCCATGATAGCAAGGCGCGCGCTCCAGCACGTCGAGCATGCGGCCGAGGCGTTCCAGCGCCTCGGCGCGTCCGACCCAGCCGCGCTCGACGGCGACGATGTGGGCCATGACCGAAAAGCCTGTGCCGCCCATGGAGACCTTGTCGTCCGCAGGGTCGGCGGTCCTGTAGCTCCTGTCGCGCGCCAGGAAACTCACCGGATGAGCGCCTTCCCAGAAGAAGCGGAAGGTCTGGCGCTGGACGGCCTCGAGCAGCTGGTCGTCCGGCAGGGCGAGGTCCGGCACGGCACTGCTCTTCCGGGTCTTCACCGAGGTGCGCGGCATGTTCATCTGACGGCTTCCGCAAATCGGGCCTTCGGCCTTATGTCGGGCATGGTCTTGCGCGGGGCAAGATTATGCGTCCCCGGATCCTTCACCAGATGCAGGACGCGCGAGAAGATATGGTCATGCGCTTCCGCCTTGCCGATATGGATGACGCCGGTCTGCTTCAGGTCTTTGGCGAGCATGGCCATGATCCGTTCATGGGTGCCTTCATCGATCGAATCGAGGACTTCGTCAATCAGGAGCCACTCAGGCTCGTGGAGCCTGACGCGGGCGAAGGCCACAGCCTGCTGCTCGTCGTCGGACAGCTTCTTGTCCCAGCGCTTCTGCTTGTCGAGCTTGCCGATGAGGCCGTCGAGACCGGTGGCCTGGAGCGCGGCGGCGAAATCGGGCTCGGCGAAGTCGGCGACGGCGGAAGGATAGGCCAGCACCTCGCGCAAGGTGCCGGGCGGCAGATAAGGGGTGCGCGGCATATAGAGGATGGCCTCGTCCCGCGGTCGCGTGATGGTGCCGTCGCCCCATGGCCACAGGCCGGCGAGGGTGCGGAACAGCAGCGTCTTGCCGGCGCCCGATTCGCCGACAATGAGAACCCGGTCGCCTTGCTTGATCTCGACCTTCTTCTCCTTCAGCATGGTGCAGCCGGTGGGCGAGGCGATCTCGAGATTGTCGATGCGGATCTTGCCGGGCTCGCCCTCCTCGAAATCGATACGGCTCTCGACGGTGTGCAGGACGTCGGTCTTCATGACCGCGCTGCGAAAGCTCGCGACGCGCAGAAGGGTGGCGCGCCAATCGGCGATGGCGCTGAAATTCTCGATGAACCAGCGCAGCGAGTTGTGCACCTGGTTGAAGGCGCCGACCGCCATCATCAGGCCGCCAAAGGAGAGGTTGCCAGCGAAATAGACGGGAGCGGCGACCAGGATCGGCGCCACGATGGTGAACCAGCCATAGCCGGCGGTGACCCAGGTGAGGCCGACGGTGCGGTTGATGATGCTGCGCGTCGCGCCGAGGACGGCATAGAGATCAATTTCGATGCGGCGTTTTTCGTCCGCCTCGCCGCCGAACAGGGCGACGGCATCGATATGCTCGTTGACGCGCATCAAAGAGAAGCGCAGATCGGCCTCGCGGGCATAACGCTCGGCGTTGCGCGGGATGAGCGGACGGCCGACCCAGTAGCTGATGAGAGAGGCCGAGCCCGCATAGATGATGGCGGCCCAGACCATGTAGCCCGGAATGTCGAAGCTGCGCTCGCCAATGGTGAAGATGAAGCCCGAGGAGAGTGTCCACAGGACGCCGATGAAGCTCGCGAGCAGGATCGCCGACTGGAACAGGCCGATGCCGAGATCGGCCGAGAGCTCGGTCAGATGGCGAGCGTCCTCATGCAGGCGCTGGTCGGGATTGACACCGATCGGGCCAGCATTGGCGAGCCTGAAGGCGCGGCGCGGCATCAGCCATTGGCCGATCAGGTCGCGCACCAGGCCCTCGCGCAATTTGAGCTTGATCATCTGATTGAGGAATGTCTGGAAGACATTGAGGACGAGCAGGCTGCCGGCAATCATGCCGAAGACGCCGAGCTGGATCAGGAAATCCTCGAGGTCGCGCCGCGACAGCGCGTCATAAAAGGGCTGGTTCCAGCTGTTGAGGCGGATCTGGCCATAGGCGGTGACGAGGATGACGGCGACGAGGCCGAAGCCCAGCAGCAGCAAGGTGTTGCGCACCGGCGAGGCGAAGAGGGCGCCGATCATCATGCTGAGCTGCGTCGCGAGGCCGGCATTGGCGGCCTCGTCAATGTCAGTCGCGGCGTCGGCGAGCTGGGCGGACTGATCTGTCATGGCTGGTGCAATCCCTGGATTATCCGGCAACGAACCCCCATCCTCGCATTCCTCAAGGGGCTGCGGGAGTGAAAACTCTCAATCCGGATGAGTGCGGGGCAGCTATTCGGCGGCTTCAAGGCGGCGGCGCGGCCGGGCTATCCTTGCGTCATAAGCGACCGGCGGGACAACCGCCTCGAGCTGGCCCGCGAGGCGCAGCTTGCGGCTGAAGAAGCCGTTCAGCGCCTGGCAGGCGCCGATGCCGATGACGGCGCAGCCCGCGAGCTCGCGCGCGAAGATCGAGCGGAACAGGCGCAGATCCTGCTCATTGGCGGTGAGCGCCATGTCCTCGAACAGCACCCAGCCGGGCCGGTGCAGGAGCAGACGGGCGAGAACGAGGCGCTGCTGCTCCTTGACCGGCAGCGCCCTGTCCCAGCGCTCCTTCTCGTCGAGACGGCCCAGGAGATGCATCAGGCCGACGCGCACCAGTGCGGCACAGATCATCTGATCGTCATACTCTGTCCCGGACGTGGGATAGACCAGGGCCTCGCGCAACGTGCCGATGCGGAAATGGAGGCGCGCCGGAACATAGGTGATGGCCTTCGCCTCGGGCATGAGAATGGAGCCCGACCCTTCCGTCCACATGCCGGCCATGCTGCGCAGGAGCAGGTTCTTGTCGCAATCGGCGCCGGTCTCGACGAGGGCGCGTTCGCCCTGGCCGATCTCGACCGATGGCGTGGCGAAGGAAATCGGACTGCCCTGGCGGGTGATGGCGAGGTTCTCGAAGCGCATCAATCCTTGCGGGTGTGCGCCGACAACGATGCCGGGCGCTCCGCCGTTCTCAGGATCGAGATCGTCAAGCCCGGCGCGGAAGCGCGAGACGCGCAGCAGCGTGGCGCGCCAGTCGGCGATGCCGGGGAAGTTCTCGACGAACCAGCGTAGCGAGTTCTGCACCTGGTTGAAGGCGCCGACCACCATCATCAGGCCGCCAAGCGTCAGGCTGCCGGTGAAGAATCCGGGGGTGGCGAGGAGGATGGGGAAGATGATCGCGAGCCAGCCATGGCCTGAGGTGACCCAGGTGAGGCGCGTATGGCCGTTGGCCAGCTTGCGGCCGAGATCGATGACGCTGCCGATCGAGCCATTGGCGGTGCGCCGTTCATCCGCCTCGGCGCGCTGCAGGGTGACCGATTCCACCGTCTCGTTGATGCGCACGATGGCGTATCTGAGATCGGCCTCGCGCGCATAGCGCTCGGCATTGAGCTTGATCAGCGGCCGGCCGATGAGCCAGGTGAGCCAGGAGCCGCCCAACGCATAAGCGAGCGCGCACCACACCATGTATCCCGGGATGGTGAAGGACGACTCGCCATAGCTGAACACGACCTGATTGGACAGCGACCACAGCACGCCGACGAAGCTCGTCAGCAGTAGCGAGGCATGGAACAGGCCGATGATGAGGCTCGCCGACATGTCGGCGAGATGCTTGGCGTCGGCCTGGATATATTGATCGGGATTGGCGCCGTTCTCGCCCGTCTGGGTCAGGAGATAGGCGCGCCGGGGCTTCAGCCACTGGTCCATCAGATCATGAGTGAGCCATTCGCGCAGCCTGACCTTGATCGTCTCCTGCAGCCAGGTCTGGGCCACCACAAGGCAGAGCAGGCCACCGACGATGATCAGGAAGGTGATGACTTCCTCGACGAGGAGGCTGAGCGAGCGCTTGACCAGCGTGTCGTAGAAGGAGCCGAACCAGGCATTGAGCTTCACCTGGCCGAAGATGTTGATGAGGATGACGGCAATGATGCCGGCCCCCATCAGGGCCAATCGGTTGCGCTGCGGTGAAGCGTTGAGGGCGCGCAATATGGGGAGCGCCTGTGCCCAGAACCGGCCGTCGTGTTTCCCGGCACGAGATTCCAGTTGCGCCGGAGGTGCCGTCTCCGCCGACTTGCCAGCAAACATTGGTCCGTGACCAGCCCTTTTTGTTTCCGTCTTCTTTCTTCTTATTGATTCTCGCCCGTTGTTGAATCCTAATCCAAGATGATGGGCGCAGCTAGTAAACGCTTTATGTAAACTTGATGCGCAGCCGAAAAACGCCGATATTTCAAGAAACTGTGACGGCAAAGCCACAGTCGAGAAAGTTCCGCGATGGGAACCCGCTCATTTGTCAGGCAAATAGTGTGCCGGTATCGAGATGAATGGTCTCTGAACGGAGCAATTTTCATGGAGGGGATATGTCAGTGAAGTTGACCGATCGCGTGACGCGACTCATGCGCGCCATGTCGCTCGAGGAAAAGATCGGACAGCTCAACATGCTCACCGCCGGCCTCGTGGTGACGGGGCCGGGCGATCCCGCCAATTACATGGCGGCGCTCAAGGCGGGCCGCCTCGGCAGCCTGTTCAATCTCTTCGGCCGCAAGCAGGTGCGCGACGTGCAGCGCATCGCCGTGGAGGAGACGCGGCTCGGCATCCCGCTCATCTTCGGCTACGACATCATTCACGGGCACAGGACGATCTTTCCGATACCCCTCGGCGAGGCCGCCGCTTTCGATCCGACCCTGTGGGAGCGTACGGCGCGGATCGCGGCTCTCGAAGGCGCTGCCGAGGGTCTCCATCTCACTTTCGCGCCGATGCTCGATGTGTCGCGCGACCCGCGCTGGGGACGCATGGCCGAGAGTGCCGGCGAAGACGGCTGGCTCACTGCGCTCTTCGCCAGAGCGAAGGTCAAGGGCTTCCAGGGCGAAGACCTCACATCGCCACTGTCGCTCGCCGCCACCGCCAAGCATCTCGCCGCCTATGGCGCGGCGATGGCGGGACGCGACTATGCGCAGGTCGAGATCTCGGAGCGCGCACTGCACGAAGTCTATCTGCCGCCCTTCAAGGCCGCGGCCGATGCGGGAGTCGCCGCGATCATGCCCGCCTTCACCGACATGGACAGCATCCCGCTCACCGCCCATGTGGAGATCCTGCGCGATCTGGTGCGCCGGCAATGGGGTTTCGAGGGCGTCGTCATCAGCGACTACAATGCCGTCGCCGAGCTGGTTCCGCATGGCGTCGCCGCCGATCTCACCGAAGCGGCGGCACTCGCCCTCAAGGCCGGCGTCGATATCGACATGATGGGACATGCCTATGTGCAGGGCCTGCCTCTGGCGCTGCAGAGCGGCGCGGTGACGATCGATCATATCGACCGGGCGGCGGAACGCGTGCTCATGCTCAAGGAGCATCTCGGCCTGTTCGATGATCCCTATCGCGACGCCGCCGCCGATTTCGACCACAAGGCGCGTCGCCTCGAATATCGCGATGCCGCGCGCGATGCGGCGCGCCGCTCGATCGTGCTCCTCACCAACCGCGACAATGTTCTCCCGGTGACACGGCCGCCGCGGCGTGTCGCCATTCTGGGCCCGCTCGCCAATGCTCAGGCGGAAATGCTCGGGCCCTGGTCGGGAGCTGGGCTCACCGAGGACATGGTGCCGTTCCTTCCGGGTCTCAGGGCGGCATGGCCCACAAGCCAGATCCTGCATGCCCCCGGCGTCGATATCGAAGGCGGCGACACCAGCGAGATCGCCGTCGCGGTCGACATGGCGCGCCGGGCCGATCTTACCATCCTGTGTCTCGGCGAGCCGCGCTTCATGAGCGGCGAGGCCGGCAGCCGCGGCCAGCCGGGCCTGCCCGGTCATCAGGCGGAACTCGCGAAGGCGGTGCTCGATACTGGAAAACCGGTGATCGTGCTTCTCTCATCCGGCCGGCCGCTCGCCGTCTCCTGGCTCATCGAGCGGGCCGATGCGGTGCTCGCCACCTGGTTCCTCGGCAGCGAGGCGGGTCACGCGGCGGCCGATGTCATCACCGGCCTGTGGAACCCTTCCGCCAGACTGCCGGTGTCGTGGCCCGTCGATGTCGGGCAGATCCCGATCTTCTATTCGCGCCGGCCGACGGGGCGCCCCAAGATCTCCGACTTCCGCTATGAGAGCAAATATCTCGACCTGCCGAACGAGCCGCTCTTTGCCTTCGGCCATGGGCTCTCCTATGCGCGCTTCGCCTATCGCGGCTTCACGGCCGAGCCCACAGAACTGCGGCCGGGTGACAAGGTCACGCTTCAGGTCGGCATCAGCAATGACAGCAAGGTCGCCGGCGAGGAGACAGCGTTCTTCTTCATGCGTGATCCGGTGGCCAGCGTTTCGCGCCCGGTGCTCGAGCTCAAGGGCGTCGAGAAGGTGACGCTGGCGCCCGGAGAAACGAAGACGATCAGGCTCGTCATCGCGACCTCGGACATGACCTTCCCGGGCGACGGCTTCGCGCCGACGCTCGAAGCGGGCGTGTTCGAGTTCTTCGTCGGTCCCTCGGCGCGGGAGGAGTCGCTCCTCAAGGTCGACCTGCGTGTCGTGGCCTAACAGGGTGCTGCTCTCCTTCATCGCAATGGCGAAGTAATCCCGATCCGCGCATCAACGCATAGTTTGCAGAAAAATTTCTGCAAACTTTGTGGCGCGCGATCATGTGCGATTAAGCAACGATCTCCGCGCCGGCCCGTTGCATAAGATTGTAGCTGTTTCCCTAACGCTATTGAGGGTGGCGCGCGATTACCGTCCGGCAAAATTCGGGAACGGGAGTCGCTCTATGCTTAATTCAAGGAGCCTGCGTGTCGTGCTTTTGGCGGCCGGCCTGGCCGCCATGTCGGGCGGTCTCGCCGCGGCCGGCCAGAAGATCAAGCTGGTCAGCCTGCCGCCCAACAGCGACTACTCCCCGCGGACGGTCTCCATCGGGTCGGACCGGGGCGGCGTCGTAATCAATTACGGTCTGCGCATGCTGAGATGGCGCCAGAATGGCACAAAGGTCCGCTTCAGCGGCAGCTGCCAATCGGCCTGCACGCTCTATCTCGGACTGGCTTCGAGCCAGACCTGCATCAGCCCGGGTGCGTCCTTCAGCTTCCACTCGCCTTTCGGCGCCACGAGCCGGGGCAACCGGGCGGCGCAGGCCTTCATGATGCGGAACTATCCGGGCTGGGTGAAATCCTGGATCCGCAGCCAGGGCGGCCTTTCCGCCGGGATGAAGACAATGGGCTATGGCTATGCCAGCCGCTTCATCAAGCCCTGTGGCTCGGCGGTCGCCCGCCGGGGGCCGGCCAAATCGCGCCTGCCGGCCGACGGCTAGGCCTCTTCTCCTCTCCATGAACCTACTGGTGCGCGGGTCCGAAAGGGCCCGCGCACCAGCTTTTTGACCTGTCGCCGTTCCTGGCCCGCAACTTGCTGGGGCCCAGGGGTAACCATGAATTTACCTGCCGGTAGATCATCGGTTAATAAAGTGTTAAAATCTGTTCCATAGTGAGTAGTGGTGACGGCGATGAGTTCCAAAAAGCATGTATTGGCAGTTCTCGGCGCCTTGGGGTTCGGCGTCGCCGGGATTGCGGGCACTGTCCAGGCTGCCGCGGCGAAATGCACTTCGGAAGAGTGTGCCTGCGAAAGGGCGCTCGAGCAGAACACGGTCGAAGCCCTGGAGGATTTCCTGAAGCAGTATCCGCAGGATGCTTCCCGTGAAGGCAGTGCCTGCGCGGCATTGGCCGTGCCGCCTTCGGACCAGATCTCGACTCCCGACGGCGCACAAGAGGGTGACGGAACTTTGCTCGTTCAGCCGGATGCCAGGCCCGCCGGGGGATAACCTCTTTCACCACGGCGATCTAAGCAACAGGGTAATGGGCTAGCAGCAGGATGCAAGTAACCGGCTTGATCAGTGTGGGATTTCCCCTGCTGCTGGTGTGGGTGAAGCTCGGCGCCGCTTTTTCGCGCATGGCAAAACGCAAGGGCGTGAATCCCAAGCTGGCGATTGTCGGCGCATTCCCGGTTTGGGCACTGTTCTTCGGCGTCTGGTTGATGATCCAGTCAGACGAGGCGCGTCCGGTCGCCGAGACTAAGGCGGACACGTCTTTCGAGGGCTGACGCCTCACATGCTGATCAGCTTCATCCGATCCGCGTCTTGGTCGCGCCGGATCGCAGGCATGGATCACTCAACGCTGATGACGACCCGCCGGCCGCGCCCTATTGCGCTTTCCGTATGGATGCTCTCCCTGGCGACTCCCAAGCGTATCAATTCGTTCGCGACCGCCTGCGCGCGCGATCGCGAAAGTTCGGTTCTAAATGCCTCCGATGGACCGCCAGCTGCAAAAGCGGTGATGCGGAGCGTGCATGATCTGCCCACCAGGGCTTTCCCGAACTCGGACAGCTGATTTCGCATGGTCTGCGAGAGCCCGACGGCGTTCTTCTCAAATTGGGAAAGCTGCAGCGGTGCAATATCGCATATCTGCGACGACGAAACGGGCGTCTCCACGGTCTCTTGCGACTTTTGGTCGGCCTCCTTCGGCCTGTCCAGGATGGCCTCCCATCCGCCGGTCGGTCGCGTGAGTCTCAGCCGCCCTTCGTCATAGAGCGCCGCATAGCGCGGTGAAATCTCGCCGCCCTTGGCTTCTCGCGTTATCAGCTCGAATGCCTGAGGACGGAATTCATGAATCGTGACAACGGTATCTGCCGAGGTTTTCTTCACCATACTCAGCGACAATGCCAGAACATACAGGTTCCTGTCGCCCTGCTTGCCCGTTCCCGCCGACACATTGTTGCTGAACTCGATATCGATACGGGAGATGGCGTCGATATTCATCACCTTGAACGAATATCTGCCGGAGGGAGGGAGGTTGTTGCTGTCATCAAACCTCAGCCTCTGACCGTTCTGAGTGTCGAGCGCCTCCGTGACTTCTCTCGTGCCGATGATGCTGTCATCGGCAATGAGGTGGAATCTGGGCGGCCCGTTGTAAGCTTCGCCGGCCATCGTAATGACGATAACCGCATCCTGCGCCATGGCCGTGACTGCTGGAAGCATCGTCAGAGATGCAACAAGTGCAGCGCTGAGCAGGTGATTCACCTGCCTCGCGGCCAGCCGAAACCCAAACATCATGTCAGATCCTCGCCGCCGGTGAATTGTGCAACTCATTTAGCACGGCCAAGTAGTTCTCCACCATGCGTTCAGATGAAAATTCCTCAATACGCTTCCGCGCTTGTTCGGCCAGGGAGCGCATCCTGTCCGGTTCGCTGAGCGCCTGATTCACCTGGGTAAGCATCTTGACGGTGTCCTGAACGGGGAAAAGCAAAGCGTGCGATCCGTCACTGAGGACTTCCGGGATGCCCCCGGCATCGGAAGAGACTATGGGGACCTTGTAAACCATCGCTTCACGAATGGACGACGAGCATCCGCCTTCGGAAAGTGAAGGAAAGATGAAGAGGTCCGAAGCACTGAGCAGACGGTCGACATCGGTACGGTAGCCAAGCAAGCGAACATGTTCCTGAAGGTTCTGCCGCCGAATTTCCGCCTCGAGTTTCTTGCGCTCCCTCCCGTCTCCACTCGAGCCTCCAGCCCATATGAAACGGACGTCGGGAAACTTATCGATCACCATCGGCACGATGCGGAGCAGATCGGCATGGCCCTTCTGCGGATCGAGGCGGCCAGTGGTCAGCAACAATCTCGCATCGGCGGGCACGTTGAGCTCGCTGCGGAAGTCCCGGCGCACAGCCTCCGTATCCGGCTTGCTGGACATGCGAATGTCGATCCCATTGTGAAGTATCCCCATCTCACCCTGACGCGTCGCAAATGTCTCCTGCAGCTGAAGCAGGTTCTGTTGCGACACGGCCATCCAGCGCTGCCGACGACTGCGGGCCCAGGCCAACCTCTTGAGGCTTTGCGCCGGCAGCGGGATCGGCTCACGAGCCAACTGGAATACCGCAAGCATGGGAATGCCCTTGAGAGCACATATCATGGCAGGCTCAATGACCCGTGTTGGCCAACCGGCAGTAAACTGGACCACGTCAGGTCGAACGACCTCGAGAAGTCCGCGCATCTGACGGTAGCGGAAAGCCGCCGTCCTGGCATCGCAATCAAAGGAAATATACGGAACCTTCGCCGCCTCACAATCCGCCGCCATCGATGCTGTGCCCTCGGTCAGCGGGAAAGCGGCGTGGACTTCGACACCATGCTGCAAGAGGCCGAAAGCAACCCGCAGCATATGGTTCTCCGATCCATATCGCGACTGGGTGTGAGTGCGAATCGTCAGCAGCCTCATGGTGCTGTCTACGAGAGTATGCGCGTCCAGGCCTTCATGGCCGGGACCATGACATTGAGATAGCGCTGCAAGATAATGCTGCAACTCGCCCGCTCGCGGTCAAATATCTCCGCCAGATGCGCCATCATTGTCAGATAGTCGGACGGTTTGATCTCAGTTCGCGCCTTGTCGAGGATCGCCAGGAACTCGTCGTTGACAAGATGACATATGTGCTCCTGCCAGATGTTACGCTGAAAGGAACCCTCCTTCAGGTGGCGGATCATGGGCCCGCCGGTCGCCATGAGCTCACCTTTGAGGTCCATCAAGGTCTTGAGTATGAATCCGCCCCAGATGTCTCCATATCTGTCGACCACCCATCCCGGCATTACCTCGACATGCATCGGAAGCTGGTAGGCCGCCGGAGTCACCTCGCGCCGGAACTGCATGTTCATCGAACAGACGGATATCAGCGATGCGTCCGGCACAACCACCGAATTGTGGTGCAACTCCGCGTCGGGGTAACAGTATTTGGGGCCTTGAAGCTTGTCGATCGCATTGACATCGAAATATTCGCGCCAGAGCCCGAGATTGAAAGTCACCGCTCCCCGCGACGAACCGTTGAACGACCCTCTCTGATAGACAGGCCGGTGCGAGTAGGGGAATCCTCGCGGAAAGCCATTCTCTTCGGCGTTTCGATAGCAATCGAGAACGTTGAAATGTGGACCTGTGCCGGATACCACAGGTCGCGGAGCATCACTCAAGACGGCTTCCACGGCACTCCCGAAATCCTTCTCTTCGACCTTGCAGTCGTCGTCGAGCGCAATGATGATTTCGCCTGCCTCCGATTCGCGCCAGGCAATGTAAAAGCCGAAGTCACGGCAGGCGCCATTGCGGCGAGGTATGGCAATGACATCCTTGCCCAGCATGCGCGCCTGGTCTTTCCAGGTGAAGACGCTGAACTGCGGGTGATCTACCTTGACGTTTCCTTCGCTGTCGTCGACGACGATGAAGCGCGCACCAAAGTCAATCAGCGGCTCGAGATATTCCAGAGAGACAGAACGCGATGTCGGAATGACGACTAGCATCTTATTACCTCTACATATTGCGATTGAGATTTAGGTGCCCCGGCATTCGAGGATGTTTCGCACATCACTGGACCAGCTGACTTCAGGGCAAGTCGTTCAACTGTCAAGTTCTGGGCCGTCAAACGGCGGATGGCGATCTGCGGGTGCAGTTCGGTGTTGCGCTCGCGCGCCGCCGTTCGCTTTTGGTCACCGATCGAGCAGTAAGGGGATCTGGACATCTCGCGATTCACTCATCCCACATGAAAACAAGTTTTCGCCAGAACGCATTCGACGGCGTGGGCGCTGAGCCTTTCGGCAATCGAACTGCGATGCTTACGGTAAGCGGTGAGTTGACCAACTCTGGCAATTCGACCTCAACATCATGAAGCTTGAATCGCTCCTGCACCACTGTCCATCCAGAAAAGGCCATGGAATGCTTCGGTCCGGCTCTTCGCCATTCGAGCACTTCGGTGGGCAGGCTCAAGGCCATCGCGAACTCGAATGGTGCTGCCTCTTCGTGAGCTATTTCGACTTTCCCTATCAGCCGCCGTGCAAATGGCGGAAAGGCGTTGTTGATGACCGCAACCACCGGGCCTGATTCATGTGGCCGAAGGAAGATACCTTGGCCTTGTGGCGGGAACAGTAACAACGGGAGTTCGCTCCGGTAGTCCGAGATCAGACGAACGGATTTACGCTGGGTATCGCTCCACTCCCGCGCCCGCAGACTGCGAGACGGGGGACCGACACGCGGTCGCCTCGCTGCGCGGTCGGTAAGGGCGGTGAGAACCGCTACGCGCGAAAAGCAACCCAAAATCCTCTTTACCGCGCTCTCCGCCGTTCTTACAGCCACGACCAGATTCACAGGAGACGTGGTGGGTATCGAAAGGCGCGCCTCGATCGCGCGACGCTCAAACGGCTTGTTCAACATAATCCAGCCACTGGATCCATCGGTCGGCTCTGCTGAGGCAGTTTGAACGCGAATGACAGGATCCTCATGCATTGCGCAGAGGAGAATCATGAACTCGGCGCTTCCCGTTTCGGCCTGATCGAGAGAAACCTGAGCCGATGCGGCAACGGTGTCGACCGGGCAGCCCGCAGGCAAGGCGGCAAGCGAAACAGCACCAGCTTCCGCCAGAAGGAAGAACCGATCCGGGCTTTCGACGTAGGAAAGGGGTGTTCCTCTTACGATGGCCGTCGTGCATGACTCCAGGTTCATCAATTCACGATGGGTGAATGTGCGCTCCCGGGTGAACAGCGTACTCACCCGTGAAGCAACTTCCCTGGAAGATTCCGTGCCCAGAAGCTTGCGCGTCTCCTTGTCGAACTCAGGAGGCGAGGTTCCTCCCAGAAGAGTCAGCGCTGTTGTGGGGCGGCCTTCCGCGGCCGCGATCCTTGCGAGCAAACCCAGCGCTTTCTGGCTGTTTGGGTCTTCGCCGGACAGCTCCAGGAAGCTTGCGTCTGATGGCGAGAAGCGGAGGTTCGTTCGGTATCCCTCAGTTTCAGCCTGGCTTACGTTTTGCGCCATGAGCAGGTGAAAGGCGTGCTCGAGCCCTTTGAACTTGTGTTTCCGGTAGGCGGCAAGTATGGGCAACCGGTTGTCATACCAGTGCGATGTTCGATACCGTCCCCGCGTGCTTGATCGATACCAATAGAGTGCCTCGGGGATCATTCTGATCTTGAGGCCTGCCAGGGCCGCACGTGCGAAGAACTCCCAGTCCTCCATATGGTTTCCTGGCTTCTCGAGCTGAAAGCCGATCTTTTTGAAGACCGACCGTCGATAGATTGCGCCTGTGTCGCCAAACGTATTGGAGATGAGGCCGAGATCCAGAGACCCGCCAAGGCAATGATATTGAATGAAGCCCGTGCGCTCGGTTCCTGGAACATGTGAATCATAGAGAATCTTCTGAAAAGCGGTACAGATGTCCGCGCCCGAGGCTTCAATAGCGCGTACAAACGTGCCAACCGCATGGCGGAACAATGCGTTGTCATCATCCAGGAAAATGATCATCTGGCCGCTCGCTGCTTTTACGCCGGCATTTCGCGCCGCACCAACATATCTGTTTGGCGAACGAACAATCTTCCAACGACGTTTCTTGAACCGGTCTTCAAGGCGATCCAGCACGGATCGTGACTCCGGCAGACGGCTTCCGTCATCGACCAGCACAACCTCCAGATTGCGATAGTCCTGGTCCTCTATGGATCTGACGGCCTGGAGAAGATACTGCGGACGGTCATGATGCACCAATACTATCGAAACGAGCGGTGCCTTGCGGTTCCGCTGTCGCTTTGCAGGAGACGAGGTTTTCTTTCGGTGCAGGGCCAGCCAGAGCTGGCATTTTTCCTCCTCACTTTGACGGGCGACCGGTGCCACCGGGTTTTCAATCCGAGCGCTGATGGCGGCGGCCAGTTCCCGGGCATCGGGCTCCGTCAGGCAGTGCTTCCTGAATTTGTGCGGTACCTGATCGGTATTTCCTCCTACGCTGGTTGCGACGAACGGTATTCCAAGACGGAGACACCCGGATACCCAATGTCCAGCAGCATTGTCGTAATTTGGGATTACGGCCAGCGCATCCCGTTCCGAAACATAGCGAAGGCAGTCATTGAAGGTGGAGCGGGGAAACAATTGCAGCTCGAAGGGCCAACGTCTCGCGCGGCGCAGAAACATGCCACCCGTATGCTCTCCGAGGATTTTTCCAAAAGGGCCAAATGCGGTAACCTTGACGCCGGCATGATTCAGCCTCGCAAGCACGTCAAGAGCGTCGCAGAATAAAGTGATGCCATCGGAGAAGTTCGATCCCGCGAGCAGAACGATCTCTCTTATCCTGACCGGCAGCCGGCGATCGAGAAAGCTCGTCGCAGGTGACCATTCATATGGCAACAGTGCGGGCAGCACGTCGCACGATTTCGGTAGCCGCCATTCCTTCGACTTGAACCACTTGAGCAGGTTGGACGACACGCAAATAAGGCGATCGGCCGCTTCGACGCAGTATCTCTCCATGGCCGCCATCGAGACCTGCTGCGTATTTTTCAGGAAGAACCGGTCGGCCTCGCTCAGCCAATCGAACGGGCTATGGGCGAGGACGATAAGCCGCTGATTTGAAGCGGCCAGACTCGTCTCTCGGGCGAGGAGGGGGTAGTATGCGAGCCCTCGCTCGAGAGCGAAATACACGGTCTTATATGGCTTGTTCTTGAGATAGTAATAGACGCCCAGCGACCGGGTTTCGGCGCTACTGAGCATGTCGAGCAAGTGTTCGGAACGCAGCAATATTTCCAGTTTCAGCGAATGACGGCTGTGAAGATGCGTCTTGAGTTGCTCGGTCTTGTCCGCCGGCACGTTGGTGTCGGGCACCCAGACCAGAGTGACGTCCTCCCCTTCGCGTGCGAGATTCTGAGCCGCTGCCATGACAGCGGCTGCCGATTCCGTGGGTTTACCCCAGCCGAGCACTTCGCCTGTGACGACACATACGCCACCTGAGGTCGAGCTACTGGTCGTGTGTTCGAGGACGTCGAAAATGTCGACGGCATGCCTTGTTTCTTGCGGATGGAGGTTCGAGTTTCCGATTCGTCGCGTACCGGTCTCTCGCCGGTCTGGGGACTGCGGTCGTCGGATTTGTCCTTTGCGCATAGTTCGATCTTCTCGCACCCGGGGGGATCGCTACCTCAAACATCCTGGCCGTCAGCTGTCGAACGCCGCTCTTCACCTGCGTCGTCGTCATCGGCCGGCTCTGGATCGACCTGCCCAATCGGCCAGAAGTGACGTTACCGGCCGTTGGGCTGCTTGGTTCATGCATGAGGCATGCCAAGGTAAATTCCACCCGTTCCCCGGGAGGTCGCTAACCAAACCACAATCTTAAGTATCAGGGAGGTCACAAATGGTGTCTCGCAACTGCCCTGTAGAAGGCCTGGGTCTCCCGTTTACCAAGTTGAAACGATGATCCATGAGACGAAGCCTAGGGTGCTTCTTCTTAACATGCTGATTTTTGGTGGTTATTCATGGAGCGTCATGGGAACGTGTAGTGCCGCGCGCCGCCTTCAACTATTGACGAGCTGTGCCAAAATCGGCTAGATATTACGTTGAGACAGTCAAAAAACAATTAAAATTGTTACTGTCTTTTTGACAAGCGGAGCAATGAAATGACGGCGTTTAGACATTGGCTCGCAACCCTGAGTGTTTTTGCGTTTGGTGGAATAACACAGTCCTACGTGCAGCCGGCGGAAGCAAAGGTGCCGGTGGCCGAAATTGAGCGCGCCTGCGAGTGGGCTCTACAGCAGAACACGATCGAGGCACTTGAGGAGTTTCTCCACAAGTATCCGGCCAAAGAATATCGAAATGATGTGGCTTGCTACGCGCTCGCTTTGGGCGCCCTCAACGAGTTTGCTCAGGGGGGCGACAAAACCAAGGATGAGCGCAGCCCACCGCCTCGTGGCGGGTACGGCGGCTGATCGATACGTGTGACTTGGCTGAAGCAGGGTGGCCAGATCGGTGTGGTGTAGTGACAAGACGGTATCCGTAAGGCGGGATATTGTAATTGCGTCTGTTTGCGGTTGACAACGCCGAAGAAAGCCGCCGCCCCGATCGGACCTGCGTCCCTTGGAATCTACCAGTCGATGGATGTCATTACGCCGTAGCGAATGAGACTTTGCGGGCTCTGGTAGCGCTTCGAGCCCGAGAAGCGCACCGTCAACCGCCGGCCGAGATCTTGAGAATCCATTAGCTCAAGGTTCAGCAGCGCACCTACGGAAGCAGGCTTGCGATCATCGACGGGCCAGAGGAAATGATCGCCGACGATGCTCATGTCAGGCGACACACGGAAAAACGGATGCTTCGACAGCCAATGAGGGTGTGCTTTCGACTCCCGACCAAAGAGCCGGTAGGGCGCTCCTCCACATGTCAACCACGTGCCTTTTCGCTGCTCCTGCCAATAACCATCATTGTCGAACCAGCAATCCGAAACCAAGAGTTCTGAAATTGACCGCTCGTTGCGGCCGATCTCCCCGGACGGGTAGACGTGAATTGACGGAGCCGTGATCCTGTCCTGCATTCGCGAATCCAGCCACTCTCCAAGCTGCGTCAGATCCTTTTGTTCCATTCGATCATAGACGAACAGCTCATCGGCATTCGCGCGAACTGTCCAGCATCGCAGGCAGAGCTCTCGGGCTACCCCATTTACCCAGCCGATCCCGGCCGATCTTTCAGCATATGATGCGTTAGTGGTCAATAAATCCGCCCTGGACTCGTCCATGATGATATCGCGCGATCCATCGTCGGAGTTGTTGTCAATCATGAAGAATCGAGTCACGCCAAGCTTCTTGTAGTGTTCAAAGAAGAGCGGGAGGTGCCTGGCATTGTTTCTGAGAACGCAAATTGCTCCGATATCATTTGATGCAAGCGGTCCGCGGCATCTGACGAAGTTCAGCTGATCCATCAATGCGGAGTGCGAAGACCAGTTGAACTGCTCCCTTCTCCTCCACAGATCACCCTCTTCCGGGAGTGAGCTTATCCACTCCATCTGGCTCGATTTGGCGACTGGTTTGATGTGAGACTGCTTCTTCTCAATTTCCTGCGACTCGACCGGCTCGTCCCAGTTGATGGGCAGCATGAAGCCGTGACGAATCAGGCTCTCCGGTCCATGATAGCGGCTCGAGCGGTCGTGAAACGCAACGATATTTGGTTCGCTGTTCAGTCGATCGCTGATCACCTTGTAGTCGTCGGAACTCATGAAGTGCTGGCGCTCTCGGGCGTAGCGTGCAGCGCGCTCGGCGAGATCATCCATGATCTTAAGGTGGATCAAGGCGCCTTGTGGACCCTTGGTGACTTCGTCATACGGCCAGAGCCAATGGTGGTGGAAGATGGTGACATCCTCCGACATATGGAAGAACGGATACTTTGACAAAAGAGGCCAGGTCCTGACTCGCTGTTGTCCAAACAGTCGCTTGCGAACTCCGCCGCAAAAAAACCAGCCACCTTCCGACTTGCGCAAGTTGTAGCCGGTGGCGTCAAACCAACAGTCGCGTTCGAGAAATTCAGAGATGCCTCCTTCATTCGCTCCAAGCTCCTTTGAAGGATAGACATCGAGCTCCGGCGCAAACAGACGATCCATCCCATGTCCGTGCAGCCATTCCGCCAGTTCGCGAAGATCGTGACTTTCCATTCCATCGTAGACCAGCAGTTCATCGGCATCGGCGCGCACAACCCAGTGGCCTGTGCAATATTCTCTTGCGATGCCGTTTGCCCAGTAGAGCCCCCCCTGTCCCTCGTTGAAGAGCACTTGCGTATGAAAAATGTCGGCACTCGGCTCGGCGAGAAGCAGATCGAGTGATCCGTCTTCCGAGTTGTTGTCGATCATGAAGAACCTGGTAACGCCCAGCTTTTTGTAGTGCTCGATGAAGAGCGGCAATCTTGCTGCTTCATTCCGCAAGACGCAGATGAGGCCGAGCTCGCCATCGCGGAGGGGGCCGCGGCAGCGCACCACTTTCAAGTGCTCATTCAGAGACCGGTTGGACAACAGGTTGAACGCTTCCTGCATTTTCCACTTTCGGCCCGCGGGAGGCATCGGCTTTCGCCAAGACATCCAGCCGATCTTACCCACCGCCAGGTCGGAGCGCGAGCGTTCGGGGAGAGAATCCGGATCGGTGCCAGCCTTATGGTCCCACCGGATTGGCGACATGATCTTGTGCTGGATCAGACAACCGGGGCCGGAATAGCGTCGCGACTGGGGATTGACCGCGACGAACCGGGTATCGTCGCTGTTCAGCTGCTCGTGCAGCTTGCGATAGTGAAACGCGTTACCCCAGTGCTGGTCTTCTTCCACATTGACAGCGGAACGCTTGGCAAGATCGTCCATAAGCTTGAGGTGAATGAATGTGCCAAATGCGATGTTCGTAGTCGTGTCAAACGGCCACAGAAAATGTGCATTGCAATAGGATGTTTGCTCTCCCATGCGGAAAAAGGGGTATTTGGAGATCGGTGCGGGTATTGCTCCAGAATTGGTTTCAAAGAGTCTGTAACGCGGCCCTCCATAGACAACCCAGCCAGAAGGACGACGGCTCGCCAGATAGCCTGTGTCGTCGAACCAGCTATCCTGCTTCAGGATCTGGGCAATTGTCCGCTCACCGCGTCCTATTGACCCGGACGGGTAGACGTCCAGCATGATGGCAAAGAGCCTATCGAAGCCGTGAACACCCAACCACTGGCCGAGTTCTCCCAGATCATGCCGATCCATTCCGTCATAGACGAGCAACTCGTCGGCATCGGCCGCAAGGACCCAGTTCCCACTACAGTATGCCTGGGCAAGGCCGTTGTACCAATAGATGCCGGAACAGCTTTGCGAGTATGGGACCTTTGTGTGAAAAACATCGGCCCGTCGCTCAGCGAGCAGAATGTCGTGCGATCCATCATAGGAATCGTTGTCGACCATGAAGAAGCGATCGACTCCGATCTTCTTGTAGTGCTCAAAGAATAAAGGAAGTCGTGCCGCCTCGTTGCGAAGGACGCAAATGACCGCGACTTCACCCTCGCGAAGTGGCCCGCGGCAACGCACAGTTGTCAGATGCTCTGAAAGTGAGCGCCGTGACAGTTCGTCGAACTGTTCCTTTTCAGCCCATTCCTCCCCCTGTTTCGGGAGGGTCAGTTTCCAGTCCCTGGGGAGAATAGGCCCCGCCGCCGGTTTCCTCGCGGCCTGTTTCTCCTTCCATCGCGGTCCATCGACTTTCTGCCGATATGCGACGCCTTGCTTTAGGAACTCGAACAGAGTCACGGCAGGCTAATCCTCAGATCGTTTTTGATGCTTGAGCTGCTGTGGGAGCC
>CAZICN010000005.1:44435-52694 GCA_964537655.1 uncultured Aestuariivirga sp.
GCCGGCTGGTATCGCCTAGCAACAACGACCACTTCGGATTTGAAGCTGCGATCAGGCATGAATACGCCTCCAGGCGGCATTGTTCGGTTTTGGAACAATCGGGTTCCGACCAGCGACACCCTGCAACTACCGCACCGCCAGCGGGCGGCGGTCTTTGATGAGAACGCATACACGCACAAGCCATCCCGTTGGGGATGCTACGTTACGGCAAGGCTATTTTCCACTAGAAAACAGTTAAAATACAACGGAACTCTATTGAGTTCCCGATCCTGCAGAATTGGATTGCGAAATCAGAGGTTGATGCCTTTGAAAATCCAACCCAGCCCGCCGCCTGGCTGCCGAGCCAGTTGCAAGACTTTGCCACGATATTCCAACGGATAGGTATTCACGCGGAGATCAGTATACGACCATCCTCGCAATGACTCGGTCCGACATGATTTCTTTGCCGCAGTCAAATTTTGACCTCAGAGTCCCGCAGACCTTCTGAATCGAGGCCACAGTCGTTGCGGTTGCCAACCCACTTAGGCTGCCATTGTAGAGACCTTTGCCGCGCAGCGACTCCTGGGCCAGATAAATGGAGAGGTTCGGGTTGGCACGATAAATCTCCTTCTGGAGCTCAATAGAGGAGAAGTCGGATCTGGACCTTGCGGTTCGCGACAACTTCTCGAACTGCACCGCGCCCTGTGCTGTCGCTGCCTGAAACAGGAAGGCCATTTGCTGCTGTGCCTCAGCAGGAAGGGATTTGCCATACTTCTCAAAATAGGCGCGTGCTCTCCTCATGTCTCGTTTGACCCGCGAATGCTTCCCGTCTCTGAACAGCGCAATAAGATACTTGATCGCATCCGCATTCGCCATCGAGGCCGCTTTCTCAAGATTGGCAAGGGCCTTGTCAGGGTCACGATAAAGCAGTTGCTTTCCGTCGAGCACCTCCACCCTGGAGTCGCCGAGAACGCGCGCCTTTTCTACATAGATATCGTAGTTGGAGAGCGCCGGCGTGGGGAGTTTCTTGTTTACTACGCCGGATGCCAGTATTGTCCAGGCGCTGCCCCTTCCGGCTTCACCAGCCATTGAGAGTAGACGCTCTGCCTCACGGGCATCGGTTGGGGTGCGGCCATTCCACATGAGATGTTCGCCCAACAGCTCAACGCCCTCGAAGTCACCCATTCGCGCGGCATCCTGGAAGAGCGAACGGGCGCGGTCGAGATCAGCTTTCAGATACCTGCCGTCCATCATCAGTCGCCCAAGGACGATGAGAGATTGCCGATCGCCTTTCTTGATCGCCGCCTCCAGCAGCTTCAGGCCCTCCGTCGTGTTCACTTCACCGCCTGATCCTGTAATCAGTCTTCTGCCAAGTCTTCTCTGCGCGTCGGTGCTCAATTCCTCCTGGCTAGCTGACAGGCCGGTACCGGATTCAGCATGAACAGGAAGTGTGAGGACCAACGGCAGTATGAACAGTGAAACTGCGCAAATGCGTCTGGTGTAGGCAAATATCGTTCGTCCAGCTCGCTCGGCTCGACGACTTATCTCCCGGTCTGGTTCGAAACCAGCCGGTTCCACAGGACCCAACTTCACCATTTTGCCGTCTCACGGTGATGCGATATTCTGGCAGGGATATTACGTGACGGTAGGCCAGCCTGCCACTAAAAAATCGGTAAGAATCGACATAATTTTGGGCGGGTTTGCACTCTTCCGATTTGCCCGAGAACCGGCAACTGCGAAATCAACGCAAGGCGAGGCGGCAGACGGCATAGGAGCCGAGCCTGATATGCGGCGACGCCACCTTGGTGCTAACCCTGTCCAGAAATTCCGGCCTCGCCGCCGCCTGGGCGAAACGGTGCTCGTCCAGGACGGCCATGCGACCTTCCGCGAATTTGCGGCCGATATCGACCGTCACCGGTTCTCCGGTGAGATTGGCGATCCACAGTTCCCTCTTGCCATCGGGCCGGCGGGCGGCCAGCGCCTGAACGTCCCGTGGCCGGCTGATGGCAATGTCGAGCAGTTCCGCCCCTTCGAGGCGCGCCAGCCCGCGTAGAACATGGAAAACCGGATAGACGCCCTTGTGCCTATCGAACCAGGCCTGCGGCCAGGGACTTCTGGCATGGACCGCGCCGAACGGGCCAGTGAGACCGCCCAGCGCCACCGCCCCGACGCTGGCGCGCGCAAAATGGGCGAAATAGGCGAAGGCCCAGGCTGCGCCGAGGAGGCCACGCTGGCGCGGGTCATTGCGGTTCATCGCCTGGCGGACATCCCGCGGATTGGCCTGCGGCGCCGCTCCATAGGGGTTGAAGCGCATGCCGATGGCGCTCGGCCCGACGACGAAGATCTTGCCGGCAATGAAGGCGCGGACACTCTTCGCCATAGCGGGGAGCGCCTCGAGGCCCTCGGTCACCGAACGGTCGTCGCTCGCATGGACGAGGGCCGAATTGGTGAAGGTGATGAAATCGGCGTGGCCCGCCGGCGGGCGCTTGCGGTTGATCTCGGTGAAATAGCTCATCATGCCGCCACCGATACGCGCGCCCGGGAACAGCAGGCGGGCGAGCTTGTAGATGTCGGTAAGCGGCGGGCAGGGTGGCCAGGGGCCGGTCGGCTGCGTGCTCTTCATGTCGGGGGCGGGCGACAGGAACACCGACCTGAAGGGCGATCTGAGGCGCGTGACGGTCTTGGCCAGGGCCGCGATCTCATCTTCGAAACCGTCGACCCGGGTCACCACCGCCTCGAGCCACGCTTCGGCCTTGAGAGATTGTGCGACTTTGATCATCGCCTTCAGCGACTTCCGGTCATGGCCGAGGCGCGGGTCGTAGTGGCAAATGACATAGGCCGGCTTGATCTTGCGCAGCAGAGCCTCAGCCCTTAGCGCCGACGCGGCGTCCTCGGGTGCCAGACCCACACCCAGCGGTGGAACGGCGCCCAGCTTCCGGCCGACCCGCAGCGAGACGGGCTTCACCCTGCCGCTCGTCCTGGGCAGCTTTCCTTCGAGGCGCAGCGACACCTTCTGCGCCAGACTCTCGCCGGCCTTCAGCGTGTAAGGCCAGGGCTTCGCCAGCGGGCGCACATAGGTCTTGTAGGAGGCGTCCATCCAGTTGCGCTGGTCCTCCATCTCATAGACATCACCTTCCATGCGGCAGACGACCCGCGCACCGGGCGCGAATTCATGGGTGATGGCGCGCATGTTCATGATCGGCTGGCCCGGCGAGATGAGGTCCGGAAAGCTGGTCTGGATCTTCCGGCCCTGCGCGGTCTCGACCTGTGCCGGTTCACCGGCGACGCCGGCGACCGGATGCAGGACGACGAAGCCGGTGCGGTTGGTGACGAAATCGCCGACCGCCATGCCCGCCGCCGAGAACACGACGCTGCCGTCGGCAGAACCGGTGATCTTTGCCGAATAGCGGAACGCCTGCTCCCTGTCTTTCGTCTCGGCGTCATAGCTGATCGCGAAGCCCTCATCGTCCTCCTCGATCAGCAGGTTGGAGAGGATCGGCGCATAGGTCGCCCAGTTCCGGTCGCGGACGATGAAGGAAATGGCGCGGATCATCTCGATGCCGCCATAGCGGATGTAGCGCAGATTGCCGGTCTCGAACTCGGCGGTGAGATCGCCCGCCTTCACGACGCGCGGCGGGTCCACCGGTTCTTCGGTGCCGAACAGGCATATGGCGCGCGATGGTTGTTTCGAAATCATAACGACCCTCCCTGTTTCCGTCGTCCCGGCGCAAGCCGGGATCCCCTGAATAAAAGCAAGCGGGCGGCGCCGTGCGCGTGGAAAGAACTTACTGGGTCCCGGCTTTCGCCGGGATGACGGTGTGTAGGAGGGCCCAGAACGTTCATCGCAAACTCACGATCCCAATACTTTCCCGCTGTCAGGCTCGATCAGGATGAAATGGGCAAGATCGAAGCCGATGGCGATCTTCTCGCCGGGCTTGCCCGCGTCATGGGCGTCGAGTTCCGCCATGACCGGCTCCTGGCCGATGGCGAAGGTCACATAGGTGCGGGCACCTGTCGGTTGCACCAGGTCGATGCTGCTCCTGACATGGGCCGCCCTGGCGGTCGGGGCACGGTCGATATGCTGCGGCCTGATGGCGAAGGTCACCGGCTTGCCGAGATATGACTTATATCGGTTGGCCTCGATGGCCGGCAGGCGCAGCGTCTGGCCGTCGGCGAAGACGATGCCCGTCTTCTCCAGCCTGGCCGCGATGAAGTTGATCTTGGGCGAGCCGAGGAAACCCGCGACGAAACGCGTCCTCGGCCGCTCATAGAGCTCGAGCGGCGTGCCCGACTGCTCGATCTGGCCGGCATTCATAAGCACGATCCGGTCGGCGAGCGTCATCGCCTCGATCTGGTCGTGCGTCACATAGATCATGGTGGCGCCGAGCTCCTGATGCAGGCGCTTGATCTCACTCCTCATCTCGTCGCGCAACTGGGCGTCGAGATTGGACAGCGGCTCGTCGAACAGGAAGATCTGAGGGTTGCGCACGATGGCGCGCCCGATGGCGACGCGCTGACGCTGGCCGCCGGACAATTGCCGGGGCAGGCGATCGAGAAGCTGGTCGATGTTCAGCATGCGCGCGGCGCGGCGCACGCTCGTCTCGATCTCGGGTTTGGGAAAATTGCGGGCGCGCAAGCCGAAGCCGATATTCTCGGCCACCGTCATGTGCGGATAGAGCGCATAGTCCTGGAACACCATCGCCACGTCGCGGTCGCGTGGGCGCATGTCGTTGACCACCCGGCCTCCGATCTCGATCGTGCCCTGGCTCGCCTGTTCGAGGCCGGCAATGGTGCGCAACAAGGTCGACTTGCCGCAGCCAGAAGGGCCGACCAGGACGGCGAACTCACCATCGGCAATGGCGAGATCGATGCCCTTGACGACATGCACGGAACCGAAGTGCTTGTGCAATCCCTTGATGGTGACGTGAGCCATGTCCTGCCTTTCTAGTGGTCCGCTTCTAACATTCGCATCCTGTCTGCGGCTGGCTCCTTTGCGAATGTTAGAAGCAAAGGACCACTAGCAATCAAAGTTTCTAGTGGAATTTTGGATTTGACATTCGCATGCTGAACGTACCGTCAGATGGGGAGCGAATGTCAAACCCACTCCACTAACCGCGCACCGCGCCGAGCGTCAGCCCGCGCACCAGATGGCGCTGGACGAGAATGCCGAGGATGATCGACGGCACCAGCGACACCATGGCGAGCGCGCTCGCCTCGCCATACTGGGCGCCCTGGAAGCCCAGGAAGGCGCGAAACACGGTAGGCAGCGTGAAGGCGGTGCGGCTCGTCAGGATCAGCGCGAAGAAGAATTCAGTCCAGCAGGCGATGAAGGCGAAGACCGCGGCGGCGACGATGCCAGGGGCGGCCAGGGGAATGGCGACGCGCCACAGCGACTGCCAGCGGGTGCAGCCGTCGACGAGGGCCGCCTCCTCGAGCGATTTTGGCATCTGGCGGAAATAGGCGAACATCATCCACACCGTCACCGGAAGCGTGAAGACGGTGTAGGCGATGATCAGCCCGAAATGCGTGTCATGCAGTCCGAGCGCGCGATAGATCAGGAAGATGGGCAGGACCGTGGCGATGGGCGGCAGGAAGCGCTGCGAGAGGACCCAGAAAGAAAGATGCTGCCCGCCGGTATTGAAGCGGGCGAGGCTGTAGGCCATCAGCGTTCCGAGCACCGTCGAGAGCAGTGTCGCCGCCAACGAAATGATCACGCTGTTGATGAGCCCGTCGAGGCCGCGATAGGCGAAGAGGGCGGCGGTATAGTGAAGTATCGTGGGCTCGGCCGGGAACCAGACCGGCGGCACGGCCAGATAGTCGTCGCTCGGCTTGATCGAGGTGATGAACATCCAGTAGAGCGGCGCGAATGTGAAGATGAGGAAAGCGCCGAGGAGAAGCGCCCTGGCGATGTTGGCGCGGGTGAAGCTCCGGGCGCTCATGTCGGTTCCGCCCTAAGAAGTCGGCGCACCAGGAAGGTGATGAGAATGGCGGTGAGGACGAGGAATATCCAGGCGCCGGCGGTCGCTTCCGACAGATGGAACTGGGTGAAGCCCAGAGTGTAGAGATAGAAAGAGCTCGAATAGGTGTTCGTGCCCGGGCCGCCGCCGGTCATGACGAAGATCGTGTCGAACAGCCTGACCGCATCGAGGATGCGGAAGGTGATGGCGAGCAGGATCATGGGGGCGAGCTGCGGCAGCGTGATCCACCAGAAGGCGCGCCAGCCGTCGACGCCGTCGAGCTCCGCCGCCTCGTAGAGATTGGGCGGAATGGCGGTGAGGCCGGCGAGCAGAATCACGAACATGAAAGGCGTCCACTGCCAGACATCGGCAAGGACGAGGGCGATGAAATTCCAAGGCGCCTGGGTGAGCCAGCCAATGGTCACTTCATAGCCGAGAATCTGACTCAGTATGTAGTTGGTCGGCCCGAAGGGGCGCTGCAGGAGAAGCGCCCAGGCCTGGCCGACGATCACCGGGCTGATGAAGAGCGGGATGATGAGGAGCGACATGATGATGCCGCGGCCGCGAAAGCTCTTCACCATGGCCAAGGCGAGGGCCAGGCCGAGCAGGAACTCGATGGCGACATTGATGGTCGAGAGCAGCACGGTCACCCAGAGCGACCAGCGGGCAACCGGATCGGCGAGCACCCGGGTGAAGTTGCGCAAGCCGACGAAATCGTGGCCGGGCACGGTGAAATCGAAATTGACGAACAGCACCCAGACCGAGAACAGCAGGGGATAGACCGAGAGCGCCAGGATGAGGAGTACCGCCGGCGCGACCAGCAGCCATTTGAAATGGCGGTCGCTCCATTCCGACAGCGCATCAAAATGATTAGGTCGGGCAGGGGTCATGCTGCCACCACGCAGAGCCGTGACGATATTCCCCTTCTCCCGCCTGCGGGAGAAGGTGCCCAAAGGGCGGATGAGGGTGCTGGTGCGATCGCGACGGAGCCCGACGCGCGGCATCGGGCTCGCCGCTGCTGCGCACTGAGAACTGCGAGGTCATTCATTTGCATTCAGAACACCCTCATCCGGCGCTTCGCGCCACCTTCTCCCGCAGGCGGGAGAAGGGGAAATTGGGAAGCAAAACGGAGGATGGTCAATCCATCCTCCGTTACAATTCGTGTCAGAGCTTCACCGCCATTCCCAGCTTCTCGACGGTGTTGTCGGCAGTGGCGCCCGGGAGCTTCTTGAACTCGGTATAGAACGCCTTCTGCTGCTCGACCCCGAGACGTTCGGTCGTCTGGTCCCATTCGGCGGCGGCGGTGGCGAGTGCCGCCTTGGGATCCGTGCCGGCCCACACCGACGTGCACAGGCGGTCGAGGCTCAGGAAATAATCCTGCGCGCCCGGCATGATGATGTCGAGAAGCCCGACATTGGCCGAGTTGTTCAGGTTGATCAGATACTCCCTGGCACTCGGGAACAGCTCGCCATAGAGGTCCGACTTGAAATGCGACAGGCGATAGGGATCGCGCAGCGCATAGGGCAGCATCACGCGGGCAAGCGACACCGGCGGCGATGTCGCCCACTGCATGAAGAGATAGGCTGCTTCCGCGTTGGGTGAATCGGCCGACAGCGCCTTGTTGTAGCCTGTCGCATGTTCCGGGTTGCCCGGCACCACGGCATAGCCGACCTTGCCGGCGATCGAGGACTGCGGGATGAAGTTGATCGCCTTGGCGCTCTGCGAGTAGTTTGCCACCATGCGGCCCGTCGGCGGCCAGGAATAGATCATCGCCACCTTGCCCTGCAGGAACGCCGCCCACAGCGACACGGCGTCGAGCTCGTTGTTGCCCGGGATCGAAGCCGCGTTCGCCGCCAGCATGTTGGTCAAGGTCCGCATGCCGGCATCGGAGTCGAGCCCGGCCTTCATGTCGTCGCCGAACAGCACGCCGCCATTGGCGCGGTATTGCTGCAGGAAGTCGAACTGGTTGCCGGGGCTCCCCGCCTTGCGGAAGTGACCGGCGCCATAGACATTGGGCGCCAGGTTGTCGGTGATGAATTGCGCGACCTGGGCATAGTCTTCCCAGGTCTTCGGCGGCTCGAGCGCCTTCGAGAATTTCGCCTGATAGGCGTCTTTCAGCTTGGCGTCCTCGAAGATGTCCTTGCGATAGTAGAGCGCGAACATGTCGCCGTCATCGAAGAAGCCCCAGATCTTGCCCTTGTAGGTCGGCAAGGCCTTGTACAGCGGATGGTAGTCCTCGAGGTCGGCCGGGTTCATGTATTTGGCGATATAGTCGTCGAGCGGCGCGATCACGCCGCCATCGGCGAGCGACGGCGTCCAGGCC
>CAZICN010000006.1:0-10579 GCA_964537655.1 uncultured Aestuariivirga sp.
CAATGCTTTTGAGATGGCCATCGGCACGCTTGAGACGCTTGATGATCTCGGGGTGGGTTTGATGACGATGGAGTTTGGGCATTTCTTATGCTATCCTCCTGGGGAGGATATGACAAGCTCACAGTTTGGCTTTTTGATCCGGGAAAAAGAGCAATATACGAGAAGAGCGTGGGCTTCGCCGGTGCGGCGAGGCCGTGAACGCTCTGCAAGGGAAAATCGAAGGTGAGTCCGGTCGTTTTGACGGCTGGTTCGATGACCTTTCGATGAATCCTTGATTGAACACTCATCGACGTCCACTGGCGCGTCAGGAAGTATCTAGAGGTCCCCATGGCTTTTCTCTCCAACGGTCGCCCCGGGCGGGATTCGGTCGTTGCGCTGGTCCGTGCCCGCGTTCTTCCGAATGGCTACGACATCGTTGCGATCGCTTTCCTGGCGGCGCTGGCCGTTCTGGCCATCCATGGCGCCGAGGCCATGCGCTCGCCGCTGGCCGAGCTCACGAGCGCACCCATTTCGCTCGACCCCGCGCAATTGCCGGAATATGCGCTGCGCACGACGTTGCGGATGCTGGCGGCAATCGTCGCTTCGCTCATCTTCACCTTAGTCATCGCGACCCTCGCGGCGAAGAGCCGCCGCGCCGAGATGATCATCATTCCGGCACTCGATATTCTCCAATCCGTGCCGGTGCTCGGCTTCCTCACTTTTACCGTCACCTTCTTCATGGGCCTGTTCCCGGGAAGCCAGCTCGGCGCCGAATGCGCGTCGATCTTCGCCATCTTCACAGCCCAGGCATGGAACATGGCGTTTTCCTTCTACCAGTCGCTCAAGACCGTGCCGGGCGATCTCGATGAGGTGAGCCGCGGCTTCGGGCTCTCGGCCTGGCAGCGTTTCTGGCGGCTGGAGGCTCCTTTCGCGACGCCCGGGCTTGTCTGGAACACGATGATGTCGATGTCGGGCGGGTGGTTCTTCGTCGTCGCCTCGGAGGCGATTACCGTCGGCGACACGACGGTCCAGCTACCCGGCCTCGGCTCCTGGCTGGCGCTCGCCATCGACAAGCAGGATTTCAGCGCGGTGGCCTGGGCGGTGCTCGCCATGGCCGTCGTCATCGCCATCTACGACCAGCTTCTGTTCCGGCCGATCGTGGCCTGGGCCGACAAGTTTCGTTTCGAGCAGACCGCTGGCCAGGAGAAGCCGCGCTCCTGGGTCTATTCTCTGATCCGGCGCACGCGATGGTTCAGGCTTGCGAGCGTGCCGGTTGAAGCCCTTTGGCGCTGGCTGATGCTCGTTCGACTGCCGGCTTTGTGGCCCGCGCGGTCGGTCGAGCCACGCGATCGCAGTGCTGCCAGTCGCTGGTTCGACTATGCTTGGCTCGGTCTGATCGCCGCGCTCGGCGCTTGGGGCGTCTGGACCGCGGTGTCCTATGTCAGCCAGACCTTGTCCTGGAGCGATGCGGGGGAGGCCCTGGGCGGCGCGCTCGTAACCTTGTTCCGCGTGATCGTGCTCATTGCCGTGGCGAGCCTGATCTGGGTGCCGATCGGCGTTTGGATCGGGCTCAGGCCGGCGATTGCCGAACGTGTCCAGCCCGTGGCGCAGTTTCTGGCGGCTTTCCCGGCCAACCTGTTGTTCCCCTTCGTGGTCGTCGCGATCGTTGCGACCGGCGCCAATCCCGATATCTGGCTGTCGCCGCTCATGGTACTCGGCACGCAATGGTACATTCTCTTCAATGTCATCGCCGGAGCGAGTGCCTTCCCGACCGATCTCAGGGAAGCGTCTTCGGTTTACCAGCTTCGCTCCTGGACCTGGTGGCGGCGCGCGATACTCCCCGGGATATTCCCCTATTATGTCACGGGCGCACTCACGGCTTGCGGCGGCTCCTGGAATGCCAGCATCGTGGCCGAGGTTGCGAGCTGGGGCGATACGAAGCTCGAAGCCTTTGGCCTCGGCTCCTACATAGCCAAGGCGACAGCAGCAGGCGATTTCCCGCGAGTCGTCCTCGGCATCGCGGTGATGTCGCTCTTTGTCACTCTCTTCAATCGAACAATCTGGCGCCCGCTCTATGTCTTCGCCGGACGCCGCCTGCGCCTCGACTGACCGCTCCATTGGAGGACCGAACATGGACATTACCACCACCGAGAAGAAAGCTGATCTCGCGAAGGGAGTCCTCCTTTCCGCCAGTCAGGTCTGCCAGACCTACGAAAAGGGCGGGTCCGGAACGCTCACCGTGCTCGAGAATGTCGATCTGGAGCTGCGCCCGGCTGAGATTGTCGGCCTGCTGGGCAGGTCCGGCTCCGGGAAGTCCACTCTGCTGCGCGCCATTGCGGGCCTGATCCGCCCGAGCAGCGGTACCATCACCTTCGACGGCAAGCCCGTTGCCGGCCCCGTGTCGGGTATTGCCGTCGTCTTCCAGAGCTTCGCTCTGTTCCCGTGGCTGACGGTCCTGCAGAATGTCGAGCTGGGTCTGGAAGCGCGCGGCGTCATGCCTGCGGAACGACGCAAGCGGGCACTCGCCGCCATCGATCTCATCGGTCTCGACGGCTTCGAGGGCGCATATCCGAAGGAGATTTCGGGCGGCATGCGCCAGCGCGTCGGCCTCGCGCGCGCCCTCGTCGTCCATCCGAAATTGCTGCTGATGGACGAGCCGTTTTCGGCGCTCGACGTGCTGACCGCGGAGACGCTGCGAACCGACCTGCTCGACCTGTGGTGCGAGGGTCGGATGCCGATCGAATCCATCCTGATGGTGACGCACAATATCGAGGAAGCCGTCCTGATGTGCGATCGCATCCTGATCTTCGGGTCCAATCCGGGCCGGGTCATCGCCGAAATCCAGGTCCGCCTGCCGCAGCCGCGAAATCGCCTCGAGCCGGCCTTCCGGGCGCTGGTCGAAGATATCTATGCGCGCATGACCGCACGGGCCGCGACGCCGGTGCGCGACGGCCTCTTCCCTGGCACCGGCATCGGCATGGCTTTGCCACGGGTCTCGACGAACCTGATGTCGGGTCTGATCGAGACAGTGGCGGGCGAGCCCAATCGCGGTCGCGCAGACCTTCCGCCATTGGCGGCAGATCTGCATCTCGAGATCGACGACCTCTTCCCCGTGGCGGAGACGCTTCAGCTCATGCGTTTCGCGGATCTCGAGGGCGGCGACATCAAGCTGACCGCGCCGGGCATGCGCTTCGCGGAGAGCGATGTCGATGAGCGCAAGCGCCTCTTTGCCCAGCATCTCGCGACCTATGTGCCGCTTGCGGCCCATGTGCGCCGGGTCCTCGACGAACGGCCCAGCCATCAAGCTCCCGCCCGGCGCTTTCGCGACGAGCTCGAGGACTACATGTCGGAAGAGCACGCCGACCGGACACTGAAGGCCGTGACGAACTGGGCGCGCTACGCCGAATACTTCGCTTATGACGAGCAGGCGGACCTGTTCACCCTCGAAAATCCGAGCTGAGCGGTCGCAGTGGGAGTCATGGAAAGAGATGTCGCGAAGCCTCCGGACCGGGCGTGATGGAGCAGACGCCGGCTACCTGCGCTCGCTCGGCCGGGCACGCTATGTTGTCTCATGGCTGTCATGCCGGATCGACAGGTTAATCGTGGGAATTGCCGCGCTTGCCTATCGGGCGGGCATCCTGGGACCACGGGGCGCATTGCGGGCGCTGCGAGCGGCTTCATTCCTCGACAGGTCGGCGATCAAACTGTTGCGGCGGAAAATGATGCAAAGGCAGATGCACAGGATGGGGCGGGATGATGACTCCTCTCATGGAGGCCGCGGCTAACCTCAGCTAGGGCGAGATCGTCGTCCCGAATATAGCAAGCAGAGTGGTGAAGAAAGCGGTGTTCCCATCCGATACTTGGAAGCAAGGTTCCAGCGAGCGCCTCTCCCCAAGGTATGCCTGTTGCAAAGAGCGCGGCGATATAGGCAAACAAGCTCAACGTCATCCATTTCAATATTGTCACATACCTGCCATAGTCCATCCAAACCGTCGCCCCCAAGCAGATCGCGGCGAAGACGGCAACGTAGAGTGGGTCAGGGCCGCCGACCAAGAGTTTTAGAGCATCCGCCATGTTTCGGGCTTTTCCTTCCGCGTCATCCGGCACGCGACCGCCAGCCTGGATTTCCACACCTGGACAGCACGGGGCTTCCGCAAACTGGACAAGCGTCGACTGCATGGGCCACCGGCCAACAGAAAATCCTGGCCCGCAGGTCCGGAAGCTGACAATTTCAGAGCGCTGCACTTGCGGCTCACGGGCGTTGTAGTAGCTTCTCCCGCGACGAAAGCTGGGCCAGTTCCGGATACTCAAGAACGCCGAATCTCAATGCTGAGCTTGCAACATCTCGAAGCCCTGGTGGCGATTGCCGAGCTCGGCAGCTTTCGCGCCGCATCCGAGCGCCTCAACGTCACGCAACCCTCCGTGTCGCTGCGCATCAAGGAGTTCGAGCAGTCGCTCGGCATCCATCTCTTCGACCGCAGCGGCTATCGCCCGCGGCTCACGGCGGAAGGGCTCGACATCCTCAAGCTCGCGCAGCGCACCCTGGCCTTGACGCGCGAGATCCAGACGGTCGCCCGCAATCGCGTCGCCGTCGCGGGCAAGATCAGCCTGGGCGCGGCCGACACCTTCGCCCTGGTCTGCCTTCCCTCCCTCTTGACCCGGCTCGAGGTCCGCGCCCCGGCGCTGCAGATCGCGCTCGATATCGATTATTCCGTCAATCTCGACCGCAAGCTGCATGACGGCGAACTCGACATCGCCTTTCTTACATCGCCCACCGCCGGGCCCGATGTCCTCCTCGAGCGCCTCGTCCCCATAGAGCTCGTCTGGGTCGCAAGCCCGCGCTTCGGCCTCGATCCCAGTGCGCTGTCGCCCGCCGATCTCGCCTCCGTCCCCATCATCACCAATCCGGAGCCTTCGAACCTCTTCACCACCACCATGGCGTGGTTCTCCGAGGCGGGCATCAAACCGACGCGTCTCAGCACCTGCAACAGCCTTCTCCATATCGAGCGCCTCGCGGCCTCCGGTGTCGGCGCGGCGCTCCTGCCGCTCTCCATCCTCTCGGACGATGTCGCGAACGGCGTGCTGTCGGTGTTCCCGGCGCAACCCGCCATCGAGCCGCATTGGCTCTATATGGCGGTGCGCGCCCGCACCGATCAGCCGGCCTGCTCCGTGGTTCAGGACATCGCGCGCGAAATCGTCGCCGCGAGCCCGCTGGCGCCTTTGCGCCCTTAGTCGCGAACGCTCCTGACGATCCGGCCCCCGCGTGCGCCCGTCGCCCGCCCGTCGCGCAAGGTCGCGATGCCGTTGACGAAGAGATCGCGCATTCCCCTCGCCAGCGCATTCGGCTCGAAGACCGTGCCTTGCTCCGAGAATGTCGCGGGATCGAAGACTGCGACATCGGCCGCCATTCCGACTTTCAATCGCCCGCGCTGCGTAAGGCCCAGGACGCTCGCCGGCAATCCGCTCATGCGATGCACCGCCTCTTCCGGCGAGAGCAATCGCTTGTCGCGGACCATGAAACGGTAGAACCAGGCGGCCCATGTATAGGCGCCGTGGAACATCGACCGGCTGAGCGGCCCGTCGGGAGCGAGCGTCGTCGCGTCCGATGCCGGGATGCAGTCGGGGTGGGAGAAGAAGGCCGCCTGCTGCTCGGGCGAATAGCACAGGAGAATGACCATGAAAGGCGGCCCGTCCTCAGGCTCGCGGCGCAACAGGTCATAGGCGGCATCGAGCGGCTGCTGTCCCCGCCGCTCTGCCACTTCCGCAAGGCTCAGCCGCCCATATTCCGGCCAGGCCGGCATGTCGAGCAGGATCACGCGTGTCCAGTCGTTGACGCTGGCGATGATCGAGGGAAAGGCCCGCATGCGCTCGCGCGCTGTCGTGTCCGCCAGCAGCCGGTCGCGCTCTTCCCGGGACCCTTTCGTGACCCAAGGCGGCAGAAGCGTGTTCAGTATCGTCGTGCCGAAGGCGCGCGTATGCATGTCGAAGGCGACGGCGACGCCTTCGGAGCGGGCTTTGGCGACAAGATCGAGAGACCGTTCGATCTCGCCCTCTTCTGTCCGGCGCGGAATGATGTGGGAAATCTGCAGCCGCGCCCGCGCCTGCTTGGCCGTCCTGATCGCTTCCTCGATCGCCGGCAGGGCGCCGATGCCACGGGCGCGCGTATGGGTTGCATAGAACGCGCCGCGCGCAGCGGCCGTCTTCACCAGGACGCCGAGCTCTTCTTCCGAAGCGCCGCGCTCCACCGGATATTCGAGCCCGGTCGAATAGCCGCAGCAGCCTTCCGCCAGTCCCTGCTCGAGCAGCATGGTCATTTCCGCGAGCTCGGCGCGTTCGGCCGGCGCGTCCAGATCATCGACGGCCGCGCGACGAAGCTGGCCGTTCGGCACGAGGCTCATGACGTTGACCGCCGGACGGCGGTCGCTCAGCGCGGCGAAATAGCCGGTGAAATCCCGCCACCGCAGGGGAATCGAACCGTCGAACCCATAGATGCCCTCGCGCGCCGCCGCGGCGTTGCCGATCGGCGCGCAGCCGAAACCGCAATTGCCCACGACCTCGAGCGTCACGCCCTGATAGATCGCGCTCAGCGCCCGAGGATCCGCCAGCAGCGTATAGTCGGAATGGCTGTGGATATCGATGAAGCCCGGCGCCACGATATGCCCCGTGGCGTCGATGAGCGTCCGCGCATCACGCCCGAGACGCCCGACCGCCGCGATCCGGCCCTTGTCGATTGCCACGTCCGCTTGCAGCGTGGGCTCGAGTTCGCCCGAACACACGCTTCCGCCGAAGATGATCGCGTCATAAGTCATCGTCCGTCGTCGCTCCGCTCGTCTGCCGGCCGGAGAATGTGACAGATCGCATGTTTCATTGTCACTGCAGCGTTCCTTATCGACTTGATTGGAATTACTGATTTGACCGCTCTCGCGCGCGCCGCCTATCGTCCCGCCGCACAAAACGAAAAACGGGAGCGCCGGCGTGGAGCAGTATCGTGTTGGAGTCGATATCGGCGGCACTTTCACCGATATCGTACTGCTCGGCGATGACGGCCGGCTTCATACCCACAAGCTCCTGTCGACGCCGGGCAATTATTGCGACGCCATCATCGACGGCCTGCAGGCCTCGCTCGGCGGGCTTGCCGCGCCGGGTGCTGCGGTCCGCGATCTCGTGCACGCGACCACGGTCGCCACCAACATCATCCTCGAAAAGCGCGGCGCGCGCACGGCGCTCGTCACCACCGCGGGTTTCCGCGACGCCCTCGAGATGCGGCGGCTGCGCATCCCGCAGCTCTATGACCTGCAATATCGCAAGCCCGAGCCGCTGGTGCCGCGGCATCTGCGCTGCGAGGTTCGCGAGCGCATGGGGCCGGACGGCGCCGTGTGGCGGCCGCTTCGCGAAGAGGACGTCGAAGCCGTCGCCGATCACCTGAAAGACCAACATGTCGACGCCGTGGCCGTGGCGCTGCTCCATGCCTATGCCAATCCCACCCACGAGCACCGTGTCGCCGAGATTCTGCGCGCCAGGCTCGGGCCGACGGTCTTCATCTGCTGCTCGGCCGACATCCTTCCCGAGATCCGCGAATATGAACGGACCAGCACGGCGGTGGTCAACGCCTATGTCGGCCCGGCCGTCAGCCGCTATCTCGGGACGCTGCTGCAGCGGCTCGACGATGCCGGCATCGCGGGCCCCGTCCAGGTCATGCAATCGGGCGGCGGGATCATGCCGGCGACGGCGGCCAGCGAGAAGCCGGCTTACATCGTCGAATCGGGTCCGGCCGCCGGCGTGATCGCCTGCGCGCGGCTGGCGCGGCGCCTCGGCTATGCCAGCGCCATCTCGTTCGACATGGGCGGCACCACCGCCAAGGCGGCGATCGTCGAAGAGGGCGAGCCGGCCAAGACGACGGAATTCGAAGTCGGCAGCGGCATCAGCCTGTCGAGCAAGCTCGTCAAGGGCGGCGGCTATGCGATCAAGCTGCCCTTCATCGACGTGTCGGAGATCGTCGACGAGGCCGGCGCGCTCAAGGTCGGCCCGCAGAGCGCCGGCGCCGAGCCCGGTCCCGCCTGCTATGGCCGCGGCGGCGATCGCGCGACCTTGACCGACTGCCTCGTGGCGCTCGGCCACCTCAACCCTCGCGCCTTGGCCGGCGGCGCCGTCCCGGTCGATGCGACGCTCGCCGAGCAAGTGATCCGGCGCGACGTCTGCCGGCCGCTCGAGCTCGAGCTTCTCGATGCCGCACATGGCGTCCTCGAGATCGCCGCCGCCAACATGACGCGCGCCGTCAAGGCGGTCTCCACCTATCGCGGCCGTGACCCACGCCAGTTCGTGCTCTTCGCCTTCGGCGGCAACGGCCCCGTCGTCGCGGCCGCCATCGCCCGCGAGCTCGAGCTTCCCGCTGTCTTCGTGCCGCCGGCGCCCGGCGTGTTCAGCGCCGCGGGCCTGCTCTTCTCAAGGGTCGAGAGGGAATTCACCGAAACCGTATTCAAGCGCGTGGCGCAACTCGATCCGGCGCAGATCGAGGCGACCTTCCGGCGTCTCGAGACGCGCGGCAATCAGGTCATGGAGCGCGAAGGCTATGCGCAGGATCGGCTCACCTTGCGCCGGTTCGGCGACTTCCGCTACGCCGGCCAGGCCTACGAGCTCACCGTGCCGTTCGGCGACGCCTTGGAAAAGTCCATCGAGGCTTTCCATGCCGAGCACGAGCGCACTTTCGGCTATCGCAGCGAGACGGCGAGCGTCGATCTCGTCAATGTGCGCGTGGAGATTGCGGTCGATGTGGCCGGCGGATCGGCCGAGGCCCTATCGAGGCTCGAACTCCCGATCACCCCGGCAGCGGGAACACCACGGCGCAAGGCCTATTTCGGCCGCGCGCACGGGCTGCACGACACGCCCGTCATGAGCCGCGGCGCCCTCGGCAGCGACTGGCGCGCCGGCCCTCTCATCATCGAGGAGTATGATTCGACCTGCGTCGTTCCGCCCGACGCCAGATCCCGCCTCGACCCGTTCGGCAACATCGAGATCCGCTTCGCATGACCACGCCCCCGAATATAGATCCCGTCACGATCGAGGTCGTCAAAAACGCCTTGGCGGCCGTCGCGGACGAAATGGCCCTCGTCGTCATGCGCTCCGCCTATTCGGCGGTGGTCAGGGATTCCATGGATTATTCGACGGCGCTCGCCGACCGCAACGGCGAGATCGTGGCGCAGGGCCTGACCCTCGCGGTGCAGCTCGGCTCGTTCCCGGACTGCCTGCGCCTGATCGTCGACAAACATGCCCGCACCGCCAGGCCCGGCGATGTCTTTGCCTTCAACGACCCCTATGGATCGGCCGGCCAGCACTTGCCGGATATCTATGTGATCAAGCCGATATTCCTTTCAGGCGAGCTCATCGGCTGGGCCTGCACGATGGCGCATCATTGCGATGTCGGCGGCATCGCGCCCGGCAGCACCGCGATGCATGCGACCGAAATCCTGCAAGAGGGCCTGTGCATCCCCCTCCTCAAGCTCTACGAGGAAGGCCGCCCCAACGACACCCTGTTCGCGATCTTGGCCAAGAACAGCCGGCAGCCGCGCTACCTGCTGGGCGACATCCGAGCGCAGATCGCCGCTTGCGCCGCAGGCGAGCGCGGCTATGGCGATCTCGTCCGACGCTATGGTTATGACGACCTGTCGCGCTATTTCCATGCCATGCAGGACCATGCCGAGCGGTTGATGCGCAACATCATCCGCTCGATCCCGGACGGCAGCTACAGTGCCATCGATTATATCGACGGGATCGGCGACGATCCCGAGCCCGTCGCCATCAAGGCCACGATCGAGGTTCGCGACGGGTCAGTTCGCATCGATCTCGCCGGCTCATCGCCGCAGGTCGACGCCGCCATCAACTGTCCCATCGCCATGGTCCGCTCGGCGGCCTATTGCGCCATACGCTGCCTCAGCGACATCGATATTCCGAACTGCCAGGGCTATATGCGGCCGATCACCATCGACGCGCCGGCGGGCACCATCGTCAATCCGGTATATCCCGCCGCCTGCGCCGCGCGCGGCGTCGTCGGCTATCGCGTGTTCGACGCCATCATGGGGGCCTTTTCCAAGGCGGCGCCGGCGCGGGTGATCGCCGGGGGCGAAGGCGGGCCGACGCTCCTGTCGATCGGCGGCACCCATCACGGCCAGCCTTTCGTCCTGACCGAGGTCATGGTCGGCACCTGGGGCGCGCGCGCCACGCTCGACGGCATCGAAGGAATATCCAACCCCGCGGCCAACCTCTCCAACCAGCCGGTCGAGATCATCGAAACCGAGACCCCGCTCGAGATCGTGCGCTACGGCTTCGTCCAGGATTCGGGCGGCGCCGGCAGGCATCGCGGTGGCCTCGCTTTCATTCGCGAGTTCCGCCTGCGCGAAGGCAGCGCGCAGTTCACGCTGCGCTCAGACCGGCGCAAGCATCGCCCCTACGGGGTCGACGGCGGCAAGCCGGGCGCACCCTCGGCCAATCTCATGATCCGGGCCGACGGCACGCGCGAGGAGCTCCCCACCATGCCCATGCGCGTCGTGCCCATGCGGCGCGGCGACAGCTTCCGCCACATCTCGGCCGGCGGCGGCGGCTATGG
>CAZICN010000006.1:10679-35696 GCA_964537655.1 uncultured Aestuariivirga sp.
ATCCTCGACGAGATCGCCCTGTTCCGCGGCAGGCTCGGAAGCGATGCCGAGCCCGTCCTCAGGCACAAGCCGCATCTCGTCCTGCCGAGCTTCGCCGCGCTTGTGCGCGATCCCCGCATAACCGACAAGGTTGCCAACATCCTGGGCCCCGATCTCCTCTGCTGGACGACCAATCTCTTCGCGAAGAAGCCGGGCGACGGCATGCGGGTCTCCTGGCATCAGGACGGCACCTATTGGGGACTCGATTCCAGCAACGTCGTCACCGCCTGGGTGGCGCTCACCCACAGCAACCCGCAAAACGGCTGCCTGCGGGTGATCCCCGGCTCCCATAGCTGGCCGCAGCAGCCCCATCACGACACCTTTGCGCAGGACAACCTGCTGACCCGCGGACAGGAGATCGCCGTCGCTGTCGATGAAAGCAAGGCCGCCGACATCGTCCTGCGGCCCGGCGAGATGTCGTTCCACCATGTCATGATCGCCCATGCCTCGGAACCCAACGGCTCGGACGGCCCGCGCATCGGCGTAGCCATCCGCTACATCTCCGCGGCGGTCCGGCAGACGAGCGGCATGGACGACAGTGCGACGCTGGCGCGTGGCCGCGACCGCCACGGGCACTTCAAAGCCGAGCCGCGACCCGTGGCGCTCGCCGATCCCGCCGCCCTCGCGGCGCATCGCCAGAGCGTCGAGAACATGACGCGCCTCCTCTACCGGCCGACGAACCCGGCGGGCGCGGAGACGTCAAACCAATCGAACGATCGGTAGGACCATTCCACCGGCCGCTTGATACCGAAGACAACAAGACTGAGTTCAACAGGAGGGAAACATGGGTGTCCAATGGGCAGTTAGATTGGTCTCCAGGGCCGCAATAGCTCTCGCATTCTTCTTCCTCGCTTCCTTGGCGGCGCAAGCCGAAGGCACGCCGAAACGCGGCGGCAGCATCGTCTACGCCATGGAAGCGGAAATTCCGTGGATGGATCCGCATATCGCCTTCGGCGGAACGAACAAGCGCGTCGCGACGCTGGTCTATGAAGGCCTCGTCGTGCGCGACCGCAGCAACCCGGCGCCCGGCAAGAGCCCGCCTCTGGTCGGCCAGCTTGCGACGTCCTGGTCGATCTCGCCGGACGGGCTCGTCTACACGTTCAAGCTGCGCGACGGCGTCAAGTTCCACGATGGCACGCCGTTCAATGCCGATGCGGTGGTGTT
The DNA here is from genome assembly GCA_964537655.1 of uncultured Aestuariivirga sp. Classification (GTDB taxonomy): domain Bacteria; phylum Pseudomonadota; class Alphaproteobacteria; order Rhizobiales; family Aestuariivirgaceae; genus Taklimakanibacter. Next base: position 11,883 of record CAZICN010000006.1, read on the forward strand.
CAATTTCCGGCGCATCATCGATCCATCCTTCGAGTTCTTCTTCGAGCGGGCGAAGCCGCTGCGCACGACCCCGCTGCGCTATCTGAAGGAAGTGCGCAAGATCGACGACCAGACGGTGGAGCTGGTCCTATCGCAGCCCTGGGGCCTCTTCCTCAATCAGCTGGCGACCACGCTGTCGAGTGGTTTGCCGCTGTTCATCAGCCCCGAGGCGGTGAAAAAATACGGCAATCAGGACGTCAACCTGAAGCCGTCGGGAACGGGTCCGTTCAAGATCACAGGTTACGAAGCCGGCGTGAAGACGATCCTCGAGCGCAACGCCGAATACTGGAACCAGCCTTTGCCCTATCTCGACAAGATCACCTTCGTGGTCATGCCGGAAGCGACGACCCGGGTGACGGCGCTGGAAGCCGGCGAAGTGGACGTCATCGCCGCACTGCTGCCCGACGCCGTTCCGCCGCTTCAGGAAAAGGGCTTCAACATCGTCGCCAGCGAGGTGACGAACCAGATCTGGTACTACGGCGTCAATGTCGATCAGCAGAGCGGAGCGCTCAAGGACAAACGTGTCCGCCAGGCCCTCAACTACGCGGTCGACCGCATCGGCATGGCCGACCAGTTGCTCCTCAAGCAGCTCTATCCGCTTGACGGGATGGTCGTTCCGACGTCGCCCTTGTGGAAGCAAGGGTTGCCGACGCGCTATCCCTACAACCCTGAGAAGGCCAAGGAATTGCTGAAGGAAGCGGGCTTCGCCGAAGGGCTCACGCTCAAGGCGCGTATCCCGACGACCGGCTCTTCCATGCTGATCCCGGTGCCGATGACGGAGTGGCTGCAGCGCGACCTCGAAGCCGTCGGCGTCAAGCTCGAGATCGAGACCTTCGACTGGACAACCTATCTCGGCTACTGGGTCAAGGGCATGACGCCCGATGTCGCCTTCGACGCCATGTCCTGGGCCTCCGACCATTCGGAAGACTGGGCTCTCGACATCTTCGGCTCGAAGGGCTTCGGCAATACCGGGCACATCAAGGACGATGTCATCGACAAGCTCTTCGCCGAATACGAGGTCACGGCCGATCCGCAGAAGCAGCTCGATCTGATGCGTCAGGCCTTCGACCGTATCCAGGAAGAGGCCTATATGGTCCCGATCGGCTCGGACAAGAACATCATCGTTGCCAGCAAGCGGGTAAAGGGCAACTATCCCATCCCCGACTGGATGCAAATCCCGCAATATTGGTGGGTGGAGGATTGATAAGCTCTGCTGGTGACGCAATCTGTATCCGGCGCCGCGGTGGCGCCGGATACCCTCCCGCTGGCAACGCGCGCAAGGCCCCGGCATGACGCATTTCGTGGTTCTCAGGCTGCTCGCCACGGCTCCGGTGCTCTTCGGCGTTTCGCTGTGCTCCTTCTTTCTCTTGCGTCTCGTGCCCGGCGACATCACGCTGACCCTGCTCGGTCCCTTCGCGACGGAGGAATCGCAAGAGGCCATGCGCATCTACTACGGCCTCGACCTCCCCGTGTGGCAGCAATACCTGCGCTGGCTCGGCAACGCGCTCACCGGCGATCTCGGCCGCTCCGTCGCCATGCAGATGGCCGTGGCCGATGTACTGTGGACGCGGGTCTTCAACACCATCGTCCTGACCTTCTTCGCCAGCCTCTTTGCGGTGGGCCTCGGTGGGCTCGGCGGCCTTCTGGCCGGCATTCGCCGCCATTCCCTGTTCGACCGCGCCTCGACCATAACGGCCCTGGTCATATCGAGCTCGCCGACCTTCTGGTTCGCCCTGCTCCTGCTGTGGATATTCTCTCTCGAGCTCCAGTGGTTCCCGGCGACCGGGATGTATTCGCTCGGCAAGGAGGGCAATCTCCTCGATCTCTTGTGGCACGTGCCGCTGCCGGCGTTTTCGGCGAGCCTCGTGTCGCTCGCTGTGATCTTCAGGCTGACGCGGGCAAGCCTGATCGACGTGATGAGCACCGACTATATTCGCGCAGCTCGGGCACGCGGCATGTCGGAGAGCCGGCTGGTGTTCCGGCACGGGCTGCGCAGCCTGCTGCCGATGATGGTCAATATCTCGGGCCTGCAGGTCGGTTTCATCTTCGGCTCGGCGCTCTTCGCCGAGGTGATCTTTCAATGGCCGGGAGTCGGCCTCCTCATGTACAACGCCATCATCGCCCGCGACGTGCCGGTGATCCAGGCCGTCATCCTGGTCATTTCCGTCGTCTTCGTCCTGGCCAACCTGGCCTCGGACCTGGTGACAGCGACCCTCAATCCGCAAGCCCGCAGCGAGGTGACCGGTGGCGGTTCAGGACACTATTGAACACCCGCGCACCACCGCGGCGGATGGCCGGGAAAAAGCGCGGCGTCCGGAACTCGTGCTGGCACTGGCGGCGATGGCCCGCGACAGGCTCGCCCTCGTCGGCGCGATCATCCTTGTCACGGTCGTGCTCGTCACCCTCTTCGCACCATGGATAAGCCCTTACAGTCCGACGGAAGCGCATCGCGCCGTCGGCCGGCTCGCCCCGCCGCTGACGCCCGGCCACTGGCTCGGCACCGACGGCCAGTCGCGCGACGTCTTGAGCCGGCTCATCTGGGGCGGCCGGGTCTCCCTGCCCGTGGCCGCCGTGCCGATCCTGCTCAGCAGCGTCTTCGGCCTCGTCCTCGGCCTGCTCGCCAGCCAGATCGGCGGCTGGATCGGCAGTGTGATCATGCGGTTCTTCGACGTTCTCTTCGCCTTTCCGGGGGTGATGCTCGCCATCGCCGTGGCCGCGACATTGGGACCCGGCATGATGAACTGCATGATCGCCATGACGATCGTCATCACGCCTTATGTGGGGCGGCTCGTCTATACGGAAGCCGTGCGCCTGCGGCGCAGCGAGTTCGTCGATGCCGCCCGTATCTCGGGCATCGGCCTCTTGGGCATCGTCTGGCGCGAGATCCTCCCCAACATCCTCAGCCCCGTCATCGTCTATGGCACGACATCGCTCGGCGCCATGGTGGTCTTCGCCGCCGGACTGAGCTTCCTCGGCGTCGGCGTGCAGCCGCCGACGGCGGACTGGGGCATCATGGCGGCGGACGGCCGCGTCGTCCTCAGGAACGCGCCCTGGGTGTCGCTGGTCCCCGGCCTCATGATCGTCATCGTCGCGGTCGCCTGCAACTTCGCCGGCGACGGCCTGCGTGACGCCCTCGATCCCCGCCAGCGGCGGCAACGGTAAGGAAGAACGCACGTGGACCCCATCCGCCTCATGGGCAAAATCCGCCGGCCAAGCCGGGACCGCATTCGCCAACTCGCGGCCCTGGAGCATCTCTCGCCGAGCGACCAGGAAATCGTCGACTACGAACGCCTCATCGACAAGGCGCTCGGGATGTTCGACACGATCGACACCCTCGCTCAGCCGGAAACGGAGCTGCGCTATCCCGACCGCGCCCATTGGCGGCGGCCGCGGCCGGACGAGGATCCCTGCAACGCCTTCATCACCTGTTGCGACGTGCGCGGCGCGCCGGACGGAAGGCTGAGGAGCAAACGCGTCGGCCTCAAGGACAATATCCGTCTCGCCGGAATCCCGATGACCAACGGCTCGAATCTCATGAGCGGCTATGTGCCGTCGAGCGATGCGGCCGTCGTCGAACGCCTGCTCGATGCCGGCGCCGCGATCACCGGCAAGCTCAATATGGACGACTTCGGGTTTGCCGGGACGAGCGAGACCAGCGCCTATGGCGTGATCCGCAACCCGGTGAATGCGGACTATTCCGCCGGCGGATCATCAGGCGGCTGCGGTGCCGCCGTCGTGACCGGCGATGTCGACATCGCGCTGGCGGTCGACCAGGGCGGCAGCGGCCGCATCCCCGCGTCATGGTGCGGCGCCGTCGCGCTGAAGCCCACGCACGGCCTGGTACCGAGCTACGGCATCACCTATCTCGATCACACCACCGATTTCGTCACCCCGATCACGCGAAACGTGGCGGAACTGGCCGAGGTCATGGAGGTGATCGCGGGAGAGGACGCGCGCGATCCGCAATGGGTGCGCGGGTCCATCCGGGTCGAGCGCTACACCGAAGCGCTGGGCCAGCCGATCCGCGGCATGCGGGTCGGCGTCCTCGCCGAGGGGCTTGCCATGCCTACGCTCGAGGCCGACGTGCGGCGCGCCTTCGAGGCGGCGCTCGCGACCATCGGCAAGCTCGGCGCTGCCGTCGAGCCTGTTTCCCTTCCCTTGTGGGCGCATGGACAGGCGATCTGGAACGGCTATGCGGCGCACAGCATTTCGGTGATGATCGAATCGAACCAGGAAGGTTATGGACGGCTCGGGCTTTGCGACATCGGCTGGCAGCAGGCCTTCGCCGATGCGCGACGGGCGCGCGGCGACGCCTTCCCGCCCTATATGAAGATGCTGATGATTCTCGGCGGTTATCTGCGCCGCGACTATGGCAGCGTCTATTTCGGCAAGGCGACGAATCTGCGCTTCCGAATGCGCCAGGAATTCGACCGGCTCTTCGACCGGTTCGACGTCATTCTCACGCCCACCATGCCGATGAAGGCCTTCAAGCTCCTGACCGCGCCGCCGACGATCGAAGAGATGGGGCAGCGCGCCGCCGGCATGTGCCAGAACACCTATCCCTTGAACGTCACCGGCAATCCGGCGCTGACGGTGCCCTGCGGCACGGGCGAGCATGGCCTGCCGATCGGCCTCCAGGTCATTGCGCGGCATTCTTGCGACGCGACCGCTATCCGCTTCGCCCATGCTTTCGAGGAGGCGCGCGATGGCCGCTGAAAACGTCCTCGCGGTGCGCGATCTCGCCACCTATTTCGAGCTGTCGGGCGGCACGGTCAAGGCGGTCGACGGCGTCGACTTCGATATCACCGCCGGGGAAATCCTCACCGTCGTTGGCGAATCGGGCTCGGGCAAGAGCGTGACCGCGCTTTCCATCATGCGTCTCATTGGCGCGCCCGGGCGCATCGTGCGTGGCAAGATCAGCCTGCGCGGCCGCGACCTGCTGCCCTTGCCGGCGCGCGAGATGCAGGCGGTCCGCGGCCGCTCGATCGCGATGGTGTTCCAGAATCCCTATGCGTCGCTGCATCCGATGTACCGCATCGGCCAGCAGATGGATGAGATGATCCGGCTCAATCTCGGCCGCGACCGCAATGCTCGCAAGGAGGCCGTCGAGCTTCTGACGCGAATCCATGTCGATAATCCCGAGAACGTCCTCCGGAGCTTTCCCTTCGAAGTGAGCGCCGGCGTCTGCCAGCGGGTCATGCTGGCCATGGCGCTCGCCGCGCGGCCAGCCCTTCTCATCGCCGACGAGCCGACGACCAATCTCGACGCAGTGGCGCAGGCGGAAATACTGACCTTGATCAAGGAAATGCGCACCGCCTACGGCATGGCCGTCCTGCTCATCACCCATGATTTCGCCGTCGTGTCGGCGATGGCGGATCGCGTCCTCGTCATGTATGCGGGCCGTCCCGTCGAGACTGGGCTGGCCGGCGTGGTCCTGGCACAGCCGGCGCATCCTTACGCCAAGGGTCTCGTTGGCTCGATCATGAACGCGCGCGCGAAGGGACGCCGCCTCACCCAGATCAGCGGCGAGGTCCCCGACGTGATGCACCTGCCACCGGGATGCAGCTTCAGGCCGCGCTGTCCGGAGGCGTTCGAGAAATGCGGCGAGGACCCGCCGATGTTCGATCGGACCGGCGAGCACCGGACCCGGTGCTGGCGGGCAAATATCGGCGACATCCGCCATGGCTGAGCCGCTCGTCGAGATCAGGAACCTGCGCAAGCAGTTTCCCGGCAAGGGCGGCGGCGCTCCCGTCGTCGCGGTCGACGACGTCACCCTATCCATCCTGCCCGGCCAGACTCTCGGCCTCGCCGGCGCGTCCGCCGCCGGCAAATCGACCATCGGCCGCATCATCATGGGCCTGACACCGAGGGATGCCGGAAGCGTCCGCTTCGCCGGCGAGGAACTCGCGGCGGACGGGCGCTATCCCTTGGCGGTGCGCGCCAGGATGCAGATGGTCTTCCAGAACCCCGTCCTGTCGATGAATCCGCGCCGGACCGCCGCCGCGACCATCGAGCTGCCGATGCAGGCCTTGGGCATCGGCTCCAGGAGCGAAAGGCGGGAGCGCGTCTTCGAGCTGATGCGCCTCGTCGGCCTGAACCCGCGCCATGCTCATTATTACCCGCATGAATTCAGCGGCGGGCAATGCCAGAGGCTCGGCATCGCGCGGGCGCTGGCGAGCCGCCCGCAGTTCGTTTTCCTCGACGAGCCGGTGTCGGCGCTCGATGTCTCGATCCAGGCGCAGATCCTCAACCTGCTCAAGGACCTGCAGGACGAGTTCAAGCTCACTTATCTCTTCGTCGCGAACAATCTGAGCGTCACCCGCTTCATGTGCGACCATCTCGCCATCGTCCATCAAGGCCGGATCGTCGAATCCGGCCCCGCCGACGCCGTGTTCGATGCGCCGCGATCGGACCAGGCGCGGATACTCCTGTCCGCTCTCCTCTGAACTGCCCGATCATGATGCCGTAGTGCGCGAGCAGGAGGTCGAACCGACCTTCGCTGCCTCGCGGGCTCGATTGCCTATCGCGGCATTCATTTCAAGCGGCGGCCGCCACGCGGCCGATTTCTAGCCCACGACGCGGATGCCGCAGCATCGGGAACCTATTCCTCATCCCGGCGTTATCGGTCATCCGCGGCTGCAAGCTTGCGGAAAGTGAGGAAAAGAGGAGATATCGATGGACAGGAGGCTGTTTGTCACTGGCCTGTTCGGCGTCGCCGGTGCCGCGGTCCTGGCGGCGGTCGTGCCACCGCAGGCCGAGGCTTTGGCGGGCGTTCCCCCGGACGGGACCGAGCCTGGATCGAATGTCCTACCCAATCTCGATGACCTGAACGCCGATCCTGGAGAGGCCGATACCGCAGTTCCGGAACAAGGCGAGCAACTCGCCTGGCATGAAGGCTGGCGGCACCGCAGACGTCGCCGCCGCTGGCGCCGTGAATGCCGGCGCTACTGGCGGCATGGCCGTTGGCGCCGCCGTTGCCGCCGCCGGCCGTTCTGGATCTGGATCTGAACGCCGTAAACCAGCCCAACCATCGGGAAGCGGACCGGCGTCGCCTCATTGTTGACGGTCCGTTTCCTCCGGTGACCGGTGGCGCAGATTGATGTTCATCGCGCGTATTTTGGCGCGCGAAGGGCTGCAAGGCCGGGTAAGGATGTAACCTTGCAACGAACGGCTTCGATCATCCCGGCTGAACATGTGACTAGACGGCCAGCACCGATATCTCCCGAGCATGCGATCGCGGCCGACCTGATCGCCGTCTTGGTGGCGGTCATCGGCGGCGAGCCGCATATCATGACGGTTCGCGACGCACGCGCTTTGCCTTCCGGCCCCTTCGAGTCCGGCCATCGCTCCCTGCAATCGGGTTTGCGGGCATGGGTCGAAGAACAGACCGGCCATCCCGTCGGCTATATGGAACAGCTCTACACTTTTGCCGATCGCGACCGCGCCGAGGAAGGCCGGCGTGCCATCTCGATCAGCTATCTGGGACTGACCCGGGAAGAAAGCCGCCATGAAGCAAAGGATTCGCAATGGCGGAACTGGTACGGCCATTTTCCCTGGGAAGACCATCGCCACGGCACACCTGACATATTCGAAGCCTTGCTCGAGCCGCTCCTGCGCCAATGGGCCAAGGCGGCAGGTGAGAAGGCCGGGCGCGCGGAGCGCTGGCAGCGCGCGGCGATCACCTTCGGCCTCGATGATCATGTCTGGAACGAGGAACTCGTTCTGCAGCGCTACGAGCTTCTCTATGAAGCGGGACTGGTGCCTGAGGCCAGGCATGGAGAGGACACAAAATCAGCCTCCGCACTGCCGGGACTGCCGATGCTCGCCGATCACCGGCGGATCCTCGCCACCGGCATTGCGAGATTGCGCGCCAAGATCAAATACCGGCCGGTCGTCTTCGAGCTGATGCCGCCCGCTTTCAGCTTGCTGCAGCTCCAGCGCAGCGTCGAGGCGCTGGCCGGCCGGCGCGTCCACAAGCAGAATTTCCGCCGGCTGATCGAGCAGCAGGACCTGGTCGAGGAGACCGGGATGAGCAGCTTCGAAACCGGTGGCCGACCGGCGAAACTATTCCGCTTCCGCCAGGCCGTGCTGGCCGAGCGGGCGGCGGCCGGCACGAAGCTGCCTCTCCTGAGGCCTTGACCTTTTCTTATACTCAGTTTAAGCATATACCATAAATGCTCATACTGAGTATAAGATGATGACCCTTTCCGGCGCCCTGGCGCGTACTGCCTCCCTGCATGACAGGGTGCGTCACATCATTCCGGCCGTCGAATGGCCGGTCTTCGCCGAGGACGCCGATGCCATCCTCGCCATCAAGCGCGAACGCAATGCCGTGATCCTGGCCCACAATTACCAAACGCCGGAAATCTATCACTGCGTCGCCGACCTCGTCGGCGACAGCCTGGCGCTCGCCCGCATGGCGATGACGACCGAGGCCGATGTGATCGTGCTCGCCGGCGTTCATTTCATGGCCGAGACGGCAAAACTCCTCAATCCGGACAAGACGGTGCTCATTCCCGATCTCGCCGCCGGCTGCTCGCTGGCCGATTCGATCACTGCCGAGGACGTGCGGCTCCTGCGCCGGCGTCATCCGGGGGTGCCGGTCGTCACCTATGTGAACACATCGGCAGCAGTGAAAGCCGAGTCGGACATCTGCTGCACCTCCGGTAACGCCCGCGCCGTCGTCGAGTCGCTCGGCGTGAGCCGGGTAATCATGCTGCCCGACGAATATCTCGCCCGTAATGTCGCGGCCGAAACACAGGTCGAGATCATCACCTGGCAAGGCCATTGCGAGGTCCACGAGCAATTCACGCCGATCGAGGTGCGCCAACTGCGCGAAAGCCATCCCGGCATCGTCGTGCTCGCCCATCCCGAATGCCCGCCCGAAGTGGTGGCGGAAGCGGATTTCTCGGGTTCGACAGCCGTCATGGCGGATTATGTCGGGAAGCGAAAGCCCGCACGCGTGGCGTTGCTGACCGAATGCTCCATGAGCGACAATGTCGCCGTGCACCATCCGGAAGTGGAATTCATCCGCCCGTGCAATCTCTGTCCGCATATGAAGCGGATCACGCTCAAGAATATCCGCAAGGCGCTCGAGGCGAACCGGCATGCGGTGACGATCGACCCTGCCGTCGCGGCTCGAGCCCGCCGGGCCGTCGAACGGATGCTGGCGCTGTGACGGCGCATATCGTTCACCTGCCGGGACAACCCGTCATAATCGGCGGCGGCATCGCCGGATTGATGACGGCGCTCAGCCTGGCGCCCCACCCGGTCACGGTGATGTCGGGCGCACGCCTGGGCATCGAGGCTTCAAGCGCCTGGGCGCAAGGTGGTCTCGCAGCGGCCATCGGTGATGACGATGATCCAGGACTTCATCTCGCCGACACGCTCGCTGCCGGCGATGGGCTATGCGATGAAGCCGTCGCGGACGATATCGTCCGTGACGCTCCGACCGCGATTGCGGCGCTGACGGCCCTGGATGTCCGCTTCGATCGTGCCGACGACAGCAGCTTTCGTCTCGGCCACGAGGCGGCCCACTGCCGGCGCCGCATCGTTCACGCCAAAGGGGACGGCACCGGCCAGGAGCTGATGCGAGCCCTCACCGAAGCGGCAAGACGCGCGCCCTCGATCACCATCGTCGAAGGCCTGGAGGCCCGCCGGCTCATGGTCGAGGATGGCGCCATCACCGGCGTTCTGGCGCAGGAACGGACAGGCGCCACTCTCTTCAGCACGGACAAGGTCGTGCTCGCCACTGGCGGCCTCGGCGGCCTCTTCCTCGACAGCACCAATCCGGCCGGCAATTTCGGCCAAGGGCTGGCGCTTGCCGCGCATGCCGGCGCCCAACTTGCCGACCTTGAGTTCATTCAGTTTCACCCAACCGCATTTGACGGGCCGGCGCGTCCGATGGCGCTGATCAGCGAAGCGGTACGCGGCGAAGGCGCCCTCCTCGTGGATGAGACCGGCGCGCGTCTTCTGGCGGATGTGCCCGGCGGTGAGCTCGCACCGCGCGATATCGTGGCCCGCGCCCTGTGGCGGCATCTGGCGAAGGGGCATCGCATCTATCTCGATGCGCGCCAGAGGCCCGGTCCGCAATTCGCGCAACGCTTCCCGGTGATCACGCAAACCTGCCAGGCAGCCGGACTGGATCCGGCGACACATCTCATCCCGGTGCGGCCGGCGGTGCATTATCATATGGGCGGCATCGCCGTGGACAGCGAGGGCCGCAGTTCCATCGCCGGGCTCTGGGCCTGTGGCGAAGTGGCATCGACAGGCCTCCATGGCGCCAATCGCCTGGCGAGCAATTCGCTCACCGAGGCGGTCGTCTGCGCAAGCCGTGTCGCTGAGAGCCTCTGTGGAAAACAAGGCGCCAGCAAGTGGACCGTGAAGGTTCCCGACCTGCCGGAAGCGCCCGACCCATCAGTCGTGCGTCCGATCGTGTCGCGAAGCCTTGGCGTGATGCGGGACGGGCAAACGCTGCGCCAGGCCATCGCGGCGCTGCTTCCCCTCACGCGCCAGGCCGGCGGCGCGGCCGATCCCGCCCTGGTCGCCCTGATGACCACCATCGCGGCGCTGCGGCGTGAGGAGAGCCGGGGGGCGCATCACCGGACGGATTTCCCAAACCCGTCACGGATGATCCGGCGGACGGTCCTCACGCTCGATGACGCGCTCGCCGAAGCGAGCGAGATCGCCGAGACCTCGATGCCCCTCATCCGGAGCGCCTGATCGTGATCGCTTCACTGCCGTCCCTCCTGTTCGAAGACCTGGTGCGCCGCGCCCTGCTCGAAGATCTTGGCGGCGCCGGCGATCTCACCAGCGACGCGGTCGTGCCTGAAGGACAGCGGATGACGACGGCCCTCGTCGCGCGCCAGCCGGGCGTCGTCGCCGGGCTCGATCTGGCAGCCGCAGCCTTCCGCCTGATCGACCCCGCCCTCGAGATGAGGACCGAATGCCGGGATGGCACGCGAATATCCGCCGGCCAGGTCCTGGCGCAGATCCATGGCGGCGCACGCAGCATTCTGAGCGCAGAGCGGACCGCGCTCAATTTCCTGTGCCATATGAGCGGCATCGCCACCGCGACGGCGGCGTTGTGCGCGGCGGTGCGCGGCCATAAGGCAAAGATTGTCTGCACGCGCAAGACGACGCCCGGATTGCGCGCCATCGAGAAATATGCGGTGCGCGCCGGAGGCGGCGGCAATCACCGTTTCGGCCTCGATGATGCAATACTCATCAAGGACAACCACATCGCCATTGCCGGCAGCATCGAAACAGCAATCGAGCGTGCCCGGGCGCAAGCCGGCCATCTCGTCAGGATCGAAGTCGAGGTCGATACGCTGAGCCAGCTCGAGGCGGCGCTTCCCCTGGGCGTCGATGCGGTGCTGCTCGACAATATGCCGATCGAAACCCTGCGTCGGGCGGTCGCGATGATCGGGGGACGATGCGTCAGCGAAGCCTCGGGCGGCATCACGCTTGCCAATGCCCAAGCCGTGGCCGCGACGGGCGTGGATCTCATCTCCCTCGGCTGGATCACCCACAGCGCGCCTTGCCTCGATATCGGCCTCGACTCAATCCTCCTGTCTTCGGATTCGTAATCCAGAGTTCCCGCTTGGATCGAAGCGATTCGATCCATACGATACGGCCAGGTTCCACGGAGAAGATAATGAGCAGCAAGGCTCCCCGATCGGCTTCAGATTTCCTTGCCGGGATCGAAGGCCAGCGTGTCCTGGTCACCGCAGGCGCCGCGGGCATCGGCTTCGCCATCGCCGGCACGCTCTCGGCGCTCGGCGCCCGGGTCGCCGTCTGCGATGTCTCGGACACGGCCATCGCCCAGGCGAAACAGGCCTTGCCGGGGCTCCTTGCCTGCAAGGCCGACGTTTCCGCCGACAGCGATGTCGCGGCGATGTTCGGGATCGTCGCCAGGGAATGGGGCGGACTCGATGCCCTCGTCAACAATGCCGGCATCGCCGGGCCGACAGCGGGCGTCGATGAGATATCCCCCGAGGACTGGCGGCGCTGCATCGACATCTGCCTCACGGGCCAGTTCCTGTGCACCCGCCTCGCCGTGCCGATGCTCAAGGCGGCCGGCGGCGGCTCGATCGTCAACATGTCCTCGGCGGCCGGGCGCCATGGCTATGCTTTCCGCACACCCTACTCCGCCGCCAAATTCGCGGTTGTCGGCTTCACCCAGAGCCTCGCCAAGGAACTCGGGCCGGCGCGCATAAGAGTCAACGCCATCCTCCCCGGCATCGTCGAGGGACCCCGCATCGACCGCGTGATCGCCGATCGCGCCCGGCAGATCGGCATCAGCCATCAGGACATGCAGGAGCGCTTGCTCGAGAAGGTATCGCTGCGGCGCATGGTGAGCCCCTATGACGTGGCAAGCATGGTGGCATTTCTCCTCTCCGATGCCGGGATCAACATTTCGGGACAATCGCTGGGCGTGGACGGCAATGTCGAAACTCTCTGAGAGATCCACCATCGCCGCGGCGGTCATCGGCGGAAGGGCTTGGGCAATCAACTTCGCTCGCGCCGGCTCGGCCATGTGCACGGCAAGCTGACCGCATCCGCGCTATTCGGCGAGACTCGCCAGAAAGCGCCGCACCAGCGGGTTCTCGGCAGTGCTGCGCTGGCCCACCGCATAGAAGGTCGAGTCGTAGCTCAATGTCTCGTCGCACAGGCAGTGCAATTCGCCGCGCTCGACCCAGGCCGCGGCGTAATGCGCCGGGAGGTAGCCGATGAAGCCGCCACCCAGGATAAGAATGAGCTGTGCCTCCATCATTTCCACAGTCGCATCGGCCTGTCGGTGGCCGAGGCGCTTCAGATCCTGGCTGTGCAGATAGCCCCTGGCGACGATCGCGTGGCGCGCCAGATTGCGCGCTGCGGCCGCGTCGTCCTCGCCATAGAGCGGATGTCCCCTGGCGCAGTAGAGCGACTGCTTCTCCGCGCAGATCGGCACATAGGCGAGATCGGCCCGCTTGGTGAGGCTCGGCATGATGATGATATCGCGGGCGCCGGCGATGAGCTGCGCCTCAAGCTCCTCGGGCCCTGCGATCATGAAATCGATCTGCACCGTGGGCGCCACCTGACGGAAATGTCCGAGGATCCGCGCCAGCGACATCTCCGAATTGGTGGCGAGCGCATCGACGGCGCCGAGCTTCATCACACGCTTCAGATTGGGCGACAGGGCGCCCGCCTTGTTGCTGAACCGGTCGACCGCCTCGAAGAGATCATGCGAGGCGTCATAGACGCTACGTCCCGCCTCGGTCAGCGCGAAACCCGAACGGCCGCGCCGGCAGAGCCTGGCGCCCAGCCGGGCTTCGAGCTCGCTCAAGCTCGTCGATATGCGCGACTGGCTGAGATTGAGGACGAGCTGCGCACCGGCGAGGCCCTGCGATTCGACGATGACCCGAAAGATGCGGATGAGCCGCAAATCGATATCGAGGAGCTGGCGCATGCCATACTTCTGCTTTCTGAATGTAACGATCTCATCTTGCCTCTTTTCCGATGGTTTCGAAAGCCCATAAGATGATCCCAACAGAGGGCGGCCCCGTTTCGGAGGATCGCCCCGGCCCGTCACCGGGATGGGAAGCATTCAGGCGCGACAGCAGAGCGCGCCGGATAGGGAGGACGACAATGCCGAAGATTCTGAAGACGCTATCCTTTTGCCTGATGGCCATGCTCGCCGTGGCCGGGCTCACGGTCGGCCGCGCCGACGCCGAGGTCGGCAACGCCAACAAGGTCACCTGCATGTATCCGGTGTGGGTCGGCTTCGGGCCGGTCCATCTCGCCAACGAACTCGGTTACTTCAAGGAAGAAGGCATCGAGGTGGAGGAAATCCTCGATGACGACATGCCGAACGCGGTCGCGGCCATGGAACGCGGCGACATCGACTGCTATCTGCGCACCGTCGGCGAATATCAGGGCCTCGGCCGGCGCAAGGAAACCCAGGGCATCATCATCGGCACGATCGACCTGTCGACGGGCGGTGACGGCTGGGCGGCGGACCAGTCGATCAAGTCGGTCTGCGACCTGAAGGGCAAGACCATCGCGGTCGAACCGAACCTTCCGGCGCGCCTCATCATGCAGATGGCGCTCAAGAAGGAATGCAACCTCTCGATCAAGGACACGACGCTGACCGATATCGCGGCCGCCGATGCGATCGGCGTGTTCAGCGATCCCAAGGTCGCGGCGATCGGCACCTATGAACCGGTGCTGAGCCAGGTCGTCGCCGCCCACAAGGAACGCGGCGCCCATATTCTCGTATCGTCCAAGGACCAGGCGGATCTGATCCTCGACATCGTGATGGCGCATACCGGCGAGCTCAAGGCCAACCCCGACAAGTATGTGAAGTTCCTGCGCGCCATCTACAGGGCGGTGGATTATTTCAACGCCAATCAGGAAGCGGCCATTCCGATCATCGCCAAGCATTTCTCGATCACCGCCGACGACTTCAAGGCGACACTGCCGAACTTCCGCTATACGCCGCTCGCCGAGGCGAAGGACTTCATCGGCACGCTCGACAAGGAAGGCCGCATCTACCCGATCTTCAACGAAGCGATGGACCTCAATCTGGAGTTCGGCTCATCCGATGTGAAGCTCGTGCCGCAGGACCACATCGACCGGTCGATCATCAACAAGATCCCGTGACGGCCGGGGATGGACCGTGGATGCACTTAGCATGTCGGTGAACCGCCGCGAGGCCGGTGGCGAGGCGGAGCAGCGCTCCGCAGCGCCACCCCGCGCGACGGCACCGGCAAACCGGCCGGCGTGGCGCGATCTTTTCACCTTTCGCGCCGCGCCGCAGCCCCGGCGTGAGCTCTGGCTCGGCATCGGGGCCTTCGTCTTCGTGCTCGCGCTGTGGTCGATCGCCGCCGGATCGGGGCTCGTCCATCCGCAGATCCTGCCCTCGCCCCGCGCCGTCGCCGCCGCCTGGTTCCGGCTCTTCACCGATGCCGGCTATATCGGCGATATCGGCATCAGCATCGCGCGTGTCTGGGCCGCCTTCCTCGCCTCGGCGGTCATCGCCATACCGCTCGGCATATTGATGAGCGGCTATCGCGTGATCACCGCGGTGACCGAACCGATCATCGATTTCGTGCGCTACCTGCCGGTGCCGGCCCTGGTGCCGCTGACGCTCATCTGGCTCGGCATCGGCGAAGGCTCGAAGGTCACGCTGTTGTGGATCGGCACCTTCTTCCAGCTCATTCTGCTCATCGCCGATGATGCGAGGCGGGTTCCCAAGGAGTTCATCGAGACCGGCCGCACGCTGGGCGCCTCCGATTCCGCCCTGATGAAGGATGTGCTGCTGCGCGCGATGCTGCCCAACATGGTCGACAGCCTCCGCGTCACGCTCGGCTGGTGCTGGACCTATCTGCTGGTTGCCGAGATCGTCGCCTCGAGCTCCGGCATCGGTTATGAACTGTGGACGGCCAGGCGCTATGGCAAGACGCCGGAAGTCTTCGCCGGCATCCTCACCATCGGCATCATCGGCCTGGTTTCCGATCAGGCGATCCGCGCCCTGCACCGGCGCTGGTTCCGGTATCTCCAATGAGCGCGGCCATGGGCAATCCGGCCTTCATCCGCATCAACGGCGTCGCCAAGCGCTTCGCCACACCGGACGGCGGCACCATCGCGGTGGTGGAGCCGCTCTCCATCGACATCAAGGATGGCGAATTCGTCGTTTTTGTCGGCCCATCGGGCTGCGGCAAGACAACGGTGATGCGCATGGTCGGCGGCCTGGAGACGCCGAGCGAAGGCGAAATCCACCTCAATGGCAGGCTCGTCGAGGGCCCGAGCCGCGACAAGGGCATGGTGTTCCAATCCTATTCGTCGTTTCCCTGGCTTACCGTGCTCGGCAATATCCGTTTCGGACTCAGATACCGCGACGACATTTCAGCCGGCGAGAAGGAGCGGATCGCGCGGCACTATCTCGATCTCGTCGGCCTCACGCAGTTCGCCGACTACACCATCAACCGCATATCGGGCGGCATGCGCCAGCGCGTGGCGATCGCCCGCACGCTTGCCGCCAATCCGCTGGTCCTCCTGATGGACGAGCCCTTCGGCGCGCTCGACGCGCTGAGCCGCGAGCGGTTGCAGATCCAGCTCATGGAGCTGCGCCGCGCCGAGCGCAAGACGGTCATCTTCGTCACCCATGACGTCGATGAGGCCGTGCTGCTCGCCGACCGCATCATCGTCTTCTCGGCGAGGCCGGCCCGTATCCTGGCCGATATCGCGGTCAGTGACGCGTTGCCGGAGAAACGTGGTCTCGACATTCTCGACCTGCCGGAATTCCGCAAGATCCGCCGTGACGTGCTGGCGCTGATCCGTAACGAAGAGTCACATATGGAGGCGGCAGAGTAATGTCGGTTTTCGAGTTCAGCGGCAAACGCGTGCTGGTCACGGGGGCGAGCCACGGCATCGGCTATGCGGTGGCCGCAGGCTTCGCCCGATCGGGCGCCGAGGTGACGATCCTGTCGAGCACCGCCGATATCCTGGAAGCCGCTACGCGGATGACGGCCGAAACGGGGCGCAAGGTGCGCGCGGAAATCTGCGACATCACCGATCGCAACGCGGTGCGCCGTTCGGTCGGCGGTCTCGGAGCGCTCGACATCCTGGTCAACAATGCCGGGCTCGAACGCCTGACGCCGATGCATGAGGAAGGCGATGAGGTGGAGCGCCTGTTTGCCCGCATCATCGAGATCAATCTCATCGGCACTTATTATGTGACGCGCCAGGCGCTGGCCCTGATGCCGGAAGGCTCCAACATCATCATCACCGCCTCGATCTGGTCGAAGAGCGCCGCCGCCGACTTCGCCGCCTATGTCACCTCGAAGCACGGCAATCTCGGCTTCATGCGGGTGCTCGCCAAAGAGCTCGGCCCCCGCAATATCAGGGTCAATGCCGTCTGCCCCGGCTGGGTGAAGACGCGCGCCGCGTTGCGCTCGCTGACCGAAGTGTCAGCCCGCGCCCAAATCAGCGAAGACGACATGCTCGGCCAGATCCTCTCGGCTCAGGCGCTTCCCGGCCTGATGGAGCCCGAGGACGTGGCCAATCTCTATCTGTTCCTCGCCTCCGACCTTGCCCGCAACATTACCGGGCAAGCCGTGAATGTGGACCGCGGCGAGGTGATGGCATGACGGCGGTGCTCGAAGGCAAATGCGCCGTGGTCACGGGCGGCGCCAGCGGCATCGGCCGGGCGATCGCCATCGCTTTTGCCGCGGAAGGGGCGAATGTCACGGTTGTCGACCGGGCGAGCGAGGAGAAGCTCGCCGAAATCGCAGGCGGCAGGGTCGCGGCGCGGCGAGTGGACGTCGCCAATGAAAACGAAGTCATCGACCTCTTCCAGGCCGTGGCGAAGGCGGGCGGAGTCGACATCCTCGTCAACTGCGCCGGCATCCTGATCGAAAAGCCCTTGCTCGAGACGACCGCCCAGGATTTCGATCGTCTGATGAGCGTCAATCTCAAAGGCGTCTTCCTGTGCGGGCGCGAGGCGCTCAGGCTGATGGTCGACCAGGACCGCGGCGGGCGGATCATCAATATCGCATCCGAGCTCGCCTATCTCGGGCGTGAGAACTGCTCGATCTATTGCGCGTCGAAAGGCGGCGTCTTGTCGATGACACGCTCCTGGGCGCGCGAGTTCGCGCCCGAAATCCTGGTGAACGCCATAGCGCCGGGGCCCATCGACACACCCATGCTGGGCATCGAGTCGACCTCGCCGGAAACACTGGCAAAGGAATCGCAAAATCCACTCGGGCGCATCGGGCGGCCTGAAGAGATCGCGGCCGCAGCCCTGTTCCTGGCAGGCCCCGGCGCCACTTTCATGACCGGCCAATGCGTGAGTCCGAATGGCGGCGCGTCCATGTTTTGACGGAGTTCCTCGATGAACAAGAAGCCGAGCAACGCCCAGTTCCAGCCGCTCGATTCGGGCCTCGTTCCGCGCTTCGCGGGACTCCCGACCTTCATGCGACTGCCGATCGCAAGTCCGGATGAGGTCGATATCGCGCTGGTCGGCGTGCCTTTCGACGGCGGCACCACCAACCGCACCGGCGCGCGCCACGGACCGCGCGAGATCCGCAACCAGTCGAGCCTGGTCAGGCGCGTCCACCACGTCACCGGCATCTCGCCCTTCGACCGGATCAAGGCCGGCGATTGCGGCGATGCGCCGGTTAACCCGCTCGACCTCATGGCGAGCCTCGACAGCATCGGCACCTTCTTCGCCGCGATCCATGCCGCACGCACGCGGCCGCTGACGGCGGGCGGCGACCATCTCATCACCCTGCCGATCCTGCGGGCGCTCGCAGCGAAGGAGCCTGTCGGCCTCATCCACTTCGATGCGCATTCCGACACCTATGACAGCTTCTTCGGCAATCGCTACAATCACGGCACTCCCTTCCGCCGCGCCATCGAGGAAGGGCTGCTCGATCCCAGGCGCATCATCCAAATCGGCATCAGGGGCGCCATTTCCGACGCCGCGAATTATGATTTCGCGCGCGAAGCCGGCGTGCGCATCGTCTTCATCGAGGAATTCGCCGAGCGCGGCGCGAAATCGGTCATGGAAGAGGCCCGCAGGCTCGTGGGCGACGCGCCCACCTATGTCTCCTTCGACATCGATGCGCTCGATCCTTCCATCGCGCCCGGCACCGGCACGCCCGAAATCGGCGGCATCACCACCCGTGAAGCCCAGGCACTGGTCCGCCTGCTCGACGGCGTCGACATCATCGGCGCCGACCTGGTCGAGGTGTCACCGCCGCTCGATCCGACCGGCGCCACGGCGCTGGCCGGCGCGACATTGATGTTCGAACTGCTCTGCGTCATGGCGAACAGCCCCGGCGCCCGTTAACGGAGGTCGCAGAAAGATGATCCGGAACCCCATTCCCTGGCCGAACGGCGCCAAATGCGCTGCCTGCCTCACCTTCGACATGGATGCCGACAGCCTCATCCATGTCGACTATCCGACCGACGGCAACAACCGGGTCTCCGCCATATCGATGCTGCGTTATGGCCCGACCGTCGCCGTGCCGCGCATCACCGACACATATCGGACGCTCGGCATCCGCCAGACCTTCTTCGTGCCGGCGTGGTGCATCGAGCAATATCCGCAAGCCGTCGAGGCGATGCTGAAGGGCGGCAACGAGATCGGCCATCACAGCTACATCCATGAGAATCCGCTGCAGCAGACGCGCGAGGACGAGGCCTTCTGGCTCGATGCCGGCATCGAGGTGATCGAGCGCTTCACCGGCAAGAAGCCGCGCGGCTGGCGTGCCCCGCTCTATAATTTCTCGGGCAACTCGCTCGACCTCCTGCTGGAGCGCGGCTTCGTCTATGACGCCTCCCTGATGGGCGATGACATTCCCTATGTCATCAAGAGCCGGATCGACGGCCGTACCCTGATCGAGATGCCGGCGCATTGGGGCCTCGATGACTGGCCGCAATGGGTGCAGTCCTTCGACCTCAATTACATGATGCCGGTCAGAGCGCCGCGCCAGGGCTTCGAAATCTACAAGCAGGAGTTCGAGGCGGCCTATGCCTATGGCGGCCTGTGGCTTCCGGTGGTGCATCCCTTCGCGACGGGCCGGCTCGCGCGCTGGCATGTCTTCGCCGAGTTCCTGGAGAAGATCGTCGCCCAGGGCGATGTCTGGTTCGCGCCGCTCGAGGAGATCGCCGCCCATGTCCGGGCCGTGATCGATCAGGGTAGATATACGCCCAGGGTCGAGTTGATCCCGCAATATGAAGAACCGGTCGGCCGCGTTCTGCCGCGAAGCTGGAGCCGGCAGAAAAAGCAGATCTAGAATGCTCCGTTGCTGACACAGGATTCACAAATCCACACGAGCAGTTTACGTGGGGAGATATCTGCCGCTCACTTCCTGGTATCGTGAGCCTCAGGCTCTTCGATATCCGGGAGCTTGCCCTTGGCTTGCCGGACTGCGCGGACAAGGTTGTCGGTGATTGTAGCCGGCGCCGAGCGATAGCGGCATGCAGCGCGCTCGCCGAAGACGGCAGGAAGCCCGCCCTGCGGCGCGGCAACCGGGACATGCCAGCCCATAGTCTCGAGCTTCGGCATCGTCGGCCAAGACAGCCCGGACCGCGGCGCCAGGAGCTGCTGCCCGGCCTCGCGACAACAGGCGCTGAACGCATGCCCAAGGGTGCGGACAATTTCCGCAATCATCAGGATAATTTTGACGATGATGCGCTCGAGCACCGCATTTCGGCCGGTCATGTGATGATTCCTTTGGGGAGGGAGAGTGCACGTCCATACCGGCGAGGCGACCACCCGGATTCCGGCAGTGATTGCTCCGGGCACATCTCCCAATTCTGATATTTCCGGACCACGCTTTGGTCCACGATGTCAAGAGACAGAAAAGGGGCGCTCGTGCGAAACAAGCGTTAGTGTCACAACACGAGCAGCACCGGGAGACGAGAGAAGATGAGCAGCTTGGCGAGGCGGGCCTGGGTCGCGAATGAGGTCGAGGACTATGTCCAGGGGATCGCGCACTGGACACAAGGGGAAGCGGCGGATGCCGTCGACCGGCGCATCCATGACCTCGCGGACGAAAACCGGCGCATCCACGAGCGCGATTGCGTCAATCTCAATCCGGCCGCCAATGTGATGAATCCCCGCGCCGAGGCCCTGCTCGCTCAGGGCCTGAGCTCGCGGCCCTCGCTCGGCTATCCGTCGCAGAAATACGAGATGGGCCTCGAAGCCGTCGAGAAGATCGAGGTCATCACGGCAGCACTCGCGGCCGAGATCTTCAAGGCGCGCTACGCCGAGATCAGGGTCGGGTCAGGCGCGCTCGCCAATCTCTATGCCTTCATGGCGACGACCCGGCCGGGCGACGACATCATCGTGCCGCCCGCCTCCATCGGCGGCCATGTCACGCATCAGGATACCGGCGCCGCCGGACTCTATGGTCTCACCATCCATGAAGCCCCTGTCGATGCCGGGCATTATGGCATCGATATCGAAAAGCTTGCCCGGATGGCGCGCGCGATCCGGCCGAAGCTGATCACGCTCGGCGGCAGCCTCAATCTTTTTCCTTGGGATGTGCGCAAGGTGCGCGCCATTGCCGATGAGGTGGACGCTCCGATCCTGTTCGATGCCGCGCATCTCTGCGGCATGATCGCCGGCGGTGCCTGGCCGAACCCCTTGGCCGAGGGCGCCGATCTCATGACGATGAGCACCTATAAGAGCCTCGGCGGGCCGGCCGGCGGGCTCGTGCTCACCAATGACAGCGCGCTTGCCGAGCGGCTCGACCACATCGCCTTCCCCGGCCTCACCGCCAATTTCGACGTGGCGAAATCGGCAGCGCTCGCAATCACTCTTCTCGACTGGCGGGAATTCGGACCTGACTATGCGCGCACGATGATCGACACCGCCGCGGCGCTCGCGTCCGCCTTGCATGGGCTGGGCGTGCCGGTGCTCAGGACCGAGCAGGGTTTCACCCGTTCGCATCAATTCGCGCTGCGGGCGCGCTCCTATGGCGGCGGCCAGCATGTCTCGACCAGATTGCGCGAGGCCAACATCCTCGCCTGCGGCATCGGCCTGCCGGAAGCGCTGGTCGAGGGCGACATGAACGGCTTGCGGCTGGGGACGCCCGAGATCGTGCGCTGGGGCATGGGGCCTCAGCACATGCCGGAATTGGCGCAGCTCATTTCCGAAGCGCTCGCGGCCAATGATCCGGCGTCCGTCGCGCCCCGCGTCAGCGCCTTCCGCAGACGCTTCGACAGGCTCACTTTTGTACGGTAGCGGAATAGCGCTGACGCGCGCCGTCAGACGGTCTCGATGAACAGGATGATGAGCGACTCCAGCCCCGTCGTCCTGTCGGCGAGCGCGCAGCGCGCCTTGTGATAGGTGGTGCGTCCACCGACCTGAAAACCCACCTGAAGAACCGGGATTCGCCGGGCATCGTCGATCAATCGCAGCTGGAGCTTGCGCATCGGTTCGCTCAGCGTGATCGTCAGGGCGCGGGATTTCTCGCCGCCGGGCCCGGCCGTTCTGGGTGTCATGATCGTGGTTGAAAAGGCTGGATTGAATGCCGCGATCTTGCGCTCGGGCGTGATGATCACGACCGGTGTCGGACAGGCGGCGATCAGGGCCAGCATGTCGAAGCGCGCCGGATGCATCTGCAGGAGGCTGGCGTTCTTACGCCAGCGGTCGAGGCAATAACAGCGCAGGAGGGCGGTGCGGTTGCGGGCCGGGCCCTGATCCCAGATGCGGTAGATGAGCTCGGAAAGGCTGACCTTGTCTTCCCGGGCGAAATCCTTGAGCTGCGACCAGAAAATCGTTTCCAGCTTGATCGCCGAGCGCAACCCGTCGCGCTGAATGATCTTCAGCCGCGTTTCCGCCATGCCAGGGTAGGGTTTGTCCAGGTGCCGCCGTCCAGTTCCAGAAGCTACATACTATAGCATATAGCTCTTGCCGCTATCGACGACAAGAACCTGACGCAGGGGAGCTAACCTTACCCTGTTTCCACACAGCCATATACCTGGATATGCCGAAATGGCCCGCCAGACTGAGGTCTTCAATTATAGATTGCATTTCCTCCTGGGAATTTTCCGCCATAATACCGTAAAGAAAAAGTTAACGCCCCGCGCCAAGCCTGGACAGGGATTTACGGAGTTCGATGATGATTGATCGTGGCGATTTTGATCGTTCCGCCCGTGAGGCCGATCACGATCCGCAACCCACTGAAATCGCAGAGAACTCAACATCCACGGCGCAAGCGGCCACGCAGGCGCCGACGCCGCCCGGCAATGGCAACGGGGTGGCGGAACCCATCCCGGGGAAGTTCTCCGTCGAGAAGGTCGATTCCTATAATTCGGCCGCCGTCGTCCTCGAGATTCCGGCCGAGAAGGGCAAAGAGGTCGTACTGCCCCCTGACACCCAGATCGAGGCGGTGCTGGTCAATGGCGACGACCTCATCCTTCGCGAGGTGGACGGGTCCCTCGTCGTCATCAAGGGCGGCCTCAAATTCATCCAGACGCTCATCATCGGCGATCTCGAGATCCCGGCCGAAGCCCTCGCCGCCAGCCTCGAGGCGGGCGGTATCACGGTCCCCGCGGCCGGCCCCGCCGCACCTGGCTCGAGCGGCGGCAATTTCGGCTTTGCGCCCGGCGTCATCGGCGACCCCTTCGCCATTCGCGATCTCCTGGGCTTCACCGAATTCGACCGCCAGTTCCCCGAGCAGCGGGAGTTCCTGCCGCATGAGAACGATCAGGGCCCTTCCAATTCGATACCGCTGGTGGAGTCGGCGACGAACACTGTGGTCGACGAGGACGGCCTGAAGGGCGCCAACGTCGACAGCAATCTCCCCGCGGAGACGGATTCGACCGAGAGCCCGACCGACACGACAGGCCGGGCGGTGGTGAGTTTCGGCAATGACGTTCCATCCGATCCCCTAGCCTCGATCGCGTTCATCAATCCGGCGGGCCTGAACGGACAGTTGACCACACTGGCGGGCGTTCCCGTCGTCTTCACCATCGAGAGCGGCGACCTCGTCGGACGCCCTGCCGGTGGCGGCGACCCTGTGATCACCATTGAAATCACCGGCGCGGTCCCAGGACCTCTCGCCGGCCAGATTACTTACAGCTATTCGACCACTCTGGAGCAACCGGTACTGCATCCAGGGAATGACAATGAAGACACGATCACCCTGACAGGGGTGACCTTCCAGGTCACCGACGCGGATAGCGAACTGGCCCAGGGCACGTTCAATGTCAGTATCGTTGACGATATTCCGGTGTTTGTGAGCGAGGAGCCGGTCACGCTTCAGCTCGACGAGG
>CAZICN010000006.1:35796-52687 GCA_964537655.1 uncultured Aestuariivirga sp.
GACGATATTCCGGTGTTTGTGAGCGAGGAGCCGGTCACGCTTCAGCTCGACGAGGACGGCCTGACGGGCGCCAACGCCGACGACAGCCGTACCGGCGAGAACGACTTCGGCGGCTCGACCACCGACAGCTTCGACCTGACGGATGCGTTCAAGGTCGGCGCCGACCAGCCCGGCACGTTCCAGTTCACCTCCGGCGCCTCCGGCGCGGTTGCGACGCTCAACGCCCTCGGCCTGACCTCGGACGGGGCGACGATCACCTTTGCGCTCGTCGGCGACACCATCACCGGCACGACGGCGGGCGGCACCAATGAGGTTCTGAGCCTGACGCTGACCGATGCCGGCCTGCTGTCGGTCGAACTGTCCGACCAGATCGACCATGCCGACAGCCCGGACAACACCGAGACCAACCTGCCGATCAATCTCGGCGCGCTGATCGAGGTGGTGGACGAGGACGGCGATGCCGTCTCGACATCGGCAGCCAATATCGTGCTCAACATCGGCGACGATATTCCGGTCGCGATTCTGTCCGCCACACCGGGCGTCAGTGTCACGGTCGATGAAACCACGGGCCGGCAGTTCTCAGGCTCCGCCGCCCCGGGCGACCAGGACGACAACGAAGTCCTGTCCACGCAGGCCATCACGGTCAACAACGTCGCGACCAATATCGCCGCGGTCTTCAGCTCGGTCTCGACGCCCAGCACCCATCTCACGGCGCAGTATGCACTGGCCGCGACGGCGCTGTTCTCCACCATCGGCACGGCCTATGGCGCCGACGGTCCGGGAACACAGGATATCTCGCTCATCCTCAACGAGTCGCTGACCGCGCCGGTCGGCGCCGGCTCGACCCCGGCCGTGAAAGCCGACTTCCAGACGACCGGCGGCCAGGACATCTACCTCGTCAAGGAGGGCGACATCATCATCGGCCGGGTCGATACCGATCCGGGCGCCGGCGTCACGCTCGGCCGGGCGGCTTTCGCGCTCACCGTCAGCGACGACGGCAAGATCGCCGTGGTGCAGTATGAGGAGCTGAAGCACCCCACCGGCGGCGGCAGCTACGACGAATTCGTCGACCTTGCCAGCGGGGCAGGAAGCTTCGTCCAGGGCGTCCTCACCATCACCGACAGTGAAGGCGACAGCGTAATCTCGACTCCGGTCGACATCGGCGGCGCCGTCCGCTTCGAGGACGACGGGCCGGGCGTGTCCGCCAACAACGCCGTGCAGCTGGATGACGAAGCCGCCACCACAACTTATGCAACGGCCATCGCGGGCGGAACAGGCGATGTCTCGCCCAACACAGCGAATACGACGGGTACAGTCGGCCATGCTTTCGGCGTCGATGGCGGCACGGTCAGCTGGCTGACAAATGTCGGCACCAGTGGCGGCGCCACCGGGCTCCAGTATGTGAAGTCCGGCACGAGCCTGCTGATCCAGCAGGACCAGGGATCAGGCTTCGTCACCGTGATCACCGTGACAATGACCGAGGCGACAGGGGGCTACACCGTCACGCAGAATCGGCCGCTGTTCCATGCCGCGGGCTCGACTGAAAACGACCAGTCCTTCACGCTGACCTACCGCGTGACCGACGGCGATGGCGACACCGCCGACGGCACGCTGACCATCAATGTGGACGACGACACGGGCGTGCAGTTCTTCCCGGACCGGGCCATCGTCAACAATGGCAACAGCGCGGCCGCGACCTTCGATCTCGACATCGACAATCTCCTGTCGAACAATTACGGCGCGGATGGCGGCACCGTGCGCTTCCCATCCTCGCTGACGGGAACCGCATCGGGCCTCACCTCCGGTCTGGTGCCCATCCTCTATTCGGTTTCCGGCAACGGACTGACGCTGACCGCAACAGCCGGCGCCAATACAATCTTTACCGTGACGCTCAATCCGGCGACGTCCGAATATACCATCGACATGAATGGAACCGTGGACTCGGTGCAATCCGTCAGCTTCAGCAGCGGTCAATACGATTTCTCCGGAGGCAACACGGAATGGAACGGGTTCGTCCCCTCAAACGAATCTCTCGGCGAGACGGTAATCAACAACAACAGTTCGGACCTGCTGCTGACCCCTGAAGTCAATGGCGTACATGACGGTTCGATCAATACGACGGCCTCCGCAGGAGGAGTCAATGGCGGTGGTGGCGGCAACAACGTCGGGTCGACCGAGACTTTCAGGGTCGACTTTGTCACCGACCTCAGGGGCGATCCGGCCAGCACCGGAGGCGGAGACTATGATACACTCGGAAAGCGCGATCACGTCTTTGACGGGCATTACACGGTAAACGGATCCACGGCGTCCTTTGCGAGCACATCAGGGTCAACCGTTCGCTTCACGGCCTTTGACGATCCTGATGGCAACAACGTCGTCGGCGATGGTGGGATCGATCCCCTGACATCCGTTGCCATAACCTTTGGCGGCGGGACTCAGATCATCAACCTGACGCTTCCCCTTGCACCAGATTACACCGTGGGAGGTCAGACATTCACCATCGTCAAGAACGTGGACGGTTCAGTGGATATCAGCGGCATCGTAACCTCCACGACAATCGGTCTGTTCACCGCCACGGGCTATAACAGCGTCGAATACAGCTATGTTTCCGACGCATCTTTCCAGATAGGCAACTTCGGCGCCGCGGTTCCGACGACGAGCCCGGTCAATTTCTCAATTCCCGTCCAACTGGTCGATGGCGATGGCGACACCGTTTCGAGCTCGATCGGCGTCACCCTGGCCTCCAGCGGATCGGGCATCCAGGATCGCTCCAACGATCTCGCCGGCGCGTCCCATGTCTATAACGCCAGCTTCTCGCAGCCCCATATCATCGGCTCCGACTTCGTCGACACCATCACCGGCACCACCAGCAGCAACATCCTCTATGGCGGCGGTGGGAACGACTCCCTGTCCGGATTAGCCGGCGCCGACGTCCTGATTGGCGGCGACGGCAACGACACCATCAGCGCCGGCGCGGGAGACGGGGTGCGGGATCGCATCATCTTCGATGCGACCGCCTTCGGCGACACCGACACGATCAATGACTTCCTCGTCGGAACGGGCGCCACGAGCGATGTGGTCGATCTGTCGGAGCTGTTCACCGTCACACCGGTCGGCGGAACGCTAGCCGACCATGTCCGGATGAGCGGCACCCAGCTGCAAGTCGACGCGGATGGCACGCAGAACGGCGTGAATTTCGTGACCATCGCCAACATCACCGGCTTCTCGGATGGCACACAGTCCGTCAGCATTCTCTACAACAACAACGGAACCGACGATACGTCCGGCACGGCCACCTGACCTGGCCACGGGATGCGAAAAGTGGATACCAGAGTTTCGCAAGAATCCCGCGCTAGAGCGCCGGCTTCAGTTGGTTGCGGCTTTCACCGGCATGACCAGGCGCGCGAGCGGCGCAAGCCGCGAGAGAAGTGCGCGCCATTCCCGCCAGGGCGATGAGACATGCGCGATCGCGGCCGCGGCCGGGATCGTCCCGCCCAGCGCCGGCATCGGCACCGCGACCAGGGCGGCGGCTTTTGCGCCGACACGTTCCCCCGCCCCGGCATCCGACATGCCAAGGCGTGCCAGGCGGATGGCGCGCCTGGTCTCCGCCACCGCCGGCCGCGTGGCCGCCGGGTCACCCTTTTCCTCCGCCGCGATCGCATATTGCGAGCGGATCTTGCGGGTGGCGATGTTGATCCAGCGGCCCTCGCGGTTGATCGAGAAGACCGGCGCATAATAGGCCACCGTCTCGTGCAGGAACGGCCGGGCCTTCTGATTGTCGAGAATATAGAGGCGGCCGTCGAGACGCACCGAGAGGACGGCATGGCCGATGCCGCGGCGCAGGTCCTTGAGGATGACGAGACGCAGGTCGCGCTCGGCGAAGCCCAAGGCGCGCAGGCTCTCATATTTGGCGATGGCATAGTCCTCGCAGTCGCCGCGCCGGCCCAGCGATTTCGCCGGGCTCGCCCAGAAGTCCTCGACGCCATAGACCGCCGCGTCATCGGCATAGCGAATGCGCGCGTTCACATAAGCATTGACGGCTGCGAGCTTCGCCTCGCCCGCGAGCGCCGACCAGGTCTTCAGGCTCGCCCGCCAGTCCAGCAGGTTCGCCGGGCAGTCACTCGATGCTTCGTCACAGCGCGCATAGAGGGCGCGCTCGCGGTCGACCGCCGCCGTCACGTCGCGCCACTCGCCAAGGCCCTTGGTGGCGTTGGTGGCGAATTCGAGGGAGCCGAAGACACCAAAGGGCAGTTGGCTCCGGGCCGTCCCGGGCTGGGCCTTGTGCTCATCCGAGGAAGGGGTCGCGGCCCGGCCGGAACTCGCCAGCAGGAACAGAGCGAAGAGGCTCACGGCAAGGAGGGCAGCGGCCCTCGCCGCGAAGGCCAAACCCGAGTTTCTGGAGCATGGTTGATCAAGTATCGCCGCGCGGGCGACAATTTTATCTTTCGGTGAGCGCTTCGGACCTGGCCTTGTTGATGGGCTTGAGCAGGTAGTCCAATACACTCTTTTTCCCCGTCAGAATGTCGACTGATGCGACCATTCCGGGGATGATAGGAAGTTCGCCTTCCTTTCCTTTTAACTGGCTCTGTAAAGTTTTAACGGTCACGATATAGTAGTTTTCGCGCGAGACCTCGTCGAATGTGCTGTCGGGCGAGATGAGTTCGACCTCGCCCTCGAGACCGCCATAGATCGAAAAGTCGTAAGCGGTGATCTTGACCACCGCCGGCTGGCGCGGATGCACGAAGGCGATATCGCTCGGCCTGATCTTCGCCTCGACGAAGAGCGAATCCTCCAAGGGCACGATCTCCATCAGCGTCTGCCCGGCCTGGACGACGCCCCCGACCGTGTTGGTGTTCAGCTTGTTGACGACGCCGTCGACGGGTGACCTGATGTCGGCGCGCGTGACACGATCCTTGGCGGCACGCAACGACTCCTCAATGACGGTGAGTTCGGCCATGCCCTGCGACAGCTCGGCGCGGGCATCCTGGCGGAATTTTTGCTCCTGCTCGTCGAACATCGCATTCGCCTCGCGGATGGAGGCCTCGATGCGCGACCTGGTTTCCTGCAGCGTGGCCAGCTGCCCGGACGTGTCGGCGATGTCGCGGCGGATCTTGATGATATCGGTCTTGGCGACGATGCCGCGGTCGGCCAGCGGCTTCTTGATCTTCATGTCCTCTTCGGCCAGGCGGAGATTGTCCTGCATCCGCTTCAGGGCGGCGCTGGACTCCGACAATTCCAGGGTGCGCTGCTCGACCCGCTCCTTCAGGATGCGCAATTGCGTATCGAGGCTCGTCTTGCGCGCGCGAAAGAGTTCAAGCTCGTTGGCGATGATGGCCGGCGCTTCCTGGCGCAGCTTGTCGGCAAAGGGCGGCTCCTCGCCGAGCGAGCCTTCCGCTTCATGGCGAAGCCTGGTGACCTTGCTCTCGAGCGCCAGCTGCTTGGCCCGCAATTCGCCGAGATTCGACGAAAAGCCGGTGTCGTCGATGCGCACCAGCACATCGCCCTTGGCGACCCGGTTGCCGCCGCGGACAAGAATCTCTTTTACGATGCCGCCTTCCAGGCTCTGGATGAGCTGCGTCTTGCTGGAGGGGATGACCTGGCCCACGCCGCGGGTGATTTCATCGAGCTGGGCCCAGGATGCCCAGAGCAGGGCGCCCATGAAAAGGCCGGCGAAGACCAGCAGGCTGACGATCGTCCCGCGCGGCGCCCCGCGCCTGGCGGCTGCATCATATTCGGACAGAAAATCCAGGTCGCTTCGGTTGAGAGCATACATCGAGGGGTCGCCGTCTGAGATAGATCACATTTTAATCAGTTTTACCCTATCAGTGTGCAGGAATTGTGCCTCCCGGCAAAAAACCGTATAGGGTGGCGAAAGACGGTCAGTTTCGCGAAGTCAGATGCCTGTGGATCCGGCGAAGCATTGGTGGAGCGGCTTCGCGCCGCGCGGACGAGAGATTATCGTCTCGGGCATCCTTTTCACGGCCTTGTCGGCCTGCGCCATGCCCCGTCTCGAAGACGGAGCCAATCTCCTGACCATGCCGCCCGGCGGCGCCGAGCGCGCCACGACCGAGCCTGCCACGGCTCTCCAGCCATCGGCCACCCCCTTGGCGCAACAGGAGAATCCCTTTCCGGCGGACACGGAGGCGGATACCTCGCCGCCGCCCCAGGCGGGGCTCGCCGGCGACGAGTTCGTGCAGCCGATACCGGCAGACGGGGTCATGCGCGGCGAGTTCGAGGGGGCAAGCCTCGCCTTTGCGGATGCCGACGGACTTGTCTGCGCCGGGCGGCTGGTTGGCAATATCCACGAACTGAGCCGCGGCATCTCCATCCCGGTCAATTGTAGCGACGGCAGCGACGGCAAGGTGAAGATCGTCGAGCTGACATCGTCCGATCAGGCCCGGGGACTGGTTCAAATCGGGAAAATGACCACCACACCCGTCTGGCTCACCCGGTCCACGAGCATCGAATAATCCAAGGAAAATAAAGATAGTAAGTTATTATTTTCCCCGTAGTGTTGCCATATTAACACTATATTTAATTTAATTAACGCTCAAGAAAGTCACTCTTTCCCTCCCTGCCCCCCTAGGATAAAATTTGCCTAACGGGCCGGTAGACTCCGGCTAGAGCAAGTCCCGCCAAAGTTGAAGACTTTGGCGGCAGGGATTTGCTCCAAGATATCGATTTGGCGCGAATCCTTTTCGGCGAAGTGATTCCACTTCGCCGGGATGCGCGCAAAGGGGACGGGACGGCGACATGCTTCGATCAATAACTTTTGCAACCGCCGGACTGGCGGCATTTCTTGTCGGCTCGACCTCTCTGTCCGCCATGTCGATGAAGGACGCGGTAATCCAGGCGGTCACCTCCAATCCGGAAATCGGCGAAGCGGTCGCCAACCGCGAAGGCATCGAATTCGAGCTCGAGCAGGGCCGCGGGCTTTATCGGCCGCGCGTCGACCTTCAAGGCAGCATCGGCGGCGAATTGCGCGACAACAGCACGACACGCAACAACGGCGATGACGACAATGTTTTCCTGCGCCGCGAAGCGAGCGTCGTGGTCCGCCAGCTCCTCTTCGACGGCTTCGGCACCGATGGCGAAGTCGAATTCCAGGCCGCCAGGGTCGACAGCGCCTCGCTCAGGGTCAAGGAGCGTTCGGAATTCATAGCCCTCGCGGTCATCCGCGAATATCTCGACAACATGCGGCTGCAGCGGGTTCTGGGCTATGCCCAGGACAACCTGAAATATCATCAGCGGGTCACCGGCGACATCGCGGACGGCGCCGCCGGCGGATCGCTGAGCGTCGCCGACCGCCAGCAGGCGCAGGAACGCGTCTATGCCGCAAAGGCCCGGATCGTCGAGCTCGAGGAAGAGCTGGAAACCTCCAGGACGGCCTTCATCAAGCTGGTCGGCCAGCCGATCGGCAAGACCGGCAATGTGATCAAGATCAGCGGCAAGCTGCAGAACTCGTTGAGTGCTGCGCTCAATACCGCGCGCAACAACCACCCATCGATCAAGTTCGCCCAGGCCGATATCGATGCGGCGCAGGCCCAGGTCAAAGTCGCCGAATCCAAGTTCTTCCCCAAGCTCAGCCTCGAGGGCCGCGGCTCGGTCGGCGAGGATCTCGGCGGCGAGCGCGGCGCTGACAACGACCTTCAGGGCAATCTGGTCGTCGAATGGAACATCTATAATGGCGGCATCGACACGGCCAACAAGCAGGAACAGATCCGCCGTGTCGATGAGTCCTATCAGAAGCTCAATCGCATCACCCGCGAGGTCGAGGAGGGTGTTCGGCTGTCCTGGGACCGCCGGCAGAAGCAGGCCCGGCGCTTGCGCGTCCTGCTGCAGGAACTTTCGGCGACCGATCAGCTGAGGTCCTCCTATACCGAGCAGTTCAAGATCGGCGAACGCTCGCTGCTCGATCTGCTCGATACGCAGAACACCCGGTTCAACACGCAGGTGGCCATCGCGACCTCCGACGCCGCAGTGAAATTCGCGGAATACCGGCTGCTCGCGGCCACAGGCATGCTGCTGCGGACGATCGGCGTGGCCCCGGTGTCGCAGGCCAAGACCTATGCCCGCAAGGATGCCCGCAGCCCGGAGACGCTGCCCCCCGACGCCTATGAACGGACCGATCCGCGCCCGCCTAAGGAGGATTGAGTTCGCTACGAGTTGGCGTGATTCTTGAATACTCGGCCGGAACAGGACGGTAACCGGCAATGAAACATGAATATCCACGCAATCAGGCGCTGGCGGCAATCGACAGCGGGGTGGAAGATGTACCGCCGCCCGGCATTGCTTCGCTCGACCGGCTCGCCTCCGACAATGATCCGCTGACCCGGGCGGTCCAGGCCCTGGTATCGCTGCGCGGCCGCGCCGTCTCGGCCGATGTGCTCACTGGCGGCCTCCCCCTCGTGAATGGCCGCCTCACTCCCGAGCTGGCGCTCAGGGCCCTGGGCAGGGTGGGTTTCTCGGCAAAACTGGTACGCCGCGAGCTCAGCGACCTGCCGCCCCTGCTCCTTCCGGTCATCCTGCTGATGGAGGATGACGACTGCTGCATCCTGCTGCGCCAGGACCCGCGCGGCTGCCAGATCTACGATCCGCTTACCGGAACGACCGCCCATATCCCGGCCAGCGAGCTGGCCGAGGGCTATACCGGCTATGCCATCCTTGCCCGCCAGTTCACGACAGTGGACGAGAATCTCGACACGCTGTCCAGCGAAGCGGGTGATCACTGGTTCTGGGGGTCGATCCAGAAACTGTGGAAGACCTATGTCCTGGTCGCCTTCACCGCGGGACTGATCAGCGTGATCGCCCTCGCCTCGCCGCTCTTCGTGATGAATGTCTATGACCGGGTCCTGCCGAACAAGGCAATTCCCACAATGTGGGTGCTGGTGATCGGCATGGGCATCGCCCTCCTGTTCGATCTGATCCTCAGGACCCTGCGCGCATGGCTCATCGACTCGACCGGCAGGCGGGCCGACGTCCTGCTGGCCAGCCGCATCTTCTCGCATGTCCTGTCGATCCAGATGAGCAGCAAGCCGCCGACGACCGGCAGTTTCGCCAGCCATCTGAGAGACTTCGAATCGGTGCGTGAGTTCTTCACCTCGAACACCATCGCCACTCTCACCGACATGCTGTTCTTCATCCTCTTCCTTGTGGTGATCCAGCAGATCGGCGGGCCAATCGCCTATGTTCCGGCGGTGGCCGCCCTGATCATCATCGGACTGGGATTGCTGTTCCAGATCCCCTTGCGCCGAGCGGCGGAGCGCAATGCCGCCGAAGCCGCACAACGCCACTCCCTGCTGGTCGAAACGATCGCCGCACTCGAGACGATCAAGGTCGTGCGCGCCGAAAGCCATTTGCAGGGCCTGTGGGAAAAACTGGTCGGCTCGACATCGCGCACCGTCGAACGCGTCCGCCAGCTGACCTCGACACTCACCCATATCTCCTCGGCGATCCAGCAGATGGTGAGCGTGGCGGTGATCATCGTCGGCGTCTATCTGTTCCAGGAGGGCAATATCTCGATGGGCGCCATCATCGCCTCGGTGATGCTGGCCAGCCGGTGCGTGGCCCCCCTCGGACAGTTCGCCATCGTCCTGGCGCGGTCGCAGCAGTCCTTCTCGTCGCTGCGGGCCCTCGACAAGATCATGCAGATGCCGAGCGAACGGCCGCCGGGCAAGTCCTTCCTGGCGCAGCCCATCACCAACTGCACGATCCAGTTCCAGAATGTGGTCTTCGCCTATCCCAATTCCGGCGTGCCGGCGATCAACGACTTCACGCTGACCATCAGGCCCGGAGAAAAGGTCGGCATCATCGGTAAGATCGGTTCCGGCAAGACCACGATCGGGCGCCTCCTGGTCAAGCTCTATGAGCCGCAGAAGGGCAGCATCCTCATCGACGGCATCGACATGGGGCAATATCATCCGCACCAGGTCCGCCGCGCCATCGGCCTCTTGGGTCAGGATGCCGAACTGTTCCACGGCAGCATCCGCAGCAACATCACCATGGGAAAGGCGGGCGCCGCCGACAGCGAGCTCGTCGCGGCGGCGCGCCTTGCCGGCGTGGAAGAATTCGTCCGCCGCTATCCCGCCGGCTACGATACCAATGTCGGGGAACGCGGCTCGGCCCTGTCGGGCGGCCAGCGGCAGGCCGTCGCCCTGGCGCGCGTCCTGATCGGCGACCCGCAGGTCATCTACCTCGACGAACCGTCGAGCGCCATGGACCTCGCCAGCGAGCGGCAGCTGATCGACCAGTTGCGCAAGGCGCTGCGTCCCGATCAGACCGTCATCGTTTCAACGCATCGCTATTCGATGCTCGAACTCATCGACAGGCTGGTCGTCATCGCCAATGGCAAGGTTGCCGCCGACGGTCCGAAGGAAGACGTGCTGGAAGCGCTCAGGCAGCAATCCGCCCAGGGCCGCAGCGTGATCGCGCATACGCGCCGGACTGGCGAAGCCGCCGTCCGCATCGGCCCCAACAAGAAGGACCAGGACAGGCGCGGATGACTCGGGTGATTACCCGAGCTCCAGATAACGCTGCACTTCCGCCGCGCTGACGGCCTTCCGGAGTGCCGCATCCTCCGCCTCGCACAGGCTGCCATACTGCCCGACAAAGGCCGCGCCGAACAATTCGCGTGCCTTGCCGCTCGCCTGGAAACGTTTCGTCGCCGACAGCAGATCGAATGGCAGACGCTCGGCGCCGGCGGGAATCTCGTCCGGTCCGCCCGATGTGATGGGCGGTGAGGCAAGATCGAGCTTGCGGGCGAGCCCGTCGAGACCCGCCCCCAGCATGGCGGCGAGAGCAAGATGCGGATTGAGATCGCTTCCCGGCAGGCGCAGTTCGAGACGCGTCATCGCTTCGGTTTCGGCAGCGGTGCGCACCGCCGCCGCGTAGTTGTAGGGAGCCCAGCTCACCGTCTTCGGCGCCCAGCTTCCCGGCGCCAGCCGGCGATAGGCATTCACCGTATTGCCGATCATCGGGAATATTTCAGGGACGATCTCGATGATCCCGGCGAGGAACGACCTGGCTTCGGCCGAAAGCCCGTTCGCATCCGCCCCGTCGGCGAAGACATTGCGGCCGCTCGCGCGGTCACGCAAGGACAGGCTGATATGCCCGCCGATGCCGGGAAAACCCGCCCCGGTCAGGGACATGAAAGAGGCCGTCAGCCCGCGCTGCCGGCAGAAGGCCTTGGTGAACAGGCGGAAGAAGGCGGCATCATCGGCGGCGCGCAAGGCCGGCGCATGTTTCATGGTCGCTTCGAAGCATCCCGGCCCCAGTTCGACGCTCAACGAATAGAGGCCGATATCGGCGGCGGTCAGGCATTGCTCGAGATCGGCGACAAAAGCGGCATGGGTGGCGGCGGTCTGGCCGGACCAGCAGTGATTGTCGGGCGCGAAGGGAACGAGATCGGCGAACTTCTTGGCTCTCAGGGTCTCGGCCGTCTCATTGAGCACGATGAACTCGAATTCGGTCGCGGCCAACACGTCAAGACCCAGAGCCTCGGCCTTCGCGATCTGGCCGGCCAACACCCGGCGCGGCATGATCGCCGCTTGCGGCCCGGTGTAGTCGGCCACCAGGGCCGCGGCATTCTTCTCGAAAGGATAGCGGCGCAGCGACGCCACATCATAGGCGATCGTCTCGCTGCCATAGGGTCCGGGAAACAGGATCCGCTCGGCCAGATCCCATTTCGGCAGCACATTGGCGAAGACCGCCGTCTCCATGCTGGCGATCAGCTCCTGACGCCTGAGCCGGCGCTCGCGGAAGGCGCCGGCAAAATCGAACAGCCCGACATGAACGACATCGGCCTTGATCGCATCGAGGGCCTTGGCAAGATCGGCCCTCGGGCCGGACGGGCTGGTCATGTGCTGCTTCTCCCCCTGACGGCGCAAGTTAAGCACAGGCGTCGCCGAGGGAGGAAGTCCTCGCCGCCCTACAGCCTGTCGATCAGGAGGACGGCGACCAAGGCCGCCGCCATGGCGAGATTAACCAGCCGCGAGGCGCGAGGATCGCGTAACGTTGCAGTGAGTACCGATCCCGCCAGCGCCCACAGCGCGTGAATGGCAAGGACCGCGAGGCTCAGGATCGTGCATTTGAGGATGGCGTCCGCCGATGCATTCGATGGCACGAGCACCGATTTGGCATAGACCGCGCCGATCGCGAGATAGGCCTTGGGGTTGGCGATGGCCAAGACGAAGCCCGGGAGCCATCCCGGCGCGGCCTTCTCCACCTTGCCGGACAAGGGCGGTGCGGTGGCGATCCGGAAGGCCAGATAGAGGATATAGAGGGAGGCTGCGATGGTCACTGGCGCGGACAGCTGCGGCAGCGCCTGTAGAAGAGCCGAGGCGCCGAGCGCCACGGCAAGGAGCACCGCGATGGTGCCCAGATTGATGCCGAGCACATAAGGAAGCGACCCGCGAAGTCCGTAGGCGGCAGCCGTCGCGGCAACGCTCAATGTCGCCGGCCCGGGACTCGCCATCAGCGCCGCGGCGGATGTCGCGAGCGTCAGAAGCCCTGTCGCGTTGAAGTCCGGGATCATGCGGCACAGATACCGCCCTGTGCCTGGACGGTCTTGAACGATCGTGCGGAAAATCAGTCCCGGCGGGAGAAGCGCTTGAGAACATTCCAGGTCAGCCGCGAGACCTCGTTCTCATAGCCGTTCCAGGCCATGGCCCCGGCCCAGGCAATCGAGCCGACCGAGAAGACCGCGCCGCCGCCCATGGTTTCGAAATAGACCAGATCGGACCGGATCGTCTCGTTCTGCGTGCCCGACATGTCGGGAGTCGGATCGAGCATGTCCTCGGGCGTCATCAGATAGATGTCGGTATGCGATTTCGAACTGCCGAGAATGAACGCGTGGCCGGGCGTGCCTTGAGCGAAATCGGCGCGGTCGATCTCCATGCCGGCCGCCCCTCCCCCGGAGAGGCCAAAGTCCCCGAATTTACGCCCGGCGCTGCGGTCCACTCCCTCGAAGATGAAATCGGCACGGCTGTCGGACGCGTCCTTTGACAGTTCGTAGGGTTCGGAGATGTCAAAGCCCTGCGAACTCATGACGAGGCCGATGAGGTGGGTCGAGGGACGGCCATTGCGCCGCCACAACCCGCCATATTCGCCCGTGAAGGCATGATGGAACTGACCAGGCCCCGGCTCCCACGGCCTGATCCCCGCCTCGGAGCGGCGGCATTCGATGACCCCCGGATGCCGGTCGCTGAACGAGATGCGCCAATAGAAGCCATTGCCGCCGAGATACATGAGCCGGCCGCCGCGATCGACAAAGCCCTGCACCGCGTCGAGCATCTGAAGCGAATAATATTCGGGATGCGTGCCGGTCAGCACCACATCATAGCGGCGCAGAAGCGAGAGACCTTCGCGATGGAGATCCTCATCGGTGATCACATCATGGTTCACGCCCTGATGTGCGAGCCAGCCGGTGATATGGGTATCGGCGGTGAACTGCCAGACATTGGAACCGAGGCCGCCGAGGAAACCCTTCACGCCCGGCTGCAGATCGACGACGGGGCGGTTGCGCGACGAATGGAAGACGCCGCTGCCGTCGGCATGAACCTCATAAAAGGAGAAACCGAGCTCCGGATGCTCCTGCAGGAAGGCATGGTGGCGATCGATTTCGACCAGGCGCCCCATGCCGACCTCGGTTCCGGGCACGTCGAGGCCGAGGCGGTGATTGGCGTAGGCGAGATAACTCGCGGTGGGCATCAGGAAGCAGACACGATTGCCGGTAACGCTCCGGCGCGGCGGTCTCACCGCGAACACGCAGTGATAGGCCTGC
The DNA here is from genome assembly GCA_964537655.1 of uncultured Aestuariivirga sp. Taxonomy (GTDB): domain Bacteria; phylum Pseudomonadota; class Alphaproteobacteria; order Rhizobiales; family Aestuariivirgaceae; genus Taklimakanibacter. Next base: position 49,577 of record CAZICN010000006.1, read on the forward strand.
CCTTCATCGTCATCGGGCACGAGGCGGATGGCATAGATGCCGCTCGTGAGATCGGCGGGCAGCTCGACCTCGAAATCCGTCGCCCAGCCGGCATCGGTCATGTCATCGGCATGGAAATGGATGGCCGAGTACAGCTCGCCCTGCTGGCGCCAATCGAGAACCTGCCCGGCCCAGCGCCATCCGGTCATGGCGCGTGCCGGACACTGCGCGGTCAAGCCGTGAAGCTGGTGCGGCGAGACATCGATCACCTCCATGCCCTCCAGGGCACGCGAGAAATCCCAATAAGCGACGAGATCCGGCATCTGGCCGAGCTTGTGCGGAAGCGCCAGGCGTGCCGCGGCCACGAGTGGATCCAACGCCCGGTCGAACAGGACAGGTGAATCGATCTTGCCGTCGAAATGGTTTTCGCCTGGTGCCCGCGCCGCGATCATCGCCACGACCGGCGCGCCGTGATTGCGGCGTGCCGCCACCGGCGCTTCAGCCGTTTCGATGGTCTGGCCGGCCGGTGCGAGCGTGGCCAGGCGCAGCCGCCCCGCTTGCCGGTCATATGACAGGACCAGAATCGTCCATTGGCTGCGGATGAGCGGTTGCGCGAGAGCAAGCTTCGTTTCGCCAAACCTGGCGCAGGGCCTGCCGTCTGCATCGAGCATGAGCTCGATATCGCGACCGGCGAGCGCGAAGATCGTGCGCTCGCCACCGCCCATCAGCGTGGGCTGCGCCACGGTGGCCAGGGTGAAGTCCTGGAGATCGGCCAGCACGGAGCCCCGGTCTTCGATGCGCACATAGGACCCTGGATGGATAGCCTGCCGGCGCGCCGGCCGCCGGCCACCCAGGTCAAGAGCGATGGCCTCATCCTGGTAGCCGGGGCCTTGCGGATTGCGGTCGCCCTGGATGATGCGGCGCAGATCGGCGCGGTAAGACCTCGCGCCATAGGAGCCGACCTTGACCTCGACGACTTCGCCCGGGGCGGCGCTCAACGTGTTCGTATAACCAATGAGGGGAAACATCGGTCAGGCCCGCCGCGATGATGAAGGAAATGCAAAAGCGGGCCCGCCGAGATCCCGCCAGCGCCGCAAGAACACGTCGCGCTCGGCCGTGGCGAGATCGCCATACTCGGCGCCCGCGACCTCGCCGATCGGCTCGCCGCGGCGCGCCGGGAGGCGGGCGAGCTGCCAGCGCCGGTAAGGTTCCTTGCACAACAGGACATATTTGCCCTCGGGACCGAGGCCGCGCATGACATTGAGCACGCGCTGCAGGCCGGGGCTGCGATAGCCGAAGGGATCGGCCATGAATTCCTCGGCATATTGCACATCCGCCGGACCGAGCCTGTAACGCGCCATGGACCCTCCCTGTTCGAGGCGGGGCGGCGAAAGCCGCCCCGCCTGTCGATCACGCTGCTTTCCGGGCGATGCCGGCGTGAACTTCATCGAGTGTCCGGCGCAGGATGCCGAACAACTCACCGATCTGCTTGCCGGTGATGATGAAGGGCGGCGCCAGGACGATCGACTGGCCCAGGGGCCGGCAGATCAGGCCGTTCTTCAGGGCCTGACGCGCCACCCTCTCGCTGACATCGAGAGTGCCGGCGAAAGGCTCCTTGGTCTTCTTGTCGGCCACCATTTCGAGCGCGCCCATGAGACCGACACCCCGTGCCTCGCCCACCATCGGATGATCGGCCATGGCGCGGAGCTCTTTCTGGAAGGCAGGCGCCACGGCTTTGACATTGGCGAAAGCGCCACCTTCGATCTCATCCAGCGCCGTCATGGCGATGGCGCAGCCGACCGGATGCGCCCCGGTGGTGAAACCCGTCGGCAGTTCCTCGTATTTCGCGCTGGCCTTCTCGATCCGCTCCGTCATCTCGGGCGACAGGATGATGGCGCCCATCGGGAAGAAGCCGGCCGTGATGACCTTGGAGGCCACCACGATATCGGGCTTGATGCCATATTTTTGCGAGCCCCAGAACTCGCCGGTGCGGCCAAAACCACAGATCACCTCATCGGCGATGAGCGGAATGCCATGTTTCCTCAGCACCGGCTGAATGGCCTGAAAATAACCTTCAGGCGGCGGGATGACGCCGCCCGCGCCCATCACCGGCTCGGCGAAGAAGCCGGCAATGTAATCCGCACCCGTATTGCGAATGGTCTGCTCCAGCTCGAGCGCCAGTCGGGCGGAGAATTCCTTCTCGCTCTCCCCCGCCTGGGCTTCGCGCCAATGATGCGGGCAGGTCAGATGCCGGACTTCCTGGAGCGGCAGGCCGGAAGCGGATTTCACATAGTCCTTGCCGGTGAGGCTCGCCGTCATCACCGTCATGCCGTGATAGGCGTTCTTGCGGCTGAGCAGCAGGCGGCGATGCGGCTTGCCTTCCTGCTCGGCCAGGAACCACAGCAGCTTGACCACCGTGTCATTCGCCTCGGAACCGGAATTGGCATAGAAGACGCGGTTCGCCTCCATCGGCGCCAGCCTGACGATGCGCTCGGAAAGATCGAGCGCCGACTGGCCGACACGACCGAAGAAAGCGTGATAGGCCGGAAGCTTGGCATAGGCGCGCTGGGCCGTCTCGATCAGCTTCCTGTTGTCAAAACCGAGCACGACATTCCACAGGCCGGAATTGCCTTCCAGGTACTTTCGGCCACGGTCGTCATAGATATACACGCCCTCGCCTTTGTCGACGATGACCGGCCCCTGCTCCTCGAGCGTCGGTATGTGGGAAAAGGGATGCAGGAAGGCACTCGGATAGTTGCGCTTGCTCATTTGGTTGCTCCCGGCCTCACGGCCTCTCTACACTGGACAAATCTCTCCCGCGCGCGCCGGCGGGCCGGCGCGGCTAGTGTCCCGAATCCGAAGTTCGCATGCATTGGCAGCGTCCTCCGAGCGAACTTCGGATTCGAAAGGACACTAGCAAATCCAAGATTCTAGTGTGGTCCTGGTTCAGAAATTCCTCGAATCCCGACTGCGATACTGGAGGGAATTTCTGAACCACCACACTAGGGCGTGGTCTAACGTTTTCCTGCCTTCTAGAGCGCCGGGCGCTCTATTCGAATCGCCCCGGCGCTCTATCTCTTTGATTTACGCATCGGATTATCCGAAAACCGCTTCGCATATGTGGACGGCCCT
>CAZICN010000007.1:0-2136 GCA_964537655.1 uncultured Aestuariivirga sp.
CACCGCGTGATCCATTCCGGGCGTCTATGCGGCGGGCGATGTGACCGATGACGTCTACCGACAGGCCGTGACCGCGGCCGGCATGGGCTGCATGGCTGCGCTCGAAGTGGAACGCTGGCTCGCCGCACAGGAACACCTGCGCGAGGCGGCGGAGTAGTAACACGGCATTGCGCGAGAAGGTGGGTAACGGCTTTTCGCAATGGGCAATGCAAGGACTAGAGGAAAGCATTGCGGGGATAGGCAATGCGTAACGAAGAAACAGCATTGCTATGGATTGGGACAAGCTCAGGATATTTCACGCCGTCGCGGAGGCAGGCTCTTTTACCCATGCCGGCCACGATCTCGGCCTGTCGCAATCGGCGGTGAGCCGCCAGATCAGCTCGCTCGAGCAGGATCTGAACGTGGCGCTCTTCCACCGCCACGCCAGGGGCCTCATCCTCACCGAACAGGGCGAAGTGCTCTACCGCACCGCCCATGACGTCTTCGCCAAGCTCGCCGCGGCGCAGACGCGCCTCATGGACTCGAAGGACAAGCCGACCGGCGAATTGCGCATCACCACGACCGTGGGCCTAGGCTCGGTCTGGCTCACCCCCCATCTCACCGAGTTCACCGATCTCTATCCGCAGATCCAGGTGACCTTGATGCTCGACGACCGCGAGCTCGATCTCGCGATGCGCGAGGCCGACGTGGCGATCCGGTTGCGCCGGCCGGTGCAGCCCGATCTCATCCAGCGCAAGCTCTTCACCGTGCATCACCACATCTATGCCGCGCCCGAATACATCAAGAAGTTCGGCATGCCGAAGTCGGTCGAGGATCTCGACAACCATCGCATCGTCACCTTCGGGCAGGCACCGACCTATCTCACCTCGATCAACTGGCTCGAGACGGCGGGGCGCATCGACGGCGATATCCGCCGGCCTTTCCTACGCGTGAACAACGCCTACGGCCTGCGGCGCGTCGTCGAAGCCGGCGTCGGCATCGCCTCGCTCGCCGACTATATCGTCGGCAACAATTCGAGCCTGGTGCAGGTCAACCTGCCGGTCGAGACTCCGCAATTCGACACTTATTTCGTCTATCCGGAAGAGCTCAAGGATTCGAAGCGCGTGACGGTGTTCCGCGATTTCCTCGTGTCGAAGGCGAAGGAATGGAGCTTCTAGCGGTGCGTCGGACCGAAAAGTGCGCAATGGTTTTCGGATAATCCAATGCACAAGAGGATGGAGACAGAGCGTCTTCTCCGATTTGATCGGAACGCCCGGCGCTCTGGATAGCGATGGAGCTCCCGCTTCTCTTACGTCTAGCGGTTGATCGAGCTCTCGAGGGCGTGACGCTCGCCGAGCTGGCGCAAGCGGCGTCGGTCCTGTCACATCGTTATCGTGATGAAAGGCTGGATGGCGCGCTTCATCTCTCGAGCGATCTCGCGGCCCGGGCCTATCTCGCAACCAGGCTGCCCGCCACCTATGCCGCGGTCCGCGATGCCATGACTCGGCTCAGCATGGCGCGGCCCGCTTTCCAGCCCACGACCTTGCTCGATATGGGCTCAGGCCCCGGAACCGCCCTCTGGGCGGCGGCCGACTGCTGGCCGGATCTCACCGAAGCCCTGTTGATCGAGACGAGCAGCGCGATCCGCCATTGGGGTGAGGCGCTTTCGAGGTCGGCCTCGGTCGAAAGGATCGAATGGCGCAGCGGCGATGCAACCAGCGATCTTCCCGAGACGCCGCCGCGCGACCTCGTCTGCCTCTCTTACGTCCTGAGCGAGCTCGCGGCCGCCGATCGTGACAAGGCGATCGACCGCCTCTGGACCCTGACGGGAGATGTCCTCCTCATTGTCGAACCCGGCACGCCCAGGGGCTGGGAGCGCGTCCTTCGGGCACGCCGGCGGCTCATCGACCAGGGCGCCCATATCCTCGCCCCTTGCCCGCATCGGGCGCCCTGCCCGATCCTGGCACCCGACTGGTGTCATTTCTCGCGCCGGGTCGCCCGCTCGCGCCTGCACCGCCTGGTGAAGGAGGCCGATGTGCCCTGGGAGGACGAAAAATTCATCTATCTGGCCGCCTCGCGCGAACCGGGTACCGGCGCCGAGGCTCGCATCGTTGCGCCGCCGCGCACCGGCAAGGGCCGCATCGGCCTCAAGCTCTG
>CAZICN010000007.1:2236-18281 GCA_964537655.1 uncultured Aestuariivirga sp.
CACATATTTCTTCGCATCTTGCGTCTGACGCAAGACCCGGCCTTGCCCCTTGCCGGCGGCGCGCAATACTCGCCGCGGTAATAGCCGCAAAGAGAGGGTGTGGCCGTGCAATTCGGGATGTTCTACCCCGTCGCCGTCGCGGGGGAAGCTGATCTGGGCAAGGGGCTCTGGGGCCTCGACCGCAACCGCTATGCCACCACGCTCGATGAACTGCGCGAGCAGGCGATCTGCGCCGATGAAACCGGCTGGACCTCGATGATGTTCGCCGAGCATCATTTCGAGATCGAGGGCTATCATGTGACGCCCAATCCCCTGATGCTCAATGTCTATCTGGCACAGCACACGAAGCGCCTGCGCCACGGCCAGATGGGCCTCGTCCTGCCGAACTGGAACCCGCTCCGCCTCGCCGAGGATATCGCGATGGCGGATCATCTGACCGGCGGCCGCCTCGATGTCGGCCTGAGCCGCGGCTATCAGCCGAGGTCGGTCGGCGTGATGGGCCAGCACTATCATGCCAACGCCGCCGGCACCGGCCGGACCGAGATCGAGGCCGCCAATCGCCGGATCGTGGAAGAATGGTTCGAGGTGATGCGCCGGTCCTGGGCAGAGGATCTGTGGGATTTCGAAGGCGAGTTCATCTCGGTGCCGCCGCGCGGCCTCGAATGGAAGCATCCGATCTCGGCGCGGCTGAAGGCCGGCGTCGCCGATGGAATGCTGACGCAGGTCGCGACGGTGCCGAAGCCGAAGCAGTCCCCCCATCCTCCCCTCTTCACCACCCTCACCCAGAGCCCGGAGACGCTCAACTGGTCGGCCCGCATCGGCAGCTCGGTCGTGACGCTGGCCGCCAATCTCGACATCGTGCGCTGGGTCTTCCAGGCCTATGTCGATGAGGCGGCGAAGCACGGGCGGAAGCTGCGCTTCGGTCAGTATTCGAAGGGGGGCGGCGTCGCGCTATGCCGCAACCTGGCGGTCGGCCGTACCCGTGAGGAGGCGATGGAGACGGCCCGCCAGGGGTCGGCTTTCTGGACCCATTGGCTGGGCGAGTTCGGCTTCTTCGAAGCCCTGCGCATGAAGGGCCAGGAAGGGCCGGTGCCCAAGACCTTCGAGCAGATGGTGGCCAGCGGCTTCCAGATCGTCGGAACGCCCGACGAGGTCGGCGAGGAGATCCAGCGCCTCAAGGACGAGCTCGGCGTTGAGTACATGATCTTTGTTATGTACGGTGGGATCACGGACCATGCGCGCATGCTGGAGTCGATCCGGCTGTTCGGCGAGAACGTCATCCCGAAATTCTCGAACGGTGCATCGGCTGGCGATTAGGGGAAGCGGATGGTGGAACGGCGGGCCGGAGATGCCGCGGAAGTCCGCTCGGTGGGCCGGGCTCTCGATCTGCTCGACATGATGCGCCAGGCCGCTCCGGCAGGAATTCGCGTCTGTGACGCCGCCGCCAGCCTGGATGTCGATCCCGCCACCGCTTCGCGCATTCTCTCGACACTGGTGTCGCATGGCTATGCCAGCCACTTGCCCAACCGCCGCTACACGCTGGGCGTCAGGTCTTTGCGCCTGGCCACCGCCTGGGTCGACCGGCTGATCCAGGTCGCCGCACCGCCGATGGCGCGCGTCGCCGACAGCTGCGGCGAAACGGTCTATCTCCTGCAACTCGTAGGTTCGGAGGCGGTCACGCTGGCGCGGCTGGCCGGCAACCGGCGCGCCATGATCGATGTCGAAGTCGGGCCGAGCTACCCGCTCTGGGCCACGGCCGCCGGCCGGGCCCTGCTCGCGAGCCTGCCCAAGGCCAACCGGCAGGCGCTCCTGCCGGCCGAACCCTTTCCCGCCTTCACGGCCCGCACCAAGACGACCTGGAACGAGATCGCCGCCGCATTGCAGGATGCACGCCAGAGCAGCATCCATTGCGAGGAAGGCGAGATCGATCCCAGCCTCAGCTGCTACGCCGTTCCGCTGCTGCATGACGATCGCGACGAGAAACTGGCGGTGGCGGTCAGCTTCGACTCGCGCCGGCCGGAAAGCGACCGCCGCCTGATCCGTCAGGCGCTGCAGCGCGAGGGGCGCGAGCTCGCCTGGCAGATCTGACGAATGGATTTTGGACCCGGGAGGCGCACGCGATCATGACCGCACGACAATCGAATTTGCACGCTTTCCTGGCCGCGGTAACGGCGCAACTGGGTGACGGCCATGTCAACCGGAGCGACGAGACCCTCAGGAGATATGGCGAGAACACGCTTCCGGGCGGTGACCGGGCACCCGCCGCGGTCGTCTATCCCGGATCGACTTCCGACGTCCAGGCGATCGTTCGCCTGGCGAACACCCATCAGGTTTCGCTCTATCCGATCAGCACCGGCCACAATATCGGCCTCGGCAGCCGGTCACCAAGTTCCTCGGGCCAGGTCGTTCTCGATCTCGGCCGGCGGATGAACCGCATTCTGGAGGTGAACGAGACGCTGGCCTATGCCGTGGTCGAGCCGGGAGTGAGCTACCAGGCGATGCATGACGAGTTGGTGCGTCTCGGCAACAAGCTGATGCTCGACGTGACGTCCGGCCCGCCGCAGGGCGGCATGCTCGGCAATGCGCTGGACAAGGGGGCGGGCTACTCGCCCTATTTCGATCATTTCGGCTTCTCCTGCGGCATGGAGATCGTCCTGCCGAACGGCGACGTCCTGCGCACCGGCGACGGCGCCCTCGACAGCGCCGACATCTCGAACTGGCATACGTCGAAATATTCCTTCGGCCCCATTCTCGACGGCCTGTTCGCCCAATCCAACTATGGCATCGTCACGCGCATGGGCATCTGGCTGCTGCCGCGGCCGCCCGCAATCCGCTCCTTCCATTTCGCCTATGATGGCGACGATGATCTCGAGGAGATCATCGACCTGTGCCGGCCGCTCAAGCTTTCCAACTTCGTGCCGACGCTCTTCCGCGTGGTGAATGATATCTATGCCTGCGGCTCGGAGGGGGAGAGTGCGGAATACCGTGCGTCCGGTGGCAAGCGCTCGATCTCGGACGCGGGACGCAAGGCGCTGCGCCAGAGGATCGGCGTCGGGGCCTGGACGGTTTCGGGCGCCTTCTACGGTCCGAATGATGCGGCCATCGAGCCGATGATTCAGAGAGTCCGCGGCCATTTCGAACGCTCAGGGAAGGCGCGCTATATCGCGCATGAGGAGGCGGCAGCGATTGGCCCGCTCCAGGTCGCGATCAACGCCTTCTCCGGCGTGCCGAGCCTCGGCGAGCTCGGGCTCTTGAAATGGCGGCCGGGCGGTGGCAACAGCTGGTTCCTGCCGGGAACGCCGATGATCGGCAAGGTTGCGAATGAGTTCCAGCATCTCTGCCGGCGGATTTACGAGGATCATGGCCTCGACTATACCGTCATGAATGTCTGTTCGGCGCGCTTCAGCCGCGGCCTGCACGTCCTGTGCTTCAATCGCGAGGACGAGGATGAGCGCAGCCGCGCGCAGGCCTGCTATCGCAAGATGGCGGAGGAAGTCGCCAAGCGCGGTGTCTTCGTCGGCCGCGCGCCGATCGATTTCCATGATTTCCACATGGCTCAGACGATACCGGCCTATCGCGGCGCCTGCTCGGCCATCAAGCAGGCTTTCGACCCGAACAACATCCTGGCGCCGGGCCGTTACGGCATCGTCTGAAGAGTTTGGAAGGCCTCACCAGACAGCGTTCGGATCGCCGTCGTCCCTTGGCGCCGGTAAGGCGGCGATGGTTTCGGCCGCCACGCGCTCCGGCAAGTCGACCCCCGCCAAGGCGGACGGCATCGGCCCGCCGGTCGCCCAGTCGATCAGCTCGACGGTGTGAACGACGGGCAGCCTGGAATAAGCTTTGAGCTGCACCATGCAGCCGATATTGCCGGTGGCGATGATGTCGGGGCCGGTGCTGACGATATGGCCGGCCTTGCGCTTGCCGAGCAGCGCGGCCGTTGCCGGCTTGAGCAGATTATAGGTGCCTGCCGAGCCGCAGCAGAAATGTCCTTCGGGAACATCGAGAACGGTAAAACCCGCGCCGCGCAGCAGCGCCCGCGGCTCCCGCGTGACCTTCTGGCCGTGCTGCATGGAGCACGGATCATGATAGGCGACGCGATGCGCCGGCTTCTTCCCGGCGAAGTCCGGTTGGAGTTCCATCAAGAATTCGCTGATATCGCGCGCCAGCGCGCCGATCTCGGCCGCCTTCGCGCGCATCGAAGCATCCTGCGCGAACAAATGGCCATAGTCCTTGACGGTGGTGCCGCAGCCGGACGCATTGACGATGACGGCATCGAGGCCGTGGCGTTCCTTTTCCGCCGACCATGCCAGGATGTTCCGTTTTGCCAGCGCGCGCGCCGGCCCGTCCTTGCCCATATGGAGCGGCAGCGACCCGCAGCAGCCAGCGCCCGCCGCGATTACAACCTCGCAGCCATGCCGCCGCAGGACGCGCAGGGTCGCCGCGTTGATATTGCCGTCGAGCGCCTGCTGGGCGCAGCCGGGCAGGACGGCGACACGCTTACGCCGTGGTCCTTCCGCCGCCAGGACGGCCGGCGCCAGGAAATCCGTTTTGCTGTCGCCTGGGACCATGTCCAGCAGTGTCCTTGCGCGCCCGGGCGCCAGAGCCTTGAGGGGCCGCATCATGCGGCTGAACCCGAGCACAGCGCCGAACAAACGCGGCCTTGTCAGTATCGCGGCAAGCCCCCAGCGCAGCAACCGGTCGGGCCACGGCCTGCGATGGTGCCGCTCGATATGGACGCGCGCATGATCGATCAGGTGGACATAGTCGACTTTGACGGCGCAGGTCGACATGCAGGAGAGGCAGGACAGGCAGTTGTCGAGATACCGCACGGTCTCTGGCCGAGGCGGTCCGCCTTTCTCCAGCATGGCGCGGATCAGGTCGATGCGGCCGCGCGGCGATTCATTCTCATCGCGCGTCAAAACATAGGTCGGGCAGGCATTGGTGCAGAAACCATAGTGAACGCAGGTTTCGAGGATGCCCTTCGCCTCGGCGACTTCGGGATCCCGCAGCTGCTCTTCCGTGAACGACGTTCGCATGATGCCATCCAGGGTCGGAAGGGGTCAGCGCATGGCCTGGCGCATATAACTGCCGTTTCCATAGAGCAGCGGGTCGAGATCGGGCCTGAGCTTCACCTCGGTCACACGGCCGATGACGACGTCATGCGTGCCAACCGTGAAGCGGTCCATCAGCACACAGAATATATTGGACTGCGCCCCATCCACATAGGGAATGCCGTCGCGACCAGCTCGCCAGGGGCCGAGCTCGAAGCGGCTGTCCCGGTGCTCCGGCCGGGTGAAGCTCGGCATCAAAGCGTGGTGGTCCTGATGCATCGCGTTGATGCAGAAACGCCGGGTCGCCATCACGGCGGGATAGAGGGAGGCACTGCGATTGATGCAGACGAGGCAGCTTGGCGGATCCATCGAGACCGAGGTCACGGCGGTTGCTGCCATGCCCCGCCATTCGCCTTCGGGCGTGCGCGCGCTGACCAGCGTGACGATGCCGGTAAAACTGCGCATCGCGGCCCGGAACGCCGCTCCCATCCCGGCCGGGGGGTTGGCCGGCATATCGAACTCGGACACGGAAACGGCGCTTGGCGTCACGGTCTTCTTCCTCGGAATCAAGGTTTTGTTTCACCCTCTCAAGCCTAGGGCTGCACCCTTGGCGGTCAATGTGCGCTGCTGCGCCTGATGCAAGACCGGGCGAAATATCTCAAGTCCGGCTCATCGCCCGGTCCGCCTGCCCTGACGCCGTCACGCGTGCCAGAAAGCCGGCACCAGCGACAGCACGAGAAGCACCGCCATCGTCACATTGAAGATGCGCAGGCGCGTGGGGTTTTCGAGCCAGCGCCGCACCCCTGTGCCGAACAGTATCCAGGCCGAGCAGCCGGGCACGCTCACCGCCATGAAGGTCAAAGCGAGCAGCAGCACCGAGAAGACATAGGCGCCGGGAACGGAATAGGTGGAGATCGCCGTCACCGCCATGACCCAGGCCTTCGGATTGACCCATTGAAAGGCGGCCGCCTGCAGGAAGGTCATCGGCCGGCTGCCGGCCTTGCCTTCGCCGAAAGACTGCGTCATGGCGATCTTCCAGGCGAGATAGACCATATAGGCCGCGCCCGCATAGCTGAGCGCGGCATAGAGCACCGGATAGACCTTGAAGATCTCGCCGAGCCCCATGCCGACGAGCATCGTCATCACCCCGAAGCCCAGCGTGATCCCCGCCATATGCGGCACGGTTGCGCGGAAGCCGAAATTCACGCCGGACGCGAGCAGCATCATCGTGTTGGGACCGGGGGTCACGGTCATCACGAAGGTGAAGAGCAGCAGCGCCCAGAATAGGTCAAAACTCATGACCTAATTCTCCCCCTATTTTGCCGCCCTGTCGAGCCATGACAGCCGGCGGCCCAGCAATGCAAAAACCGCCGGGCCGGCCTTTTCAGCGCAACTCATTGGAATCGGTCATCTTCGGGCGCTTCTTTGGACAACCATCCAAAGTCGTGAGAAATCAATGCCATGCGAGTCCAGCATGACACCCATGAGATGTGTCAGCTTGTCTGACATAAGCGAATAGAGCATCTTCTCATTGTCGCATTCATTGGGAATGCACAAGCAGCGGAAGTTACTCCCTCCCCTTGTATCGCTCCGCTGATGTTTCCGGACCACCCTCACCCGGACCGGAAGCGTCCCTTCACCGGGACAAGCCCATATCCTTGGCCGGACAGATTTGTCCGGCCTTTTCTTTTCGCGCCGCGCGGGATGAAATGGATGGTGACGGTCCTGGCTCGCCGCTACGCGCGCAGGCTCACATATAGAGCTTCTCGTTCTCCAACCCCTGATAGAGCGAAGCGACGAACGCGCCATAGCCATTGAAGATCTGCGTGTCGACGCGCTCGCCGGTGCCCAACACCTGCTCGGAGGCCTGGCTCCAGCGCGGATGCGCAACCTCCGGGTTCACATTGGCCCAGAAGCCATACTCCGACGGTTGCAACTGCTCCCACATGCCGATCGGACGTTCCTTCACGAAGCTCACCTTGACGATCGACTTGATGGACTTGAACCCATATTTCCACGGCATATGCAGGCGGATCGGCGCTCCCATCGATTTGGCCACCGGCTTGCCATAGGCGCCCGTGACGACGAAGGTCAGATCATGCAGGGCTTCGGCCATGGTAAGACCTTCGACATAAGGCCACGGCATGGTGCCGAAGAGGCCGGGCTGCTGGCCGGACGCCATTTCCGGATCGTTGAAAGTCTCGAAGCGGACATACTTCGCCTCGGCCTTGGGCTTGGCGAGTTCGACCAGTTTGCTCAGGGGGAAGCCCGACCACGGCACCACCATCGACCAGGCCTCGACACAGCGATGGCGATAGATGCGCTCCTCGAGCGTGACCTTCTTCAGTAGATCGTCGATGCCGATGGTGAAGGGCTTGTCAACTTCGCCGTCGACAGAGATCTCCCAGGGCCTGATGCGCAGCTTCTCGGCCTCCGAGGCAATGCTCTTGGAGGTGCCGAACTCGTAAAAGTTGTTGTAATTGACGTTGTCCTTCTCATCCGTAATGGCACGCCCGGCATCCCTGTAGGCAGGATTGAGGGGAGCGGGATAAAGCCCCTGGGAAGGGTCGCTTTCGGCCAGGGCCGGGTTCGCAAGCCCGCTCATCGCGGTGCCGGCGAGCCCCGCCAGAAGCGACCGCCGGTTCAGAAACGCCGCCTCCGGCGTGACCTGATTCTCCGGAATTTCCCATCCGAATCTGCGCTTGATCAGCATAGTGCATGTCCTTGGCTAAAGCTGAGGCTAGGCCGCACAACCGGTCATTGCAACTCACGCAAGTTCACGCTCCCGAGAGCGCATGAACCGGCAGGCAACCCGTCCATCCTGATACGATGCCGGGTCGCTGGGCGTTACACCGACCTTGCGAAATTTACCGGAAACCAGGCGAGACCCGTTGGCCGGGCGTTCCATGCCACCATCGGTCCACCAGCGCTGATGGCGTCGGCTCGCCACGCTGATGCCGCCGGACCACCTGAGACCCAGCGCCATATCGGCTTCTGCCTATGATTGAGAATGATCACTCGCACCTCTCGCGGAACGATCAAAGCAGGATCCGACGTCGGACTGTTGGAAAATTGAGACGGATGATTCGCTGTCGCAATTCAGAAACGAAGCTGGTTACAAAAACTGACTCCTAGGTCAGTCGCGCGACCCGGGCGACGACGCCTTGACGGCGACGTCAAGCCGCTGGATCATGCGCAGAAGATAGGCGCGATCAATAAGATAGGCCTTCCTGCAATCAGTGCACCGTGTGGTGAAATGCGTCATTGCCCAAGGCATCGACTTCGCTGCGGCGCTTCCGCAATGCGGACACGTTATCGAGATGCTCTCATCTGCCATCGGGACAGCCCCCTCTCCCGTTAAGTTGAGGCTATCGCTGTTAATTCAACTTGCGCCGGCCGTCAATTCCAGTTCCGCGACGGATCATTTCTTGTTCAAATTTCCATTGGGAACACCGCTATATTTTTACCTAGAGCATCGGACCAAAAAGTGCGAGGCGGTTTTCGGGTAATCCGATGCGCAAATCAAAGAGATAGAGCGCCGAGGCGATTCGAATAGAACGCCCGGCGCTCTAGCACAGGATCGAAAGGCTTGCGTGATCAAGCAATCGTGATGCCGTGGAAGTCGCTCCTACGGTCAAGAATGGCGGCATAGAACCCGCTGAGCCGTGGTTCAATCTGCTCCGCCAACACCACGCACTTGCCAATCGTGTCGGATAGCCGCTCATCGCGCTGTGCCGCCATGTCCTGCAGCAGCTCGTCGTGCAGCTGGCGCAGTTCGGCAAAACCGGGTGTGCGCGCTACAGACTCATCGCCCGCTACGGCCCATATCTGCATCTCGGAAGAACGCCCCGCCATCGCGACATGACCCGCTGGAAGGATGGCGAGTTGTCTCGTCTCATCGTCGAGCTCTCCGGCGATCACAACGTCGAAATTGGCGCGCTTGCTGGCCGTTTCGGTGCGAGCCGCAACATTGACGGTTTCGCCGACGGCCGAATAGTCGAACCGCGTCTGCGAGCCCATATTGCCGACGCAGGCCGGCCCCGTGCACATGCCGACACCACATTGCAGCGGCCATTGGCCACGCTCCTTCAACACATGGCTGATGGCCTCGTCGGCATTGAGCTCGGCCGTCGCCTTACGGATGCCGAGCGCTGCCAGGGCAGCGTAATACTGGTGATTGGGCTTCGACAGAGGCGCGTTCCAGAAGGCCATGATCGAATCGCCAATGAATTTGTCGATCGTCCCACCCTGGGCGATGATCGAGCTGCTCCAGCGGTCGAGCAGCGTATTGATGAGGGAAACGAGATGCTCCGGCGGCAGCTTCTCGCTCAGGGTCGTGAATTTGCGGATATCGACGAAGAGCACTGTGATGTTCTTCACCTCGCCGCCGAGCTCGAGCGAATCGGCATTGCGCTCGATTTCAGAGAGAACATCGGGCGACACGAAATGACCGAAGGCGCTACGCAGCATGCGCCGGTCGCTGTCGGTCACGAGAAGGCGGAAGGCCAGCGTCGCCAGAAAGGCGAGGATGATGCCGAAAACCGGGAAGGTCGCGTCGACCAGTATCCCGAGCGACTTGAACGCATAGGCGGAAGCAAAGGTGAGGAGCGCCAGAGCCACGATGCCGGCACCCGAAGCGGCAAGCGGCGACCAGAACATGATGATGGCGATGAGGAGCAGGCCGAGCGCCACGAAGGCAAGAAGCTCAGCACCGCCCACCCATTGCGGTCGAAGCAGATAGTCGTTGGTCAGGATCTGCTCGACGACCTGGGCATGGACGAGGACGCCGGGCACGCTCTCGCCCAGGCTCGTCGTGCGCACGTCGAGGAGGCCGGCCGCCGATGTGCCCACGAAGACGATGTTGCCGTTGATCAGCGGAGCCAGCGCCTCGCGTTCGGTTCCTGAAATGACCCGATAGGCGGAAACATATGTGTCGGGCGAGTTCGGCCTGTAATGCAAGGTGAAGCCGGAATCTTCCGACACCGGAACTTCGAACTCGCCGACGCGTATGCTTTCGATGGCGTTCTCTGTCGTCTCCGAGGCGTTGACGACAAAGGTGCCTGCCCCCTGTGCGACACGCAGCGCTTCGAGAGCCAGAGAGGGATAGAATCCCGTACCATCCGACAACAGCGTGGGAACCCGCCGCGCAATTCCCTGCTCGCGCGCGAGATCGAGATTGATCGCGCCAAATCCGGCAGCCACGACCTCGAGCTTCCTGATATTGGCGGCAACGCTCCCGATCAGCGGTGGAGCCTTGCTGGCGTCAAGTCCGGTCTGAGCGAACCCTGCCGCCCGCGGGGGCAATTGACGAGCACTGCCTGGCGCGTTGGAAAAAGCCAGAACGATCGGCTTTTCGCGGATCGCATCGGCAAAGATCGTATCATTGTCCGGAAAGGTCGACTCGACTTCCTGGCGGGCGGCTGGAGTGAGGGCTGAAATCACCTCCGGATCCCAAATGATCCGGCTTGGTGACAAGCGGTCCGGCTCCGGAAATATGATATCGAAGGCGACCACCGCGGCTCCAAGCGCCTGCAGCTCGTCAACCATTCGCGCCAGTTGCTTGCGCGACCACGGCCATTGCCCCAACTTGGCGAGCGAGGCCTCGTCGATATCGATGATGCGGACCGGCAGCTCTACCTTTTCGCGCGGCCAGATCCGCTGCAGCTGATCGAAACCGGCATTGCGCAGGTATTGCAGCAGCGGCGGATCATAGCCGCGCAGGAACATCAGACTAAGGAGAACGGCGATACCGGTAGCGAAGCCCGCCCAGGTCTTGCGCGTGCCTGCTCCGGTCACAGCCTATCCCCGCCGCACGGAAGACGCCGGCGGATCAATCCAGAAGGAATGAGCCAGCGCCGAGCGTCTAGCTCCCCTCATTGGCCGGTGAGCCTCTGCCGCCGTCCGGCCCCTCCTGGCCGCCTTGTGAGCCGCCGCCGAAGAAGTTCTGGAACAGCGTCGCAACCGACCGGCAGGATGACGTGTTGACGCGGAAGGGCTGCGCCAGCGTGCCTTGATTGAGGATATAGGGCAGGCTCCGGAGAGCCCGGCCTTTCGCCTTGCCACCGAGTTCATCGACGCGTTGGTCGCCCGCCCGGCCGACCCCGCAGCGATCATCGACCGACTCGCACTCGCCATAGGCGCAAATCTGGACGCGTCCCGCATGAACGGCAACGAGCGTCGCGCTGCCTGACGAGAAGTCGAATGCCGTGCCGCGGATGCCGATGGTCGCATTGGCTGTCTTGATGTCGTAGGCATTCTTGGCGCTGTTGCCGCTGATGAAGCGGAAAGTTCCTCTGAGCGCCGCGACCGAGAATTTGCGCGCTTTGTCGCCGCCGCGCATGAGGAAGCGATCGATGACCAGCGTCGAATTCGGCCCCACAACGAGCTTCGTGTCGTCCACAAATATGATCTGGACATTGCCATTGCCGGTGACGACTTTGTCGTCTTCATAGACCGGGCTTCCCGTCGCGAGACTGCGATCTCCGCCAGGGCCGGAGGCCGAGGGCGATCCCGATTTGGCGAAAACCTTTCCGATCGGGGTGGCGGCTTGTATCGGTGTCGTCAGGGCATAAAGACAAATGATTCCTGCCCCTGCAAGTCGTGCAGTATAAGCCATAAATGATTCCTAGCTTAAGCACCCCCTCTCGAAAGCCATCTTGCTCTATCGGGGCGTAAACTGCAAGACACCCCTGCGTGTGGAGCAAAAACAACCCGACAAAACATTTACTTGACTTGCGCGCGTGCCGCTTGTTGCAGGGAATCTGTGAATTGAACTGGGGCCTGGCGATATGACGACGATCAAGGACATCATGCAGGAGCCGGTCCTGGTGCTGGCGCCTGAGAACACGGTCGCTCAGGCCATTGCCGCGATTCGCGCCGTTCCGCCCGAGCGCCAATACACTTATCCGATGGTGGCCGACAAGAAAGGCCGGCTTGTCGGCCTGTGCGTCATGCGCGACCTGATCCTGGCGAATGACAGGACGAAGATCGCCAACGTCATGCTGACCAAGGTCGTCTCGCTGCAACAGGGGCTCGATGTCCACGCGGCTCTCAACCGCATCAAGGGCATGGAAATACCGGAATATCCGGTCACAGCGCGCAATGGAAAGTTGCGCGGCGTTGTGCGCGCCGCGCGGCTGCATGAGATCGAGGAGGCCCGCCTTGCCGCGACGCCCGGCCGGATGGTCGGTGTGGCCGAAGGTGAAACCGTGGCAACTCCTTTCGTTGCATCGGTCAAGTCCCGCCTGCCCTGGCTGATGATCAATCTCATCACCGCCTTTGCCGCTGGCCTCGTGGTCGGCAACTACCAGGACACGATCGATCGCGTGGTGCTGCTCGCCGCCTTTCTCCCCGTCCTCGCCGGCCAATCCGGCAATACCGGCGCACAGGCACTGGCCATCACCTTGCGGACGCTGGAGCGCGCCGGCAACACCGACTTCTATTCGGCCGCCTTATGGAAGGAGATGCGCCTCGGTATCCTGCACGGCGTCATCACCGGCATCCTCATCGGGGCCGTGATCTACGTCGTTGCGGCGATGCAGGGTGAAAAAGGGCCGGCCTTTCTTGCTTTGATCGCCTTCATAGCCACCGTCCTGTCGGTCCTCGTCAGCGGACTGTCCGGCGCATCGGTTCCGGTCGCGCTCAAGAAACTGGGCGCTGATCCGGCCACCGCTTCGAGCATCATTCTCAGCACGGTGACCGACGTCGTCAGCATGGGGTCCATGCTGATGCTGGCGACGCTGCTGATCAGCTACCTCGCCTGAAGCTCGACCGGAGCCGGATAGATCAGGCGGCGAGCATGGCCTTGCGGTTGGTCACCACCTGGTCGGCCAGCCTGCCGGTCAGCTCGGCCATGTGATCCTGCCTGAACACGAAAGTACCGACGCCCGCGGTCGCCGATCTGAGTTCGATGATGAGCGAACCGATCTCGCTTTCCGGCATGTGCGCCTTGACTGTGTCCCAGCCCGGCCAACCGTCGCGTCCGTCGAATCCCAAAAGCTGACCGCGATGGCCCGAGACGATCTGGTTGACGCGCGACGTCGCGTCGCTCGGCGCATGCACTTCGACCGCAACGATCGGCTCGAGCAGCACAGGCGAGCATTGCGGCATGCCGTCGGCCATGGCGATGCGGGCCGCCGTCTTGAACGCCATTTCAGAGGAATCGACGTCATGATAGGAGCCGTCGGACAGGTTGACTGTGAAATCCACCACGGGGAAGCCGAGCGGCCCCTGGCCCATCCAGTCGCGAACTCCAGTCTCGACCGCCGGAATATACTGCTTGGGCACCACGCCGCCCGTGATCGAGTCGGTGAAGGCGAAGCCTGAGCCGCGCGCCAACGGCTTGATCTCGACGACGATATCGCCATATTGCCCATGGCCGCCCGATTGCTTCTTGTGGCGGCCTCGTATCTGCACCGATTTGCGGATCGTCTCGCGATAGTCGATCCGTCGCGGCCGTGCATGGGCCTGCACGCCGAACTTGCCCTGCAATCGTTCCAGCGCTACGCGCAGATGCATCTCGCCTTGCCCCCACAGCACCATCTCATGCGTGCTCTGGTTATGTTCGAGAGACAGCGAAGGGTCTTCCTCGATGAGCTTGGTGACGGCGCTGGTGAGCTTCACCTCGTCCTTGCGGTCGGCGACCGAGATGGCAAGTCCGTAGACGCCGGGCGCAACGTCGAGTTCGATCAGTTGCTTTGTTGTCCCCTTGCTGGTCGAGATCGTCTCACCGGTCGCCATGCCGTCGAGCTTGCCGAGCGCCACCGTGTCGCCCGCCTCCGCCTTGGCGATCTTCTGCGGCGTCGCTCCCATCAGCGTGAACATTCCGGCGATACGCGCATCCTGGCCCCTGCCGCCATTGACCGTGGCGCTGTCGGCAATCGTTCCCGAAAGCACGCGCGACAGCGAAAGCTTGCCGCCATGGGCGGTATGGAAGGTCTTAAGTATCTGCAGCACGGCGACACCGCCATTGGCGGCGGTAAGGCCGAGGCGCTTTGCAGTCTGGCCAGCGTTCGGCGCCTCGTGGCGCAACGCCTTCATCAGGCGCAGTATGCCGTTTCCATTCTCCGCCGAACCGAACAGGACCGGCGTGATCAGCCCTTCCGACAGTTCGCGGGTCAGATCGTTGAAGACGCGATCGCGCGGCGGCTCGATGTCGGAGAGCAGCTGTTCCATCAGCTCATCATCATAGTCGGCGAGTTTTTCCAGCATCGCGAACCGCGCTTCCTTTTCGCGGTCGAGCATGTCGGACGGCATCTCGACGACCTCGCTCGGCGCATTCTCGCGATAGACGAAGGCCCGCTCGAGAGCGAGATCGACAAAGCCGCGCACGATCTCGTCCTTCCAGATCGGAATCTGGCGCAGCAGCAGCGGCGTGGCGCTGGCCGGCTGGAGATAACTCAACACGTCGCGCAGCCGGCTTTCGGTGCGGTCGATCTTGTTGATGAAGATGAAGCGGGGGATGCCGAGGTCGTCGAGTTGCTTGAGGATCAGCTGCAGGGCGGGGACTTTCTTGTCATCGGGCTCGCAGACGACGACCGCTGCATCGCAGCCCATCAGTGCGGCGCGAGCCTCCTGGCCGAACTCGATCGATCCGGGGCAGTCGACAAAGGAGAAGGTCTCGCCCATGAACTGAACGGTCGCTGCGTTGAGCTCGACGCTCATGCCATGTGCGCGGGCTTCCGGCGCTGCATCGCCGATGGTCGTCTTGTCGGTTATCTTGCCCTGGCGCGGAATGGCGCCGAGGCGGAACAGGATGGCTTCGAGGAGTGTGGTCTTGCCGCTCAGATAGGGTCCCACGAGTGCGATGCACCGCGGACCCTGACGTTCTCTGCCGTTTGTGCTGCTCATTCAGGACCTCCCTATGACTGCTCCAATGCCGTCTGGGACCGCCCGTTTTTCGAGGAAACCCCGTCGGGGCGGCTCCTCGGGGCCTATGCTTGCGCCCTTTTGCCGTTGTGACAAGTGGCAATCGCAAGACCCCGTGTTATCCTGGGACATGAACGCCCAGCATGAACGGCACAAACTGGATTCTTCCGGCGATTTTGCGGTCTGTCGGGGAGGATCGCTCTGGCTCGGATGGGCGACTGCCGCAATCTCACGCCGGGTTGCGATGCCTCGCCCGCCGCGCCATGGCCATGGCCTTGCTTTGCCATGACGGAAGCGACGACCGACGACACGCGCCGCGCCTTCTTCGACAGCCTGCAGAATACGCAGTGGATGAAGCGCGAGGAACTGCTCGCCTATCAGCGCCAGCAGCTGGCGCAGCTCCTGCACCATGCCGGACGCACGTCGCCTTTCTACCGGGAAAGACTGGCGCCGGTTCTGCGCCGGAACGGCAGCATCGATTGGGACCGCTGGCCGGAGATACCCATCGTCACGCGGCGTGACCTCCAGAAACACCGCGAACAGATCATATCGCAGGACATTCCGGCGCGTCACGGCAGCACGTTCACCCAAAGTACTTCGGGCACCACCGGCGAACCCGTCAAGGTCACGTGGACCGCACTGACCACGATCTCACGCCAGGCCGCCGCCTGGCGAATGTATGAATGGCACGATTTCGACTATTCGGCGGAACTGGCGATGGCTCTCCTCGACTACCCGCCATGGCCGGAGGGCGGAAACGACGGTCCCTGGGGCCCGCCATGGCATGACCGAAGGGGGGCCCGTGTGACGTTGAACTCCACGACACCGTTTCCTCGCATCGCCGAGTGGCTGGGACGCAAGCGGCCAAGATACTTCGCCGGCATCTCGATGACTCTCTCCGCCGTGGCGGAGGAAATGGCCGCCCAGAATATCCGGAACCCCTTGGTTTGCATGTTGGGCTTTGGCGGCCAGGCAACTCCCTTGTGTCGGGCCATCGTCAGGAAATCGCTCGGCATCCCGGTCATCGAAATGTACAGCGCCGAGGAATGCGGACACATCGCGCATGAATGCGCCGCCGGATCCTTGCACATACTCTCCGAGCTGGTGCATGTGGAAATCCTCGATGA
>CAZICN010000007.1:18381-46735 GCA_964537655.1 uncultured Aestuariivirga sp.
GCACATCGATCCCAGCTGGTATCAGATTGCGCAGACCGGCCCGATGTCCGTCGAGATTCGCTTCGTCGCGAAGCGCAAGCCCGATGAAGAAAGCCTGCGCCGTGTGCGGCAGGATCTGCCGGTGATCTGGCGGCACGCGCAGCCGGAGATCGTATTCAAGCAGCTGGAAAGATCACCGACGCAGCCGGGACGCAAGCAGACCGTGTTCGTCAATGAGTGGGAATCAGGTCTTGGCGCGGGTTGAGCCCTCCCGTTCGGATCAACTCTGCCACGACTGACCGAGCGAGCCGCTTTCGCCCAGGGCTGCGAGCACCGCATTCACGACATCGGCGACCGGCCTTGCCCTGGTGAACGGCGCCATCTCGTCAGCCAGTCGCTGCGCCGCCCGCACAACGCCCTCATCGCGCGACGCCTCGCGAATGGCGGCGGCAAGCCCGCCGGCGCTGAACGCCGACCATTCCAGCATGAAGCCCGCGCCGCGCTCGGCCAGTCCCTGTGCGTGAAGTTTCTTTTCCTGATCCGTGTAGACGATCACTTGCGGAATGCCGTGCAGTGCGCCGGCACAGCATGTGTGTAAACCGCCCTGATGGACGAGAACCCCGGTCTTGGGCAGTTCCTCGGCCAGATCGAGCATGCCGAAGGGAGCCTCGATGCCCGTTTTCGCCAGCCTCTTCGCGGTCCGCCGGATCGGCGTCGAGAACACCGCGGTACCCGCAACCCCCCCGCCGGCAAGGCCATCGATCAGCCGGTCGTCGAGCTGCCGCTTCTCGTAGAAATAGGCGAACAGCGATGAGCCCGTCGTATCCGATCGAGGGATATCGGGCACGATGGGCGAACCGAGCCAGGGATCCTTGCGGTCGCGCCGATAGGGATCGAATACCGGATAGGTCAGGAGGCAATTGTGGTCGGCCCGGTTGATTTCCGGAAGCCTTTCGATCGGCTTGAGCCGGTGTGCCGCAAGAACCCGGTTGATGCGCTCGACCGCGTCCTCCTCGCGGTATTTCGGGGGTTGGCGCCCGATGATCGGGAAGGATTCCATATCGGCGGGCGGCAAGGTGTAGCCATTTCCGATCGCGATAAGCGGAATTTTGCCGTGACAGGCCAGTGAAAGCCCCGGCGCGTAGTCGGCTATGACGAGGTCGGGACGCTCGTCGTCGACAATTTCACGCCAGATGCGCAGCCGCTCCTCCAGCTCGCCTTCTACATCGAGGAACATCTGGGCGAAGATGTCGCCATAACTGGCGCTGGTTAAAGAATGCATCCCATAGCCGGGAACGGTCCTGAGCGGCCAGCTTGGACCGCGGCGTATCGAGTCCTTGGCAATGCCGGCGGCCTCGCCGGCGGACGGGGTGCAGAGCACAAAAGTGACCCTGCAACCCCGCTGGCGAAGAACGTCGCCGATTGCTTTGAGGATCCTGACATGCCCGCTGCCCTGACCGAACTCCCAGCACAACAGAACATGACCGGATTGGTTGACGGGTCTCATTGCCGCGAGATTAGAGGGGTGCGGGTCGTGCTGCAAATGAAAGAGCCGCGGATCGCGCCGCGGCTCTTGAAAGACAAGTGATCGAACGCGTCCCGTTTAGGGCGTGGGCGGCGGTTCGGTCGGCCCCGAATAGGGCGTGTCACCCGAGCCGACGCCGGAGTTGAACAGGTCGAGTGTCCGGTTGCGCGGATCGTCTTCGCGGTGACGGCGGATCAGGCTCTTGTCTTCGCCGCCGAAGTAGAACTGGAGGCCGCCGAGAACATTGAAGGTCTCGTCGTCGCCATATTCGGCCTTGGCGTAGAACGACATCGGCATGCCGCCGAACTGATACTCAAACCCGGCGCGCAACGCTTCGTAGTCATCCACGATCTTGCCGCCGACCGACACGCGGAAGTCATCGGTCACGTAGAAGGCCGCATCGGCGATCACGAAGCCGGTATCGAAGCTGTCGTCTTCTCCGTCCACATTGAGATAGCCGCCCCACGCTTCGAGCGTGAAGTTGCCAAGATAAAGTTCGACTTCAGGACCCACGGGATAGAGTGTCGCATTTTCGCCGTCGATGACACCGCCGGTCACGCCGATGAGATAGCTCTCCGGATCGCGCATGAACAAATGCGCGATGCCGCCGAACTGGGTATCCTCATATCTTTCGGAAGCGCCTGCATCGAGCTGAAGGCCGAACAGACAGCCAAGCGGGAAGCTCAAGGAACCGCCGGCTTCCCAGGCAAGATTACCGTCAACCTCATCGCCCTCAGAGTAGCCGGCGCCGCCTTCAATTTTGCCGTTGAATCCCGAAACAGCCGGTGTGCAGCCGGGTTCGACGACATCCGCGGCAAACGCGCTTCCGCCGAATGCGGTAATGGCGAGCGTGCCCGTGAGGGCGGCTCCCGTAAGCCAAGCTCTTTTCCTGATCATCCCCTGCCTCTACTTCAAAAACCCCGAAACTGGTCGATAGTCCTACCGATGTGAGAAAGTACACTTACGAAACTGGGGGGCCAAACGGAAATTGCCGCAGTTGCACGATTTTCTCGCGACCTGCGGCAATTCGGCAACAGTTGGCGTTCGGTAATATTAACGCCGGACAAAATCCAGATAGAGGCCGGCGACGCCAGCAGCGACATTCAGGCCGGTCTGCACCTGAACACTAAGAGGTTGTAAAGAAATGGTTTTCTTGAACCCCCCAATGAGCACATTGGCGCCGAGCCCGGCCACGATGGTCGCTTCCGCCGTTGCTCCGAGATAGGTCCCCTCGAGCGCGCCGCGCCTGGTCTTACCGGGCGCGAAAACCGCCCAGGCGAGAATCGTCTGATTTGTTACCCCGATATCGACCCCGAGCTTGCGAATCCGCCCTTCATAGCGCTCCACCCGCCCGCCGCCCGACGGCTGATAGACGCAGTTGATCTTCTTCGATGAAACCAGAATCAACCCGACGCCGCCCTCGATCGAGCACGTCAATACGCCAATCTTTACCCCTGTTTTCGCATCTGCCGCCGGAGCGGAGAGGCCGAGTGCTGCCACGGCAGCGGCGGCCAAAGCGAGTTTACGCATTCTGTGTTTTCCTTTTTGTTGTAGCCGGCCGAATCCTAACGCCGATTGTGTCTGCAATGCGACCCGGTATTGACGCTAAGCAAGCGCCAGAGCGTTTCTCGTCGAAGGTGCTCGCTCTTGGCGGCAGGGAAGCGCTCTCCTTGCTGCCGAGCCTTTTCATTGCATTCGGATTGGTGCAATCCGAACGGGAAGGCTCGGTGTCAAAGACAGGTGTATGGAGATGCATTGAATGACGACGGATGTTCTTATTGTCGGTGCGGGTCATAACGGCCTGGTTTGCGCCTTCTACCTCGCTTCGGCGGGGCTGAAAGTCAAGCTGGTGGAACGGCGCGACGTGGTCGGCGGCGCGGCCGTAACGGAAGAATTCCATCCCGGCTTCCGCAACTCTGTCGCCGCCTACACGGTGAGCCTGCTCAATCCGAAAGTGATCGCCGACATGAATCTCTCCGCCCACGGATTGACCGTCGTCGAGCGCCGCGCCTCGAACTTCCTGCCGCAGCCCGACGGCCGCTACTTGTTGACCGGCCCCGGCCGCACCGGGCCGGAGATCGCCAAGTTCTCGAAAGCGGATGCCGCCGCCTATCCGAAATACTCCGACGAGATCGACGCCATCGCCGATGTTCTGCGCGATCTCGTGCTGAAGGCTCCGCCCAATGTGATGGAGGGCGGGTTGCTCGCCAGTCTGCCGGAACTCGTCAAGGCGGGAAGCCTCGCCCGCCGGCTCGGCGGCCTCTCCCTCCCCCACAAGCGACTGCTGTTCGACCTTTTCACTCAATCGGCGTCCGACTTCCTCGATGGCTGGTTCGAATCCGACAGCGTCAAGGCGGTGTTCGGCTTCGATTCCATTGTCGGCGCCTTTGCCAGCCCGATGACGCCGGGCACCGCCTATGTCCAACTGCATCACTGCTTCGGCGAGGTGAACGGCAAGAAGGGTGTATGGGGCCACGCATTGGGGGGCATGGGAGCGATCACTCAGGCGATGGCTAAAGCATGCCGCGACAAGGGCGTCGAGATCGAGACAGGCGCCGCGGTCAGAGAAGTCATCGTCGAAAGGGATCGTGCGCAAGGCGTCATCCTCGCCGACGGCCGGAGTCTCAGGGCGAAATCCGTCGTCTCCAATCTCAATCCGAGACTTCTGTTCGGCAGCATGGTGCCCCAGGACGCCCTTCCGGCCGATTTCCTTTCCCGCATCAGGCGCTGGAAATGCGGTTCCGGCACATTCCGGATGAATGTCGCGCTGTCCGAGTTGCCGTCCTTCACCTGCCTGCCCGGTCGCACCACCGGCGATCATCATACATCGGGCATCATCATTGCTCCGACCCTCTCATACATGGACCGCGCCTATCACGACGCCCGCGAGTTCGGCTGGAGCCGCAAGCCGATCGTCGAAGTGCTCATCCCCTCGACGCTCGATTCCTCACTCGCCCCTCAAGGCGCCCATGTCGCCAGCCTCTTTTGCCAGCATGTGGCGCCCGAGCTTCCCGATGGCGCCTCATGGGACGATCATCGCGACGAGGTTGCCGACCTGATGATCAAGACCGTCGACGATTACGCGCCCGGCTTCGCCGGAAGTGTCATCGGCCGCCAGATCAACTCGCCGCTCGATCTCGAGCGCACCTTCGGCCTCGTTGGCGGCGACATCTTTCACGGTGCCCTGTCACTCGACCAGTTGTTCTCGGCCCGTCCCATGCTGGGCTATGCCGACTATCGCAGCCCCCTCAAAGGCCTCTACATGTGCGGCTCGGGAACCCATCCAGGCGGCGGCGTAACCGGGGCGCCGGGCCACAACGCGGCCCGCGCCGTCCTGAAGGATTTTCGCATCAGGCACTGAACGATCTTGCGAACCGCGGACGCTGGAACTAGCTTAGCTCTTGGAATCCGCAAGAAACTCACTCATATCGGCTGTCATGGACTATTTACTGGGTAGCTCGGTCGCCATTCTCCAGATCATCTGGATCGACCTCCTGCTGTCGGGCGACAATGCCGTTGTCATCGCGCTGGCCTGTCGTTCATTGCCGCCGCATCTGCGCCGCTGGGGCATTATCCTCGGCGCCGGCGTCGCTATTCTACTGCGCATCATCTTCGCCGCCGTCATCGCACATCTCCTGGCCATTCCCTTCCTGAAGGTGGTCGGCGGACTCCTTCTCGTCTGGATCGCGGTGAAGCTGGCCAAGGGCGAAGAGGCCGAGGAAAAGAACATCGCGGCCTCGGACAAGCTCTACAAGGCGGTATGGACCATCGCCATCGCCGATGCGGTGATGAGCCTCGACAACGTCGTCGCCATCGCCGCCGTTTCCAAGGGCGATCCGTGGCTGTTCGGCTTCGGCCTCGCTCTTTCCATTCCGCTGATCATGGTCGGCTCGCAGATCATCATGAAGATGATCGAAAGATTCCCGATCATCGTCTGGGCGGGCGCCGCTCTTCTCGGATGGATTGCCGGCGAGATGATCGCCACCGATCCGGTCGTCGCGACGCGCTTCGGCATCGAACCGCATTCGACCGCCGTCTATGTCGCGGCCGCCATCGGCGCCGCCCTCGTAGTGGCGGTCGGCTACTGGCTCAAATCACGCTCGCAAGCCGCCGAAGCGTAGGGATCGGCTAATCCCGATCCATTGACGCCTTCCACTCCGACAGGAAGCGCCGGCGGTTCTGCTGGTCGAGGGTCGCGAGCAGCGCCGGGCCGATGACGATCGGCCGGTAGACGCCAGATCCCGCCCCCGGATCGACGGCATCGACGCCCGGCGGAAACGGCCGGTCGAAGGAGAAGAAGAAGGATTTGTCCGCGGCGACCGCCTGCCCCCGGTCCGACACCAGATAATCGAGGAACTGCTTGCCGAGATCGGCGCGCCCGGCTTTTGCCGGTATCATTGCTGTGCGGCTCAGCACCAGTGTGTAGTCGCGCGGCATGACGATGCCGATCGGAGCACCCGCCTTGTAGCGGCCATAGGCGTAGGAGCCGATCAGATTGTAGCCGATGAGCAGCTCTCCCCGCTCGATGCGCGTCAGCAACTCGCCGGTGCAGCAGCGCAGTGCGGCGCGCGAGCGGCCGAAGCTTTCCAGGAGACGGCCGAAGATGTTCGACTGCTGCGTGTCGAAGAAGGCGAAGAGATAGCCGATGCCGGACTTCTCGATATCGTAGGTGCCGATCTTTCCGTCATAGACCTCGGGCTTGGTGCGTAGCAGCTCGGCGAGATCGTGATGGGTCCGCGGGATATCGGCCTCGGCGACCAGCTTGCGGTTATAGACGATCACCGCCGGCTCGAAGGTGAAGCCGAAGACTTCGTCGCGCCACTTCGCCCAATCGGGAATGCGGCCGGTATCGGGCGATGAGTAGGATTGCGCGCAGCCATCATTGGCAAGCTTGGCGATATGGTCGACCGATGAGGAGATGACGATGTCGGCCATCACTTCGCCGCTGGCGCATTGCGCGGCAAGGAGGTCATAGAGCTCGTTGGTGAGATAGTCGGTGAAATCGACCGTGATGCCCGGCCGGCTTTGCTGGAAGTCGCGGATCATCGGCTCGATGGCGCTGATATCGGCCACGGCGCGAATGGTGAGCACGGCGGTTTCTTTCCCGACGGCCGGAAACCGGAAATTCTCCGCTGCCGAGGCGAGTCCGTTCGCCGCCGCCAGGAGAGCAAGAACCATGATGGATATGCGGGAAAGAGCGCTCATGACGCCGTCGCACCCTTGAATCGGAAGATCACCGAGAATATGCCCGCATCCATTTCGAAGCTGAGTTCCCCGCCGTGGTTGAGCGCCACGTCCTGCGCGATGGCGAGGCCGAGGCCTGATCCCGTGCCGCCTGTCCGGCCGCGGAAGAACCGCTTCGTGACCTGCGGCCAGAGTTCGGGTGGAATTCCCGAGCCATCGTCTGCGACCTCCACCTCGACGCCGCCGCCGGCCCGGCGCACCGTGAGGCGCAGGAGCGAGCGCGCGCCGTGCTGAATGGCATTCTCGATCACGTTCTTGAACGCCTCAGCGAGGCTCACCGCATCTCCCCGGACGATCACCGGCTCTCCCGGCACATCGAAGGAAACCGTGATATCGCGGTCGAGCGACACCGGCACGGCGCTCGCCAGCGCCTCGCGCGCCAGCATCGCCACATCCACTTCCGATTGCCCCATCGTCTCGGCGCGGTGGCTGATCGTCGCATCGCTGAGCAGTTGGTTGGTCAGGCGCGCCAGCTCGGCGGTGCGCGTCCTGACGCGGTCGATGTGATGCCGACGCTTGACCGCGCCCGTTTCGGCGGCGAGAAGCTCGACCTGGCCGACCAGCGCCGTCAGCGGTGTGCGAATCTGATGCGCCGAATCGGCGATGAACCGCTGCATGGCCTCGAGCCGCCCCGCCAGCCGCTCCATGAAGTTGTTGATCGCCGCGACGAGCGTCGCGATCTCGGCCGGCGCCTCGACGTCGAGCGGTGTCAGGACATTGGGCGGCCGCTTGAGCAGCGCCGCTTCGATATCGACCAACGGGCGCAAGGCGAGCCTGATCGCCACGATCATGCCGGTGAGTGCGATGAGACTCATGATGCCGACCAGCACCATCGCCTTGAGGGTGAGGTCGCGGGCCAGCGCGTCGCGCGCTTCGAGCGTCTGCCCGACCACCGTCATGGCCCAGCCATTGGCTTCGGCAAAATAGCGCCCGACCGCGGCGATCCGGATCGGGTGGCCCTTGAACTCAGCATCGCTGACATAGGGCCCGGCACCGCCGGCTTCGGCACCCGCGGGCAAAGGCAGATCGCGATAGCCGCTCACTTCCGCATCCGTCATGGTGGCGATGCGATAGTAGATGCGGGCGCTGCGCGAGATCGACAGCGTCTCGAGGGCGGATACCGGCACATCGGCTTCGACCATGCCGTTCTCGGCCGACAACGTCTCGCTGATCTGTCGCGCCACGCTGAACAGGACCCGGTCATAGGCGTCATCGGCGGCGGTGCGCGCATAGTTCGAGGCGGCGAGGGCAAGAACCGCTGCCCCGGCCAGAAGCACGGCCGAGCTCAGCGCCACCAGCCGCCAGAACAGTGATGACCTACTTTTCATCGACCGATCCTGCCTGATAGCCCAGACCACGCAACGTCTTGATCTCCATGCTGGCGGCTCCGAGCTTACGGCGGAGCCTCGCGACATAAAGTTCGATCGCGTTCTCGCCGGCGTCTTCGCTGAAACCGAAGAGCTGGTTGAGGAGCTCGGCCTTGCTGAATACCCGCTGCGGCCGCGCCATCAGCACCTCGAGGAGCGCCACTTCGCGCCGCGTGAGGTCCACCCTTTCACCGGCGACCGTCACCTGCCGCGCCGCCTGGTCGAGAACGACATCGCCGACCGCGAGCCGGCTCACCGTCGCCCCGTGCCGGCGCCGCGCCAGCGCCCGTGCCCGGGCCTCCAGCTCGCGGAAGTCGAAGGGCTTGACGAGATAATCGTCGGCGCCGAGATCGAGCGCGCTCACCCTGTCGTCGACCTGCGACCGCGCGGTCAGCACCAGCACGGCGGTGTCGATCTTGCGCGCCCGTATCTCGCCCAGAAGCGTGAAGCCGTCGACATCGGGCAGCATGACGTCCAGGATGATGAGATCGTAGTTTTGCACATTGAGGGCATCGCGAGCCCCCTCACCGGTCACCTGCCAGTCGACCGCATAGCCGACCCGCGACAGCCAGGCGACAATGGCTTCGCCGACATCCGGCGTGTCCTCGACGATCAGGATGCGCATCGGAAGACGGAAACCGGCTTTGAAAGCGCTTGTGGCAATGACAGCTTCATGACAGGATTCGAGCTTAAACGCGCTTCCGCTAGGCCACAACAGATGGCCAAGGATCGATCCCGAGACAAGTGGAGGAACCCGATGAAACGCAGAACCCTTATCGCCAGTGCTGCAGCTCTTATGCTCGCCGGCGGCCTTTCCCTCAATCTCGCCACGCCCGCATTCGCTCTGGAAGAATTGCGCATCATTGCGCCGGCTTCGCCGGGCGGCGGCTGGGACCAGACGGCGCGCGCCATGCAGGAAGCAGTACAGTCCGGTGGCGCGATCAAGGCGGTCACGGTCGAGAACGTGCCCGGTGCCGGCGGCACCGTCGGCCTGGCTCAGCTCGCCGGACAGGAACAGGGCAAGGACAATGTCCTGATGGTCAACGGCCTCGTCATGGTCGGTGCCATTCTCACCAACAAGTCGGCGGTGACGCTGGACAACACCACGCCCATCGCCAGGCTGACCGGCGAATACGAAGTCATTGTCGTTCCGGGGGCATCCGAGATCAAGACGATGGCCGACCTCGTCGCCAAGCTCAAGGCCGATCCGGGTTCGGTGGCCTGGGGCGGCGGCTCGGCCGGCGGCACCGATCACATCCTGGCTGGCCTCGTCGCCAAGGCGTCAGGCGCCGATGTGTCGAAGCTCAACTATGTTCCCTTCTCGGGCGGTGGCGAAGCGCTGGCCGCCGTGATGGGCGGCCATGTGGTTGCGGGCATTTCCGGCTACAGTGAATGGTCCGGCCAGATCAAGTCCGGTGAACTGCGGGCGCTCGCCATTTCGGCGCCCGAGCGTGTCCCTGGCATCGACATCCCGACGCTGAAGGAACAGGGCGTCGATGTCGACCTCGCCAACTGGCGCGCCATCGTCGCGGCTCCTGGCATCAACGACGACCAGAAGAAGGCGTTGCTCGCGACCGTCGATGCCGCCGTCAAGAGCGAGAGCTGGAAGAAGATCCTGGCCGACAAGAACTGGACCGACCTCTATCTTCCCGGCGACGACTTCGGCAAACTGCTGACCGCGGAGAATGCGCGGGTCACCGAGATCCTGAAGGGTATCGGCCTCGTCCAGTAGACACAAGGGCGCCTGATGGAACCCAGGACACCCATATCCGGAGCCGGTCTTGCGATCGGCTTCGGCCTTATTCTGCTGGGAGGCATCATTTTCCTCGATGCCTCCCAGATGCAGATTCCGCCGACCTATGCGAAGGTCGGTCCGCAGGTGTTTCCCTATTTCATCGCCTTTGGCCTCGCTGCCGTCGGCGCCTATTTCGCCTGGAACTCGTGGAGACCGGACGCCAAGCGGGAAATCGTCGCTGAGGGCTTCGACACAGACTGGCGGGCTCTCCTCATCATTGGCGCGGGCCTTCTCATCCATCTCAATATCCTGAAGCCCCTGGGCTTCGTGATATCGGCCATCTTCCTCTTCCTATGCGTGGCTTTCGCCTTCGGCAGCCGCAACTACCTGCGCGACGGCATTGTCGCCATCATCATGGCGCTTGTCAGCTATCTGGGCTTCACCCGGGGTCTCGGCTTGCAGCTCCCGCCGGGAATATTTGCAGGGATATTCTGACCAATGGACGTCCTCGCCTCACTCCTGCAGGGCTTCCAGACCGCGATCACGCCAATGAATCTCATGTGGTGCCTGCTCGGCACCACGCTCGGCACTGCGATCGGCATCCTGCCCGGCATTGGTCCGGCACTCACCATCGCGCTGCTGCTGCCGATCACCGCCAAGCTCGATCCGACAGGCGCGTTCATCATGTTCGCCGGCCTCTACTACGGCGCCATGTATGGCAGTTCCACGACGTCCATCCTGCTCAACACGCCGGGCGAATCCGGCTCCATCATCACCGCGGTCGAGGGCAATGTGATGGCAAGGAACGGTCGCGGCGCGGCGGCGCTTGCCACCGCCGCGATCGGCTCCTTCGTCGCCGGCACGATCGGCACGATCGCCATCACCTTTCTCGCCCCGCTCTTCGTCAAGCTCGCCCTGCTCTTCGGGCCGGCCGAATATTTCGCCCTCATGGTGCTGGCCTTCACCACCGTTTCGGCCCTGCTCGGCCTGTCGCTGTCGCGCGGCATCACCAGCCTGCTGCTCGGCCTCGCCATTGGCCTTGTCGGCACCGACGTGCTGACCGGCCAGCCGCGCCTGACTTTCGATATACTGGGCCTTCTGCGCGGGATCGATATCGTGGTGGTGGCGGTTGGCCTCTTCGCCGTCGGCGAAGCCCTCTATATGGCCTCGCGTCCCGATATGCGCGCCGCCGAGATCGTTCCCATCCGCGGCTCTTTGTTCATGACGGCCGAGGAATGGCGGCGGTCATGGAAGCCGTGGCTGCGCGGCACGACCCTGGGCTTTCCCTTCGGCGCGCTGCCGGCCGGCGGCACTGAGATCCCGACTTTCCTGTCCTATTTCCTCGAGAAGCGCCTGTCCAAGAAACCTGAAGAGTTCGGCAAGGGTGCGATCGAAGGCGTCGCCGGCCCCGAAGCAGCCAACAACGCCGCCGTGGCGGGCGTGCTGGTGCCGCTCCTCACCCTGGGCCTGCCGACATCGGCCACCGCCGCCATACTGCTTGCCGCCTTCGAGCAGTATAACCTGAAGCCCGGCCCTTTGTTGTTCTCCTCGTCCTCGACGCTGGTCTGGGGTCTGATCGCCAGCCTCTATATCGGCAATGTGATGCTGCTCATCCTCAATCTGCCGCTCGCCGGCCTGTGGGTGCGCCTGCTCTCCATTCCCCAGCCGCTGCTCTATGGCGGCATCCTCCTGTTCTCGACGCTCGGCGTCTACAGCCTCAACAACTCGACATTCGACCTCGTTCTGCTGTTCCTGGTCGGCATGCTGGGCTTCCTGATGCGGCGCTATGACTTCCCGGTGGCCCCTTGCATCATCGGCCTCATTCTCGGCCGCCTGGCTGAAGCGCAATTCCGCCGCGCGCTCACCATCAGCCAGGGCGATGCCTCGGTCTTCTTCACCCACCCGCTGTCACTGGCGCTCCTCATCATCGCGGCCCTCGTCTTCCTGGGGCCGCTCTTCTATCGCTGGCGTGCCGCTCGCACTCAGAGTCCGAAGGCGGCGGGATAGCGGCAGATACCATTGGCGCCCGCAAGGGCGCCCGCCTTGAGCTCCAGCCCCATGAAGGCGTCCGCCCCCTGAAAGGGTGAGGCGATATGCCGGGCGAGTGCCGCGGAAAAGCCGAAGCGCGGATAGAAGCCGGGATGCCCCACCACGATGATCGCCTCGAAGCCGCGCGCCGCCAGCAGACCGAGGCCGCGGCGAATAAGGGCCGAACCTATGCCGCGGCCCTGACGATCCGGAAGCACCGCCATGGGCGCCAGCGCCACCGCCTTGACTTCTCTTCCATCGACCGAGACTTCGAGCCGGCTGAACAGGATATGGCCAGCGACCGTGGCGCCCTCTATCGCCAGCAGCGACAGGACATCAAGGCGGTCGCGGGTCAGCGCCATGATGATCCGGGCCTCATCTTCGCCTCCGAAGGCAAGCCGGTTGAGCACCAGGACCTCGCCGCGCTGCCCAGGCTCCTCTATCGCGATCGACACCATAATCCGCCTACGGAATAATTGATCGAGATTCGCGCACCAGTTTAGGACTCCGATCTAACCGATTCAATTGACTCGTTAATATCGCGCCCCCTGAAGCTCGCCCCTGACATATTTTCTCACGATCGTTTCGTCCGGCGGATAGTTGTCGGGCGCCAACGTCACCAGTTGCGCCTGGATGCATTTCCAGTCGCCGTTCTCGAAAAGGTAGGTGTCGGTGTATCCGGTCATGCCGGTGACTTCCTTGCCAGCCTCGACGGTCACGTGCTTGTTGACCGACCAGACAAGCCCGACATTGCCGAACACGCCGATGCGCTCGTCGCGATAATCCCAATAGACGATGACATGCGGGTCGAAGCCGGTCTCCCAGCGCCTCAGATAGTCGCACCGGCCCCGCCGGACGCCTTCGCTCGACACATAGGTGAAATCCTGGTGCGTGATCGCATCATGCGATGGGACGTCGTTGGTCACGAAATTGTGGATGAACCGGGCGTTTAGCATGCGCAGCTGCCGCAAGGCCTCGATCTTGTCCATGGCTCAGCCCTTGGCCGGTGTGGCGCAATAGGCCTCGAGGCGGTAGCCATCGGGATCGAC
This sequence comes from uncultured Aestuariivirga sp., assembly GCA_964537655.1. Classification (GTDB taxonomy): domain Bacteria; phylum Pseudomonadota; class Alphaproteobacteria; order Rhizobiales; family Aestuariivirgaceae; genus Taklimakanibacter. The sequence continues at coordinate 31,309 of CAZICN010000007.1, forward strand.
CACAAAGGCCGCGTAGTAATCCGGGCCGTAGTCGGTTCGCAATCCCGGCCCGCCATTGTCGTGGCCACCCTTGGCCAATGCCGCGGCATGGAAGGCCTGAACACTGTCGCGGCTCGGGGCGGCGAAGCAGAAATGCAGACCCGACCTTTCATCAGCTGGGACCGGGCGGTCGGCGGCGCTGATCCACAACGCGACACTGCCCTTCCCGTAGCCCAGCGAGCCCGGACTGTCGCTGAGGCAGGCACAGCCCAGCGCGGGATGCGAAAAAGTGGATACCGGTTTTTCGCGAGAATCCCGCGCTAACTTAAAAGGGTCGATCACGTTTATGAGTTTGGATCGCTTCGATCCAAACTCATCGTGATCGAACGGTGCCAGGGCCGCGTCGTAGAAACGCTTGGCCGCAGCCACGTCACGGACGCCGATTGAGACATGATCGATCATCACTCTAGTCCTCCAAAGCAGGTGTCGGCCCGCATTTAGCCGCCCCGGCGATTGGCTCGCTTGGGTAATATTGCTATTCTGGGCCGTATGGCATCTGTTCCCCGGTATCAGCTTGCGGCATCCCGGTCGCCTTCGGCGCAGACACTCGCCCGGGGTGACGGCTGGCGTGTCAATGACATCGTCTGCGCGTTCGGTCCGCAAGATCGCCCCTTCGAAGAACAGCATGATGATGCGACGATCGCCATCGTGCTCGCGGGATCGTTCCTCTATCGCGGCGAGGCCGGCCGGTCGTTGATGTATCCGGGCTCACTGCTTCTCGGCAATGCCGGGGCCTGCTTCGAATGCGGCCACGACCACGGCACTGGCGACCGCTGCCTGTCCTTCCACTACTCAAGGCCGCTCTTCGAGGAGATCGCGTCCGCCACGACCGGCTCGCATCGTTTCCGCTTCCCGACGAACATGCTTCCGGCACTGCGACAGCTGGCGGGGCAGGTCGTGAAAGCCGAGACGGGCGTGCGGGGCGACAATCCTCTTCATTTGGAGGAGTTGTCCATTGGCCTGGCCGAGGCGGTGCTTGCCGCCCTGTCAGGTGGCGCCGGGAAGGAACGCGATCCGCCGGCGCGCGACCGGCGTCGGGTGAGTGATGTCGTCCGCCATATCGAGGACAACGCCGACCAGCCGCTCGGCCTGTGCGACCTCGCCGGCAAGGCAGGCATGAGCAGGTACCACTTCCTGCGCAGCTTCCGGCGGATGCTCGGCATCACGCCCTACCAGCTGCTCCTCAACATCAGGATGCGCCGGGCGGCGCTCGCTCTGACGACGACCTCGGCCGAAATCGCGGCCATCGCCTTCGCCTCGGGCTTTGGCGATCTCTCGACTTTCAACGCCCGCTTCCGGAAGGTGACCGGCATGAGTCCGCGGGCGTTTCGCAGGTCGGCGCCCCGTGCCGCCGCCAAGCCCCCGTCCGAGCGGTTGAACTGACCCGCCCGTAAGTTAAACGCGCGCCAGGAAATCCGCCTTGCCGATCTCGACGCCATTGTGGCGCAGCAGCGCATAGGCCGTCGTCACGTGGAAATAGAAGTTCGGCAGCCCGACATTGGAGAGATATTGGCCGCCTTTGACGGTCATCTCCTTGCCACCCGCCTTGAAGGTGACGGCACGCGCCTCGGCCTCGGCGAACTGATCCTTGTTCAGGCTGCGCAGGAAGTCGATGGTCATGCGGATCCGCGCATGCAGCTCGTCGAAGCTCTTCTCGTCATCCGGGTGGCTGGGCGCCGTGATGCCGGCAAGACGGGCAGTGGTGCCTTTGGCGAAATCACAGGCGAGCTGCACCTGTTTGGTGAAGGTGAACATGTCCGGAAACAGCCGGGCGGTGAGGAACGCATTGGGATCGAGCTTCCGGGCCTGAACATGCGCCTCGGTCTTGCGCAGGAGCGCCGCCAGACCATTGAGGAAGTGAATGAAGACCGAAACCGTGGCGTCGAACATCATGATGCTTACCTCAGATTGGCGCAGAAACGCTGGATGCGCTGGCAGGCATCTTCCAGCACCTCGGTTGCCGTCGCATAGGAGATGCGGAAGAAGGGCGATGTGCCGAAGGCCGCACCATGAACGGCAGCCACCCCTTCCGTTGCCAGGAGCTCTGTGACGAAATCCTCGTCGTTCTTGATGACATTGCCCGACGGCGCGGTCCTGCCGATGGCGCCCTTGCAGGATGGATAGACATAGAAGGCGCCTTCCGGCGTCGGGCAGGACAACCCCTTCGCCTGGTTGAGCATCGACACGACGAGATCGCGCCGCTCCTTGAACACCTTGTTGTGGGCGGGGATGAAGTCCTGACGGCCATTGAGGGCCTCGACGGCCGCCCATTGCGCGATCGAGGACGGATTGGAGGTCGACTGCGACTGCAGCTTCGACATCGCCTTGATCAGCGGCTCAGGCCCCGCCCCATAGCCGATGCGCCAGCCGGTCATGCAATAGGCCTTGGACACGCCGTTCATCGTCAAGGTGCGCTCATAGAGCCGGGGCTCGACCTGGGCCGGCGTGGCGAAGACGAAATCGTCATAGACGAGATGCTCATACATGTCGTCGGTCAGGATCCATACATGCGGATGCCGCATCAGGACGTCGGTGACCTTCTTCAGCTCATCGCGCGAATAGGCGGCCCCGCTGGGGTTGGACGGCGAGTTGAAGATGAACCACTTCGTCTTGGGCGTAATGGCGCGCTCCAGCTGCTCCGGCTGCAGCTTGAAGCCATGCTCGATCGTCGTTTCGACGAATACCGGCTTGCCGCCTGCCAGCATCACGATATCGGGATAGCTCACCCAATAAGGAGCCGGTATGACGACCTCATCTCCCGGATTCACCGTCGCCAGCAATGCATTGAAAAGAATCTGTTTTCCGCCGGTCCCGACCGAGACCTGCGAGACCTTGTAGTCGAGGCCGTTCTCGCGCTTGAACTTGGCGACGATCGCCTTCTTGAGCTCGGGGATGCCGTCGACATTGGTGTATTTCGTCTGCCCCTTGCGGATCGCCGCGATGGCCGCTTCCTTGATGTTGTCGGGCGTGTCGAAATCAGGTTCGCCTGCCGACAAGCCGATGATATCGCGGCCTTCGGCCTTGAGCGCCATCGCCTTGTTGGAAATGGAGATGGTGGCCGACGGCTGGATGCGGTTCAGCGAGTCCGAGATAAAGCCCATATCTGTAGTTCCTGATTTTGCGCGCCTCTGGTACTCGCCCCGCCGCCCGCCCGCAAGGGATTCGATTGTCACCGGGACATTCCACCGGAACGGGACCCTACCTCCAGTTTGTATTCACGGCCAGCGGCGGGGGATGGCGCAGCGTCTGATAGACCACGCAATAGCGCTCGGTGAGCTTGATCAGACTCGCTTTCTGGTCGTCATCGAGATTTCCTTCGATCTCGAAGGTGAGCCTGATGTCGCGGAACCCGACCGGTGCCTCCTTGGCGATCCCCAACGTTCCGCGAAAATCGAGATCGCCCTCTGCCTTGACGCGGGCCTCGCCGATGTCGAGGCCGAGAGCGGTTGCTACCGCATTGAGCGTCACGCCGGCGCAGGCGACAAGCGCCTGGAGCAGCATGTCGCCCGAGCAGGCATGCATGCCCGAGCCTCCCGTCGCCGGATGCAGCCCGGCTTCGACCAGCGCCTTCGCCGTCCCGACCGAACAGGTGACGCCTTCGCCAATGTTACCCTCGGCCCTGAGCGTGATGAGCGCCGCCTGGCCGTCCTGCCGATAGAGCTCCTTGAGCGGGGCCTGAAGGGATTTGAGTTCCGCTGCCTGCATATACGTCTCCGTCAGATGTTCCGTGGATATTACGCGATCGACATTGGCTTGACATGGCCGATTAGCGATAAGGAAGCCCCATGCCCGCTCATCCCATTCTTATCGCCGGCGGCGGAATAGCTGGATTGGCCTGCGCCCTGGGGCTGGCCCGAATGGGCCGCGAGAGCCGGGTTTTCGAGCAGGCCTCCGACTTCGAGACCATCGGTGCCGGCCTTCAGATCGGCCCCAATGCAGTGCGAGCGCTCAAATACCTGGGTGCCTGGGAATCTGTCGCTGCGGCAAGCTTCGCGCCACCGGCCATACGCATACGCGACGGGCATAGCGGCCGGGTGCTGCAGGAGATCCGCCTCGGCGCCGATTTCGAGCGGCGCTTCGGCGAGCCCTATCGGGTCATCCATCGCGCCGGTCTGCTGACCGGACTGCTTGGGCAGGCGAGACGGCTGAGCGGGATCGAGCTGGTGACGGGCGCAAGAATCGAGCATTTCAACGACAAGGGCGACTATGTCGAAGTCCGATCGTCATTGGGAAGCGAGCGCGGCGAAGCCCTGATCGGCGCCGATGGCATCAGGTCGATCATACGCCAGAATATTGCCGCAGACGGTCCGCCGGTGCGCCATGCCCAGACCCTGTTTCGGGCCTTGACGCCCTTTGACAAGCCGATGCCCGATGAATTGTCCCCCATAACGCTCTGGTTATGCCGTCGCGGCCATGTCGTCCATTACCCCGTGAGCGGCGGTCGGTCCCTCAATGTGGTGGCAACGGCGGTCAAGACCGGTTGGTTCGACGAAGGCTGGTCGGCGCCGGCGGACCGCCAGGAAGTCATGGCGCATTTTCCCCGGATTCATCAGGATCTGTTTCACGTGCTGGCCATTTCGGCACCCTGGCTGAAATGGGCTGCGGCGGACCGGCCGCCCGCGGGGACATGGTCGCGCAACCGGGTGACGCTGATCGGCGACGCGGCCCACGCGGCCCTGCCCTTCCTGGCGCAGGGTGCGGCGATGGCGCTCGAAGACGCCGTCGCGCTGGCGTGCAGTGCGCAACGGGCCGACACGATCGCCGTCGCCTTTCGCAACTACGAGGCCCTGCGCCTGCCCAGGACTCGACGCATCGTCGCCGAATCGCGCCGGCTGGGCGCCATCTACCACGCCGGCGGGGCCGTCCGGCTGGTCCGCAACACGGTCTTGCGGCTGGGCGATCCGTCAGGCTTCCTCGATCGCATGGCCTGGATCTACGGCTTCGACGCGGCCGCTGGCCCGACTTAATCGTCCGTTAACGGATTATCACCTTTTTGCCACAGGCCCGACCTTAAGGGCGCACAAACTCTCTTCATATAAGGAGCATCAGATCACGTTAATGCCGACTGGACGAAGGAAATGAGAATAAAGCAGGTCATCGGGCACTATCGCGCTTTCGCCGCGCGCACCCATCTTGCCATGGGCGCCCTGGCCGTCGGCCTTGTTGCCGCGATCATCGCCCTGATGCTGGTCAGCGCCGTTCCTTCGCAAGCCAGCTTTCTGACGGCGGAAGCCAAGAACCTCGTCACCATGGCGCCGACGAGCGACATGCTGCTTGTCTCGGTCGTCGCCGTGGTCTTCCTCGCCGTGCTCGCCGCCAAGATCCTCGACCACAAGACCCCGGCCAAATAGGAAGCGGGCCCGTTTCCAGGCCCGCCACGATTGCCTCAGTTCGGGCCGCCGGCGGAACTGGACTGGCCGCCCCCATCACCGCCACCGCCGCCGCCACGAGCGCCACCTTCGCCATTGCCGCCGTCACCCTTCTTCAGGAAGGTTGTCGGGGGATAGTTGGGCGGGGGCGGCGGGGGCGGAAGTCCGCGGCACGAGCCGCCCGTACAAACGACGACTTCACCGCAACCATAGCGACGCTTGCTCAGCCAGAAAGTTTTGTCGATCTTCCAGCAATGGCGACGAAGCTCCTCCGGCGTTGCGCGGAACTTGCCGGTCGCGGCATTCGCGGGAACCGTCGCATATGCGGCGAGCATGAGGACTGCGGCGCCGCTGAAGGCGGCGAGCGTGAACTTATGCATAGAATGTCTGGTCATGATGGACCTCCAGCAGTTGGTGATCGTGTCCGATCGATGGCGGGAGAATGGCAAAACTGCTGTGAGCCCGGCCTGAATGGCGAGTTCATGACGGGTTCATGAAAAAGGCGCGCTGTGGCTTGGATTGCCGAAACCGTTATGCGACGAGAAACGTTCTCGGATTCACGACCACAAGACGTCGATCGAGTATTCCAGTCACGGGAATGGAATTGATCGCCGGAACGTAATAAGGTCATATGTGCTCCCGGAGGACAGACAATGAAACTTCATCTCGCTTTGGCCACCGTGCTGGCCCTGACCTTTGGCGCTGCGTCATTCGCGCCGGCCTATGCCATGGGGGATGGTGACGGCACCACTCCGGTCAAGAAATGCAAGAAGGGTGAAGTCCTCAAGAACGGCAAATGCGTGAAGGCCAGTTCCGGCGTCCTGCCCGATGAGGAGCTTTATCGGCAGGGTCGCGCTCTGGCTCAGGCCGACGACTACGAGGGAGCCCTGATCCTCCTTCAACTGGTCAGCAATAAGAACGACCCGCGCGTGCTCAACTATATCGGCTACAGCCACCGCAAGTCCGGCCGCCTCGAGGAGGCCTTCGGTTACTACACCAAGGCGATCGAAATCGATCCCAATTTCGTCCTGGCGCGCGAATATCTCGGCGAAGGTTATGTCGCGGCGGGCCGGATCGATCTGGCGAAGGGGCAGCTGGTTGAGATCGCCAATCGGTGCGGCACGACGTGCGAGGAATATCAGGAACTCGCCGAGCATATCGAGACCGGCGTGAATTAGCTCTCCCACAAGCATCCGGTCCTTGTTCCACCATTGATCGCGGCCTCCCCAAAATGGGGATTGCGACCTCCAGGTGATCACGTCAGTCTTGCCACACTGACCACGGTCAGAAGCCGAGATTCCAGACTAAATGCATGAACCGGTTTGTAAAAATCGCTCGAGCCGTCGCGGCTCGTTCATGTCTTTGGTTCGCCGGGAGTTGACTATGCTGACCCGCCTGTCGCAGCCCAAGCCGCCGCTCCAACTCCTTCTTCACCGCGGTCGCTTTCTCATCGCCTTCGTCCTCGTCGCGGCACTGACGACGGCTACCCCCGCACTCTTTCGGCTTCAGCCCGACAGCTTCTCCGCTGTCGCTTTCCTATCCCTTCCACTCGTGCTTTTCGGAGCACTGGGTGTGGGACGCGAGTTTCTGTCGCCCTCTCTCAAGGAGCTCGCGTTCTACTCCATCGCCATCGTCGTCGCCGGGCTGATCTGGCCCGGCGCGCAATGGGCGGTGTCGGCCTATGAGGCGGCAGGTTTCGTGACGCTCGCCGCCTTCATGGCGCTTGTTTTCGCCCTTGCCTTGGGTCTTGGCGTTCTGTCGGTGAAGCTGCTGGCCAAGCACGACGGCGACAACTGATCTCTCCCTCTGGTCTTCCTCCAGAGGCTACCTGCCCCTCATTCCGGTCCCGACGCCCGGCATGAGGGGCATCTTCTCAAACCCATCGTGATCCGATGTCAGCCGCGGCGAAGGTAATGCGGCCGCAGTTCCTGGGCATTGTCGCGCACATAGGCCACGATGCGCCGCCGTTTCTCCTGGCCGCGAGCACCCTCCGCGCCGCCGGACTGGCCGCGCTCGACGAGATCAGGCATTACCTGGATGACATGGTCATAGATGGATCGCCAGGTCTGCTTGACCGCATCGCGCGAGACATCGAGCGTGCCGGCGATCTCCTCATCGGTCAGGCCGTCAATGGCGCGCACCAGCATGCGCTGTTCACCGGCGGTAAAGCGGAAGCGCGGCGGCAAATAGGTGAAGACGGCGGAGACCGGCGTCGAAGGCGGCGTGTCGGCCACCATCTCGCGCCGGAAGAGGAAGACCGCGCGCTTCGAAGAAGCCCCCGGCGGCACAGGATCGGCCGGCGGCTCCCGGTCCAGATCGAGGCGCTTGTACAGCCGGAACCCGGCGGCAAGCGCCATCTGCTCATACACGGCGCCGGCCTCGACGATCATCGAATTGAGATTGTAGCCGCGATGGATCGACAGGAAGAATGGAAAGAACACCGTCATGATCCGCCGGCCCTCCGGCGAGGTGAAATCCATCGGCGTCTGGATATAGTCGATCATCACCAGGTCGAGGCCGCGGCTGAGATTGCCTTGCGCCTGCTGGGCGCGGTCAAAAAAGATCCCCGATTCACCTTTGAGGCAGCGCGACAGCAGCCAATTGGTCAGGCAGGGCCATGGGCGGTCGAGATAGCGCTCTCGGAACTCGGGGAAAACGAAGCCCGAAAGAGTTGCCGCGACGACAGTTCGCTCTCCCTTGGCATCATAGTCTTCGATCAACCCGCCGATCAGCCGCTCTTCGTCGAGCAGCCCGTCTATGACCTCGGCCAGCGCCCGATTGAGCTTGTCATCGAACGGCGTGACCTTGCGCATCAGTCGTGCGCAAGAAAAACCGTCTCCAGGCAGAAGCATGCGCGGCCGCAATGCGCGGGCTGGATGTGAGTTCACGATTCTTCCCTCTCGCTGTCGATTGTCGCGCTGTCGGCTCTCCTGTCAAGCCGCGATGCGTTATGCGCTCGCCTCATGTCCCTAGGTTCCCGGAGCATTGGGTCAGGTCGCGACTGCGGCTATAGAAGGAGCGACATTCCCGAAAGGCCCCATGTCGAACGCGACCGCACAGGCGGCAATGGAATCGCGCCGTCCGCCCTTCCTGATCCTTGTTGCGGTCAGCGCGATCGGGCCGTTGGCGCTCAACATGTTCATGCCGTCAATGCCTGGTCTGCAGGCCGCATTCGGCGTGCCTTACGGCACCGTGCAGCTCACCTTGACCATCTATCTGATCGGGCTCGCCGTCTGTCAGCTCTTTTATGGGCCACTGTCCGACCGCTATGGCCGCCGGCCGCTGCTGCTTGCCGGCCTTGCCTTGTTCGTCTTGGCGAGCATCGCATCGGCGCTCGCGACCTCGATCGAGATGCTGATCGCGGCACGGTTGGTGCAGGCCGTCGGCGGCGCGTCCGGCATCGTCCTCGCCCGCGCCATCGTGCGCGACCTCTACCAGGGAGAAAAGGCGGCCAGCGTGCTGGGCTACATCACCATGGCCTGGGTGCTGGCGCCGATGATCGCACCCGCGATCGGCGGCTATCTCGATCAGCTGTGGGGCTTCCGCTCCACTTTCGTGGTGCTCGCCATTGTTGGTGCGATGACGCTGGCCGGCGCCTGGGTCTCTCTGCATGAGACCAACCTTAATCGCCGCCGCGACGGCCGCTTGTGGCAAAGCGCACATTACGGCCGCATCCTCGCATCGCGGCAATTCCGCCTCTATGCCACATCGCTCGCTTTCGCCAGCGCCGTGTTCTTCACCTTCCTTGCTTTCGCTCCCTTCCTCACCGTCAACATCATGGGTCGCACGGCGGTGGAATATGGCCTGTGGTTCATCCTGGTATCGTTCGGCTATATGATCGGAAACTTCCTGTCCGGTCGCTATTCCATGCAGGTCGGCAACGATCGCATGGTTCTGTTCGGCAATCTGCTGGCGCTGTTTGGGGCGGTGCTCTGCCTGGTCCTTGCCCTTTTGGGCATTCTGACGCCGGCCGCTCTCTTCGCGCCGATGCTGTTCTGCGCGCTGGGCAACGGCCTCACCATTCCCAACGGCACCATTCGCGCCATCAGCATCGATCCCCTGCTGGTCGGCACCGCCGCGGGCCTGGTCGGCTTCCTGCAAATGGGAGTGAGCGCGGTGATCTCGCAAGGCGTGGGCGCGCTGCAGGATCATCAATTCATGATCGGCTATTGGACGCTCGCGCTCTGCGCGGCCTTGAGCACGCTCGCCCACTTGCCCGTGATGATCAGGCGTTAGTAAGCCAGTCGAGCGACCACTGGGCGTCGTCGGTCTGGCCGAGGCGTTCGCGCAGGGCCGGTCCGAGAAGCGCAAGTTCGTCCGCCAGCGGCCAGGGCGGGTTGATCAGGATGAGCCCCGCACCGGCAAGGCCGCCTTCCGCGACGGCCCCGCGCACCAGGAGCTCGGCCTTGAGCATCTTTGGAATGGCGAGCGCCTGTGCTCCCTGGACGATCCGGACCGACAGCCCGTCACCCGTCACCGGATACCACAAGGCGAAAGCGCCAGTGGCGAACCGGCGATGGCCGTCGCGCAGCATCTGGATGGCGCGCCGCGCCTCGTCCTCACGTTCATAAGGCGGATCAATGAGGATGAAGCCACGCCTTTCGGGTGGCGGCAGGTGGGCCTTGACCGCAATCGCCGCATCGCCGTCGGCAACCGTCACGCGCTTGTCGCCCTTGACGAAGGCCGCGAGCTTCTCGTGATCCTCAGGATGCAATTCGTTCAAGAGGATGCGGTCATCCTTGCGCAGCGCGCATAGGGCGAAGCCCGGCGATCCCGGATAGTGTGAGAGCGGCTGCCCGGCCGCGTTGACGGACGCGATGACGTCGCGCCACGGCTGCAGCATGGCTTCGCACGCGGCCGAAAGCACGACCGCTTTGCCAGACGGATCATAGAAGCGCCCGACGCCATCCTGCCATTCCAGCGTCTTTAGGGCTTCATCGCCCCAGAGCGCGTAGAGGCCGGTGCCGGCATGCGCGTCGAGAAACAGGAACGGCCTGTCCTTCTTCGCAAGATGCAGGAAAGCCCGCATCATGACGATATGCTTCAGGACGTCGGCGTGATTGCCGGCGTGGTAGACATGGCGGTAGTTCATGGTCGCGTGATCTAGGCCGTCTCTGCCAAATTAGCTAGCTTCCTGCGTCCTGTTGCACGTGACGACGTCCCACCTAGTAGTCATAGACATGCTCAAGCTGCGCGCCGCTCGGGGCGATCATGCGGATGACGTCAAGCAGCAGATTGACCGGCACCGAGAGCCCGACGCGTTTGCCTCCCGCTCCGGACAGGATTCGCGTCTCGAACAGGACCGGCGGCATATCCTTGGGCGGCGTCCAGTTATCGGGGGCCGTCAGCGAGATCAGGATGTTGCTGTTGCCGCCGATCTCGAGGAAGGTCGCGTTCGTCGCGCTGAGCTTCTGCACGATCTCGGTGAAGGCCTGATAGCGCGGCAGCTTGACGAGCTGGCTGCCGTCCCGGAACACCTCGATGAGCTCGATGCGGCGATCGATGGGCGCCGTATCGATCGGGAGGCTGCGCATCAGGGCGTGGATCTCGAGCTGGGCCGGCTGATAGACCGCTTCCGAACCGCCGCGGATCAGCCAGCCATAGCCCGCCTTGACGGCAAGCTCGGCCGAGACGGCGAAGCGCCGTTCGACCTTGCGGATCTTTCCCGGTTGCGCGAAGGGCACTGTTTCCCAGAAGGCGCTGAGGCGTTCGGCGAAGGAGAAATCGTACCAGGGCACGGTATTGAGCCACTGGCCGTAGTCACGGGCGAACTGGCGGGCGAACTGATCCTCGGCCGTCGGCGGCTCGGGCGCGAAGGCTTCGCTCAGACGGCCGATCGTATTCTCGTAGATGCCCTTGATCAGATACTCGGCCGTGTGGCTGATGCCGATTACATAGATCATCAGATGCGTGCCGGCATTGAAGTCGTAACGCGGCGCGACCAGCTGGTTGACAGCGCAATAGCTGGTCCAGAACTCGCCGGCCGAACGGAAATAGCTGAAGCCGCTCGGATAGTCCTGGGCGATGAAATCCGCGTAGTCCTGGGACGTGTAGACGATGTACCATTCGGGGAAAGTCAGATAGGATTTTTCCTCGGGAAAGCGGTAATTCGGCATGCCGTCGATCCGGGCGCGCGTCGCGGGATCGATGACCGGCTCGGTAACCGTGCTGCCGCCATCCGATGCGCCACGACAGCCGACGCCGACATAGAGCGCCGGCGCCGCGAGAAAGACGGCCAGCGCCGCCAGTCCCCATTTGACCTTACGCAGCTTCGCCATGGCGCTTCGACAATACAAAACCGTCATAGGCGGCGAAACCGCCAATGGCGAGATGCGGTAGATTGGCCGGGACAAGTGTCAGGCCCGAGAACAGATGCAATGCGGCATCATAGAGATCGAGGCGGAAAAGCGCGAAATAGGCAAATCCCAGCGTGCGGATGAGTGTCATGCCCGGCCCCTTCCCCGATTCGTCGCAAGCTTAGTCCGACAGGCGCTGAATGTCGTCGGGTTGCGGCCTCCTGCCACAATGCTGTCAGCAATGACCGGCCTCCGCCCTTCCGGGCGGCGCCGCGACCTCCTATATTGGGCGCATCATGGGACATTCACGACAGGAAGGCGGTTTCTCGGAAGCCCCGCAGAAGCCGCTGGAAGGCTTCCCCGAAATACCGACTGCCGACGCCTTGCGCCAGCGGCCCGATCCGCGCGCCGACATGTCGGGCCCGCGCGCCGGGCTCGAGATCCTGCGTCCGGATTTCGTTCCGAATGAAGTCTTTACGCCCTATCGTCCCCCGAGGCCCGAGAAGTCGGAAGGCGGGAGGCCGCTCAGGATCGTGTCGGATTTCGAGCCGCGCGGCGATCAGCCCACGGCCATCACCGATCTTGTTGCCGGCGTCGGAGCCGCCGACCGCGACCAGGTGCTCCTGGGCGTCACCGGCTCCGGCAAGACCTTTACCATGGCCAAGGTCATCGAGAAGACCCAGCGCCCGGCTTTGGTCCTGGCCCCCAACAAGACGCTCGCCGCCCAGCTCTATGGCGAGTTCAGGAGCTTCTTCCCGGACAACGCCGTCGAGTATTTCGTCTCCTATTACGACTACTACCAGCCGGAAGCCTATGTTCCGCGCACCGACACCTATATCGAGAAGGAATCCTCTATCAACGAGCAGATCGACCGCATGCGCCATTCGGCGACGCGGGCTCTGCTCGAGCGCGACGACGTCGTCGTCGTCGCCTCGGTGTCCTGCATCTACGGCATCGGCGATGTCGAGACCTATTCCGCCATGACCTTCACGGTGAAGAAGAACGAGCGCATCGCCCAGCGCCAGCTTCTCGCCGATCTCGTGGCCCTTCACTACAAGCGCAATGACGGCAACTTCGTCCGCGGCGCCTTCCGCGTGCGCGGCGACACGGTCGAGGTCTTCCCGTCGCATTTCGAGGATCGCGCCTGGCGCGTCTCCCTGTTCGGCGACGAGGTCGAGGCGATTGTCGAGTTCGATCCGCTGACCGGCCACAAGACGGCGGAGCTCGAGCAGATCAAGCTCTATGCCAATTCGCACTATGTGACGCCGAAGCCCACTCTCGAACAGGCGGCTTCGCGCATCAAGACCGACCTTAGGTTTAGGCTTGAGGAGTTCAACAAGGCGGGCAGGCTTCTCGAAGCCCAGCGCCTCGAGCAGCGCGTGCTGTTCGACCTCGAAATGATGATGGCTACCGGCTCCTGCGCCGGCATCGAGAACTATTCGCGCTATCTCACCGGCCGCAAGCCGGGCGAGCCGCCGCCGACCATGTTCGAATACCTGCCCGACAACGCCCTGGTCTTCGTCGACGAAAGCCATGTGACCATCCCGCAATTGGGCGGCATGTTCCGCGGCGACTATAACCGCAAGGCGACGCTCGCCGAATTCGGCTTCAGGCTCCCCTCCTGCATCGACAACCGGCCATTGCGTTTCGAGGAATGGGACGCGATGCGGCCGCAATCGGTCTACGTCTCGGCGACGCCCGGCTCCTGGGAGATGAACCGCACCGGCGGCGTGTTCACCGAGCAGGTCATCCGTCCGACCGGTCTCATCGATCCTCCCGTCGAGATCAGGCCGGTCAAGAACCAGGTGGACGACCTCATTGCCGAATGCCGCGAGGTGGCGAAGAAGGGCTATCGCGCCCTGGTCACCGTGCTCACCAAGCGCATGGCCGAAGACCTGACCGAATACATGCATGAGCAGGGCGTGCGGGTGCGCTATATGCATTCTGATATCGACACGCTGGAGCGCATCGAGATCATCCGCGACCTCCGTCTTGGCGTCTTCGACATTCTGATCGGCATCAACCTGCTGCGCGAGGGCCTCGACATCCCGGAATGCGCCCTGGTCGCCATTCTCGACGCCGACAAGGAAGGTTTCCTGCGCTCCGAGACGTCGCTCATCCAGACCATCGGCCGCGCCGCGCGCAATGTCGATGGCAAGGTCGTCCTCTATGCCGATCATGTGACGGGCTCGATGGAGCGCGCCATGGCCGAGACCAGCCGGCGGCGCGAGAAGCAGCAGGCCTACAACGACGCGAACGGCATCACGCCGGCGAGCGTCAAGAAGAGCATCGCCGACATCATGTCCTCGGTCTATGAGCAGGATCACGTCACCGTCGATTCAGGCCTGGCCGAGGACGGCGCCCCGCTGGTCGGCCACAATCTAGAACGGGTCATCTCCGACATGGAGAAGCGCATGCGCGAGGCCGCCGCCAATCTCGAATTCGAGGAAGCGGCGCGGCTGCGCGACGAGGTCAAGCGCCTGCGCGATGTCGAGCTCGCGGTGATGGACGATCCCCTGGCGCGCGATCCCATGGACGAGCCGCGCCGCGGCAAGTCCAATCTGAAGCCGGCGACCGCGTCCTGGCCGGCCCCCAAGCCGATGCGCCGCCCGGGCTCCAAGGGCGGCAGGCCGGGCACGAGGACGTTCAAGAAGGGCGGAAGATAGGCCAGACCGGCCAGCCTGCAATCCTCGGCGGGGTTCCGGCCCGGCAATCGGCCGTGAAGCCTATCGCGTCACCCTTTGTCCGCTCGCCGTTTCAATCCAGACATCGGAGCCGGACTCACCGAGCTTGCCGCGCACGATATAGGTTTGGCCGGCGGCGGGCTGGAAACTCACAGTCTTCCTGGTTTGATAAGTCTTGTTGAACAAGGTGCTGATCGGAGCCGGATAATAAAGGAGCGCAAACAGCGTGACCTTCATCGACTTGATCGGCACCCGCCGCGCTTCGTTCTTGAGCCGCATGCCCATGCCGAGTCCTTCGCTGGCGGACGAGGTGGAACTGAAGGCATTCGGAATGCCTTTCCCGTCTACTGCCGTCATTGAATAGATCTCGGCCTTGTCGGACTTGAAGAACCCGCCACTGACGAAATTGGCGTTGCTGTCCTTCACCATCGCTGTCGGACCGGTGAAATCGTCCGGCACCAGCTTGGCCGCACAGCCTACAAGTAGCAATGCGCAAACAAGAATAACCTGAAGCTTCATCTTGCCGCCCCAATTTGCCCAGTCCGTAAAATAAACCATATTCTCATGGTCTAACAAGCCCTGCGGGATATTGTGCATCAACCCCGCCTAGGCTTATTCTTCGCCCCGCGGAATAAACGCGGTGAGTCATGATGCCCGATCGTGCCGCCAACCTCACGGCCATAGGCTTCGATGCCGACGACACGCTGTGGCAGAACGAACAGTTCTACCGGCTGACGGAGAAACGCTTCACCGCCTTGCTGGCCGACTATGCCGAGGCTGATGATCTGTCGAGCCGCCTGCTCGAGGCCGAGAAGCGCAATCTCAAGGCCTATGGCTTCGGCATCAAGGGTTTTACCTTGTCGATGATCGAGACCGCCATCGAAGTGACCGAAGGCCGCGTGCCCTCGAGCGTCGCCGCCACCGCGGAGCCCGGGGCCGGGGTCGCACGATCGACGAGAAACGCGCGCGCGGGGTCGCTCACCTCGCGCAGGCCCGTCTCGCCCATGGCGAACACGCCGACTTCCTCGGTCGAGCCGAA
>CAZICN010000008.1:0-45508 GCA_964537655.1 uncultured Aestuariivirga sp.
GCAAATCAAAGAGATAGAGCGCCGAGGCGATTCCAATAGAACGCCCGGCGCTCTAACCGATATAGCTCTTCAGGATCGAGGCGCCGAGCGTATATTTCGGATCGACCATGTTGCCGACCCTGACGCGGCCCGCCTGGGTGAGCAGGAAATAGGCCTCGTACTGGTCGAAGCCGTAATCGGCGACCAGCCAGTGGATCAGCTCGCGATAGGCGATGCGCGCCGCATCCTCCATCGGCCGGGTGCTGCCGATCGTCATGATGAATTTCTCGTTCTCGAGGCGCGGCCAGGCGATTTGCCAGTTCTTGATCAGGTCGACCTGCACCGTCGTCGTCGAGGCCATTTCGACCGCGACGCCGCACAACTCGCCGTCGCCTTGCGTCGCGTGGCAGTCGCCGAGATAGAGATAGGCCTCCTTGTGATGCACCGGGAAATAGACGATGGCGCCCGGGCAGACATCCGGCAGGTCCATATTGCCGCCCCAGTAGTCGGGCTGCAGCGACGTCACCGCCTCGATCTCCGGGCTGACGCCGAGCGTGCCGATGAACGGCTCATAAGGCAGGGTGATCTTCTTGTTGAATTTGATCCCGGCCTCGGTCACCTCCATCTTCTTGACTTTCTCCGGCAGCGGCGCGTTGAGGAGCGCCGTGTTGTTGGTGGCGACCAGTCCGCCGAACTCCGGGATGAGGGCGGTCGTGCCGATGGGCTGCGGCCCGCGCGGCTTGATCGCGTGGATATGGACGGCGAGCACATCGCCCTTCTCCGCGCCCTTGACGGTGATCGGGCCGTTCTGCGGGTTGAGGAAGGGCATATGCAGGAGCTCGGTCGGCCGGTCGCTCTCTTTCTTGATGGCGCCCTCGAAGGCGTCCTGCGTCTCGGCGACGACGATGTCGCCGGGCTCGATCGCCAGCACCGGCTTGGCATAGGGCCCGTAGACGTAATTATACTTGCCTTGCTTCTCGACGGTGAGCTCGTGCGTCTTGCCCGCCTTGCCGCGCGCGACGCCCTTGCGTGCCATGTAGCTCGTTTGCAGCCAGTTTCCCATTGAATGCCTCCTGCTCGATTCCGTCCTTCAAATGGACAGATGCTGACTAAGTGCCTGTGTGTCCAGAATGGTGGTCCGGTCGAGGTTGGCGACGAAGCGGCCCTTGTCCATGACGAAGGCGCGCCCCGCGACATTCTGGATGAGATCGATATTCTGTTCGACGATCAGGACGCCGATCGTGCGCTCTGCCACCAGCTTGACCAGGAAATCGCCGATCTCCTGCACGATCGAGGGCTGCACGCCGTCGCTCGGCTCGTCGAGCAGCAGGAGCGCCGGGTCGCCGTTGAGAGCACGTGCGATCGCCAGCATCTCCTGCTGTCCCCCCGATAAAGTACCGGCGCGCTGGGACAGTCGTTCCTTGAGGAAAGGGAAGTGGCCATAGATGTCGTCGCGCACCGCCTCCTTCTTCCCCGCCTCGCGGCGGATGAGCCGGCCCATGCGCAGGTTCTCCTCGACCGTCATGTGATGGAAGATCTCGCGTCCCTGCGGCACATAGCCGATGCCGTTCCGGGCCCGCCGGTCGGCGCTGTCGCGCGACAGGTCCCTTCCCTGGTAGCGCACTTCGCCGCTGCGCAGCGGCAGGATGCCGATGAGCGACTTCATCAGCGTGCTCTTGCCGACGCCGTTGCGCCCCAGCACCGCGACGATCTCGCCCTGCGCGATCTCGATGTCGATGCCCTGCAGGACGTCGCCGGCGCCGTAACCCGCGCGCAAGCCTGTCGCTTTCAGCAAGCCCGTCACGTCACTTCCTTCCGAGATAGATATCGCGCACATCCTGGCGGCGGGTGACCTCCTCCAGCGGGCCGTCGGCGAAGATGCGGCCCTGATGCAGCACCGTCACCCGCTGGGCGATGTCGCGGACAAAGGCCATGTCGTGTTCGACGACGACCAGCGTCAGGCCGGTCTGGTTGAGCTCGCGCAGGACGCGCGCCGTGTTGCTCGTCTCCTGCGGCGACATGCCGGCGGTGGGCTCGTCGAGCAGCAGGAGATCGGGGCCCGCGGCAAGCACCATGACGATCTCGAGCCATTGCCGCTGGTGATGCGGGATCTTGCGCGCCTGCATCTGGTCGTCGGGCGACAGCCCGAAGCGTTCGAGCGCCAGGCGATAGCGGGCCTCGCGCGCCGCATCGGCGAGGCGCGATGCGGCGGCCTTGGCGATCTCCAGATTCTGCCGCACGCTCAGGTCGTGGAACACCCGGTTGGTCTGGAAGGTGAGGCCGAGGCCCTGGCGCACGCGCCGCGAGGGCAGCATGCGGGTGATGTCGATGCCGTTGAAGACGATGCGCCCGCTGTCGGCGCTCTGGATGCCGGCGAGCAGCGAGAAGAAGGTCGATTTTCCGGCGCCGTTCGGGCCGATGATGCATTGGATGCTGCCGGCCGAGATGGCGAGCGAGACATTGTCGGTCGCCACCACGCCGCCGAAGCGCTTGTTCAGGTTCTCGACGGCGAGCGATGCGCTATTCGCCATGGTTCGCCCGTTTCGTTGACCGCCACGCGGAAGCCATGTCGACCAGCGAGACGACGAGGCCGCGCGGGAAGAACAGCATCACGGCGACGAGCAGCGAGCCGATGATCACCAGCGCATACTGGTTGCCGGAGGACGACAACTGGTAGTTGACCCAGTTCAGCGCATAGGCGCCGATCGCCGCCGCGAGGAGCTTTTCGCGCCCGCCGACCGCCACCCAGATCACCGGCAGCGCCGCGGCCAGGAGGCCGACCTGGCTCGGCGTGATGTAGTTGCCCCATTGCACATAAAGGATGCCGGACAGGCCCGACAGGGCCGCCGCCAGCACGAAGGCGATCCATTGCCGGATCCTGATGTCGTAGCCGAGCGTCTCGGTGCGCAGGCCGTCTTCGCGGATCGCCAGCAGGACCTTGCCGAAGGCGGAATTGACCAGCGCCCGGCAGGCCAGATAGCTCACGATGACGACGGCGAGGACCAGATAGAAGAAGGCATAGCCGGTGAAGACGTAAGTGCCGATCTGGAAGCTCGGAATGCCGGTCATGCCGTTATAGCCGCCGAGCTGCACCGTTCCGATCCGCCACTGATAGCCGGCGGTCTGGCCGAGGAAAGTCTCGAGCAGCAGGGTCAGGACCAGGGTGAGGATCGGCACGATCCAGGTCTGCACCCGGGCGAAGAACACGAAATAGCCGAACACGCCGGCGAGCAGCATGGCGGCGATCAGGCCGCCGATGCTGCCGATGACGGCGCCGAGCGGATGGTTGATCAGGTTGCCGGCGATGACGCCATAGGCATAGCCGGCGACGCCGAAATAGGCGACCTGCCCGAAGCTCAGCACCCCGCAATAGCCCCACAGGATGCACAGGCCGAGCGCCATCGGGATGTTGAGCAGATAGAAGGAGACGTTATAGGCGGCGAATTCCGAGAGATAGGCTGGAACGGCGATGAAGGCCGCGACGACGGCCGCGGCGACCGCCCAGAAGGGCAGGCCCTGGCCGATGTCTTCGGGTCCGTTGAGAAGGCGCGCGATCTCTTTCATGCTCAGCGCGTCCTGTGCCTGAGATCGAGCCGGCGCTGGATCGCCGCCGAGATGCCGTCGGGCAGCAGCCGGATGAAGATGAGCGCCGCCAGAAGCAGCGCCACGGTGCCGAGGAAGGCGCCGAAATAGAAGCCGACCGGCGTCTTGACCAGCGACAGGAGCACGCTGCTTCCCAGGGCGCCGGCGATGACATTGGCGGCCCCGCCGACGACGACGGTGATGAAGGCGGGCGCCACGAATTGCTGGCCCATGAAGGGCATGATCGATGTCGTGGGCGCGAGCAGCGCGCCCGAGAGCCCGGCGAGTGCGGCACCGAGGCTGAAGGTCAGCCGGTAGATGCGGTCGGTGTCGACGCCCAGCGCCCGCGCCATGGTGGCGTTCTGCATCGTCGCGCGCGCCTCGAGGCCGATCTCGGTGCGGTTATAGAGCCACCACAGCGCGACGATCAGCAGCATCGCGACGGCGAACATCGCGATCCAGTAGAGCGAGAAGGAATACTGGCCGATGGCGAAATTGCCGCCCGGAATCTGGATCGGCGGCATGAACGGCCCGAACAGCAGGAGAAAACCCTGCGACAGGATGAGGCTGATGCCCCAGGTGACCACCAGCGCGCCGAGCTCGCGGCCGTAGAAGCGCCGGATGATGGTGAATTCGAGCAGCGCGCCGAACACGCCGACGACGAAGAAGCTGATAATGGCGGCGAGCCAGAACGGCACGCCATATTGATAGACGAAGGAGGCGATATAGGCGCCCATCATCATCAGCTCGCCATGGGCGAGGTTGATGATGTTCATCATCCCGAGGATGACGATGAGGCCGAGGGCGCAGAGCAGGAGAAAGGCCGCATTCGTACCGAGCTGGTAGAAAATGCTGGCGATGAGACCGACGAGATCCATAGGCGGTTACGGGCCTTCAAGACGGAAAATGGGGGCGGAGCCCTGGGGCTCCGCCCGTGAAGCTTAAGCTTTTCCGAACATCTTGAAATAGGGATCTTCATCCGGCGTGTATTGCTTGTATTCCGGGTTGCGGACCAGGTTGACGCCCAGCCGCTGCAGCCACCAGGCCTGGATCATCGGCCAGTCGCGCACGAAGCTCACATTGTGGTTCTCGTCGCAATAGGCGAGGCGGATCGGGTGGGCGCAGTGATGCGTGCCGGGCTCGAGGAACACGCTGCCTTCCGGCGCCTCGATGTTCCAGCCGAGCTCGAGCGAGCGCTTGACCTTTTCCTGGTCGGTCGTGCCGGCGAGGCGCGCCGCCTTGGCGTAGAGATGGATGGTGAAATAGGTGTTCTGCGCCATCTCGCCGATATAGGGGTCGTCCGGGAACATCTCCATCCAGCGTTTGACGAAGGCGCGGTTGCGCGCCGTCGGCACTTCCATCTGATATTGGATGGCGTTGTGCATGTTGGCGAGCGAGGGCGGCGCGAAGCGCTTGTGCTCGTAGCCCTGCGCCATGTTGACGGTCGAGGCCATCGGCAGCTTGAGGCCGGCCGCCGCGGCTTGCGGGTAGTAATTGTGGTGGTTCTGGCCGACCAGCAGCGTCATCACCCAGTCGGGCTTGGCCTGCTGGATGCGGGCGATCACCTGGCTGAACTCCGACACCGACAGCGGGATGAATTCCTCGGCGATGATCTCGCCGCCGACCAGCGGGATGAAGGCCTTCGTCCACGCCGCGGTCAACTGGCCGAAATTGTAGTCGGCGGCGATCGTGTAGCATTTCGGGCCGAACTTCTCGACCATGTACTGGACGGTCGGAATGACCTGCTGCTCGCACACCGGTCCGGTGCAGAAGGTGTTGGCGTCGGCGACGCCGCCTTCATACTGGTTGGTGTAGAAATAGAGCTGCTTGGCCTGGTCGACGATCGGCCGGATCGCTTCGCGTTCGGCGCTGGCGAAGCCGGCGACCAGCACGTCGACCTTGTCTTCCTGGATGAGCTTGCGGGCGAGCTGCTGCCACACGGCATTGTTGCTCTGCCCGTCGGCCGAGAGCATCTGCAATTCGCGGCCGAGAACGCCCTTTTCGCCCGAATCGATCAGGATGTCGTCATCCTCGTCATAGACGAGATCGGTGACCGACTTGTCGCCGCCCGCATCCACCACATCGAGCTTGGTGCCTTCCTTGCTGATGACCGGCGGCTTCTTGGCGACCTGCGCCTCGGCGCCGAGGAAGCCGGCGCCGATATTGGGAGCGCCCTTGAGCGTCTTGCCCTCGTTGATCTCCTTCACCGCGAGCTGCGCGGCGTGCAGCTTCTGCAGGCCATAGACGGCGAGATTGCCCGATTCATCCTCGATGAAGCCGAGCTTCACCGGATCGCCCGCCTGGGCGAAGGCGCTGCTCGCCGGGCCGAAGCCCTTGAGATAGGCCGGGAGCGCCACGGCGGCGGTCACGCCGGCGGTGACGATGCCCTTGACGACGGTGCGCCGGTCGGTGGTGAGTTCGCTGCCGAGGGGCGCCGCCTCGATGGCCTTGCCGTCATCCGGTTTGCGGTCGGTCATGTCAGTCCCTTTCCTGTTTCCCATCATGCTGTCGTTTTCTTGTCTATGCTCGTGGTCTTGCTGGTCAGGATCTGCGCCGAGAGCTCCTCGACCGAAATGCGCTTGCTCATGCTTTCCTTGCGCAGATAGCGATAGGCCTCCTCGTCATTGAAACCGAAGCTCTGCATGAGCTGGATGATGGCCTTGACCACGATGCGCCGCGCACCCTGGCGCTCCTGGATGCTCGCCAGTTTTCCCTGCACCTGCTGGCGCCGCTGCTTTTCGTTGAAGGCGAAGAACAGCGCCGTATAGACGCCATTCGACTTCACCGGCTTCATCAGCACCGCCGAAGGCTCGATGTCGAAGGCGCGCTGCAGGCGGCTGGGCGATTCGATGCCGATCACCGCGACGACCGGCAGCAGCGAGCTGGCGACCGCCGGCACGAACTGTGCGTCCAGCATGTCGGCGTCGACGAAGACGATATCGGCGGCGGCGATGGCGGTCTTGAGGTCGCCGGCGCTGCCCTGCGGGTCGAAATGATGCGGGCTGACGCCCAGGCGGCCGAGGATGTTGCGCAGCGCCTGCTGGTTGCGGTCCTCGGGCATGACCAGGAGGGCGGAACAGCCGCGGAAATTCTGCACCGGCCTGCTCGTCATTTGACGACCCTCAGATTGCCGGGCCGCGCCGGCCGCTCGTGCCGGACATCGGCCCAGATCAGATAGGGGTCGGGTTTGATCGGCTGGCTCGCCTCGAAAATGATGTCGAAGCCGCCGGCCTTGTTGGAGATGCCGATGCGCGGCGTCAGGTAGCTGTGCCGGTTGTCGTTGTCGATGCACACCCGTCCCTGCGGCGCCTCGAATTCGATATGCGAGAGAACGGCGCGCACCGCCGGCATGTCGTCGCTGCCGGCCGCGTTCAGCGCCCGCGCCAGCAGATGGACGGCGTTGTAGGAGGCTTCGGCATCGGCGGAGGTGGCGCGCTGGCTGGGAAAGCGCCGGCGATAGGCGCGGGCAAAGGCGGCATTGACCGGCGTGCCGATGCTTTCGAAATAGACCGAGGACGAGATATGGCCGTCGCAGGCGGCGCTGCCGATCTCGGCGAGCTCGGGCTCGGAAAGGCTGCAGCTCGCCACCGGCATGGCGCGCGCCTGGTCGAGGCCGGCGCGCTCGCAGGCGCCGCGCAGCGCCCGGAAGAAGGCATAGGCCGAATCGCCGATCAGCGTGTTGAAGATGAAGTCCGGCCGGTAGTCGAGGATCTGCTTGACGATCGCGTCATGGTCGGTGTCGCCGACCGGCGCATAGCGCTCGGCCAGCACGCTGCCCTGGGCGGCGAGCACCGCCTCGCGCATGATCTTGTTGTTTTCCCACGCCCAGATGTAGTTGGAGCCGATGAAGTAGGCTTTGTTGCCGTAGCGCTTGAGCAGGAAGTCGGCCAGCGGCACGATATGCTGGTTCGGGCTGGCGCCGGTATAGACGACATTCTCGCTGCTCTCGAAGCCTTCATAATGCGAGGGATACCAGAGGAGCCCGTCATATTTCTCGAAATAGGGCAGCACTTCCTTGCGGCTCGACGATGTATAGCAGCCGACGACATGGACCAGCCGCTCGTCGATGAGCATCGACTTGACGTGCCGCGCATAGGAGCTGTTCAGCCCCTGGGGATCGGCCGTTACCGGTTCGAGGGTGAAGGGAAGGCTGGCGCTGCCATTGACCTCGTCTATGGCGAGGAGCGCGCCATTCAGCATCGCCTGGCCGATCGTGGCATAGGGCCCGGTGCTCGAGAACAGAAGTCCTAGCCGATGCCTGCCCTTCATGCGCATGCCTTTCGGTTGCCCAAAAACAAAAAGCCCACGGGCCTTGGTCCCGGGGCTTCATCGCCGATCACATCTGGTCTGGGGTATTCGATCAACACACATCTGCGGCATCGCCGCAGACCGAGCGTCCTTGCTCGGTGGAAAGTATTGCATCGGCGAAAAATCGCGTCAAGGGATTTGGCGCACCCGCCATTGCGACTAGCCCATTCCCAGTTCGCTCTTGCGCCGCTTCGCCCAGGCGCCGATCAGCCGGTCGGCGATGATGCCGATGAAGGCGATGCCGAGCCCGGCGAGGAGGCCGCGGCCGGTATCGGCGCCGGGCAGCGCCTTGTAGATTTCCTGGCCGAGATCGCGCGAACCGATCAGGGCCGTGATCGCCACCATCGCCAGCGCCATCATGATCGTCTGGTTGATGCCGAGCAGGATTTCCGGGAAGGCGATGGGAAGCTCCACCTTGCGCAACCGCTGCCAGCCGGTGGCGCCCGCCGCCGTCGCCGCCTCGATCGTGGCGGTGGGCACCCGCATCAGCCCCAGATAGGTGAAGCGGATCGCCGGCACCGTCGCATAGGCCAGCATGGCGATCACATTCGAGAGATCGCTGGTCTGGAACAGCATGATCACCGGAATGAGATAGATGAAGCTCGGAAAGGTCTGCAGCGTGTCGCAGATGGTGTTGATGATGCGCGCCGCGAACGGCCGGCGCGCCGCCCAGATGCCGAGCGGGATGCCGATCAGCACGCACAGGAAAGTGGTGCTGGTGACGAGATAGAGAGTGAGCATCATGGGCGTCCAGAAGCCCGCGACCATCAGGAATCCGAACAGCGCGACCGGCAGCAATGCCAGGCGCCAGCCGCCGAAGTGATGGCCGGTCATCGCCAGGGTGCCGATGACCACGGGCCAGGGCAGCCAGAGATAGAAGTCGCGCAGCGGCAGGAGCATCCAGATGGTGATGCCGTCGCGCACCGGCTTCACATAGGGGAACAGGTTGCGCGACACCCAGCGCACCGCGTCGTTGATGGGCCCGCCATAGGACAGCGTCAGCTCGCGCGGCAGCACCGCCAGCGCCGGCACGATCTTGGCGAGCAGGATCGATGCGACGATGAGCAGGAGGAACGCGCTGAGATGTTTATGCCGCACATGCCAGGGCGCGCCGGCGGGCGGGCGCTCGGGCAGTCTGCGCATATAGGCCTGCGTCATGCGGTCGAGCACGATGGCGATGAGGGTGATCGCCACGCCCTGTTCCACCGCCTTGCCGATCTGCAGTTGCTGCAGCGAGAACAGCAGCTTCTGGCCGAGGCCCGAGGCGCCGACGAGGGAGGCGATCACCGCCATGGCGAGCGTCTGCATGACGACCTGGTTGAGGCCGAGCAGCAAAGTGCGCTCCGCCGCCGGCAGCTCGACCTTCCACAGGAGCTGCAATGGTGTGCAGCCTGACATCTGCCCGGCCTCGATGATGTCCTTGGGCACGGTGCGGATGCCGAGGATGGTGCAGCGCGCCATGGGCGGCAGCGCGAAGATCAGCGTGGCGAGCATCGCCGGCACCTGGCCGAAGCCGAACAGGATCACCACTGGCCCCAGATAGGCCATATGCGGCGTCGCCTGCATCACGTCGAAGATCGTGTTGAGCACCCGCTCGGCGGCTGCACTGCGTGTCGCCCAGATGCCGAGCAGGAGGCCCGAGATCACGGCGAGCGGCACCGTGACGATGACGATGCCCAGCGTCTGCATCGCATCGGGCCACAGGCCGAAAATGGCGAGATAGAATGTGCCGAGGCCGGCGAGCAAGGCGATCGGCCGGCCGCCGATCCAGTGGCCGAGGATCGCCGCGGCGCCGACGACCGCGGGCCAGGGCAGCGGCGGCCATTTCCACGCCGGGACGCCGCGGAACAGCAGCGCCTCGACCAGGTTGAGGGGCTGCGCCAGGCACCAGGAGATGAAGCGGGTGATAGGTTTGGCCGTTGCCGCGAACCAGACGAAGAAGTCGGTGACCCAGCCGCGCACCGGCACGATGAGCGTATCCGGCCATTTGTCGAGGAAGGGAATGGCCTGTGCGATGACGGCGACGGCCACGACGGCGGCGATCGTCAGGGGCAATTGAAGACGCGTGGCCTGGGCCGCCTTGCCTTCGGCGGTGGCGGCCAGAACGTTCATTTCGTCTGGCCGGGATAGAGTGCGGCGATCATCATCTCGCGGTTGATGGCGCCGACCGGCCGGCCCTCGTCGTCGATGACGGCGATGGACTTGTCGGAAGAGAGCACCAGCGCCGCCGCGTCGCCGATCTTGGCCGAAGCGAGGACATTCACGCCGTTGATCGGCACCGTCTCGTTGGACGCCACAGCGCCGACGGTGAGGATGCGGTCGCGCGGCGCGTTGCGGGTGAATTCGCGCACATAGTCGTCGGCCGGCTGCGACACCATCGCCTGCGGTGTCGCGAGCTGCACCAGCCTTCCGTCCTTCATGATGCCGATCCGGTCGCCGAGCCGGATCGCCTCGTCGAAATCATGGGTGATGAAGACGATGGTCTTCTTCAGGAGCTTCTGCAGGCGCAGGAACTCGTCCTGCATTTCGCGCCGGATCAGCGGGTCGAGGGCGGAAAAGGGCTCGTCGAGGAACCAGATGTCGGGCTCGACCGCCAGCGAGCGGGCGATGCCGACGCGCTGCTGCTGGCCGCCCGAGAGCTCGCGCGGGAAATGATCCTCGCGGCCCTCGAGGCCGACGAGCTTGACCATCTCGCGCGCCCGGCCTTCGCGTTCGTCACGCGAAGCCCCGCGCACTTCCAGCGGAAAGGCTACATTGGACAGCACGCTGCGATGCGGCAGCAGCCCGAAATGCTGGAACACCATGCCCATCTTGTGGCGGCGCAGTTCGATGAGCTCGGCGGCACTGGCCTTGAGGAGGTCGTTGCCGTCGAGCAGGATCTGCCCGGCGGTCGGATCGTTGAGCCGGGTGATGGCGCGGATCAGCGTCGATTTGCCGGAGCCCGAGAGCCCCATGATGATCAGGATCTCGCCCGGATAGACGTCGAAGGACACATCGCGCACCGCGCCGATATGCTTGGTCTCAGCGAAATGTCCGTCCTCGGGGGCGCCGCCATGCCGCGCCATGAAGCCCGCGGGATCGGGACCGAATATCTTCCACAGGTTGCGGCAGGAGATTTTCGCGCTGGTGGTCATCCGTCTACCTTACCGCAAAAAAGCGGGGAGCGGGCGCGGCGGCTTGGCCGCGCCCGCGGGGTTCCGGCAAGGGCGACTTATTGCAGCCAGGCCTTCCAGACCGCCTCGTTCTCGGCGACCCACTTCTTGGCCGCGTCCTCGGGCGTCATGCCCTCGACATCGACCATGGCGGCGGCGGCCGCGATCTGCGGATTGGTGAAATTGACCTTCTTCAGGATCGCGGTCGCCTTCGGCCATTTTTCGGCGAGCTGCTTCGAGCCGGCCTTCTTGAGATAACCCTTGGCCGGGGCGCCGCAATCATAGACGGCGTCGGGATTCATGCCCCATTTGGGATCCGACAGGCAGGCCGGCTCATAGGTCGGGAACTCGACGAACTGGCCATCGAACTTCGCCTCGATGAAGTTCGGCGTCCAGTTGAACAGCACGATCGGTTCCTTGCGGTCATAGGCGGCCTGCAGTTCCGCCCACAAGGTCGCCGCCTGGCCGACCGGCACTTCCTGGAAGTTCATCTTCAGCGCCTGGATGCGCTCGGAATAGTGTTTGCCCCAGTCGGCCGGCGGTCCGACGAACCGGCCCTTGCTGCCGGTCTCGGCGGTGGCGAGCTTGCCGGCGCAGGCATCGAGCGCCTTCCAGTCGGGCAGGCCCGGGCACATCTCGTTCATGTATTTCGGATACCACCAGTCCTCGCGCGTCACCGCTTCATGGGCGCCGAGGTCGATGGCGCCGCCGGCGATCGCCTTCTCGAAGGATTCGGCCTGCGAGCCTTCCCAGACCTCGACCTGGAAATCCATGTCGCCGGCCGCCAGCGCCGTATATTGCAGCTGCGTGTCGGAGGATTTGTATTCGACATTATTGCCCTGCGCCTGCAGGATCTGGCCGACGACATTGGAGAGCACGAGCTGGCTCGTCCAGTTGTTGGTCACGATCTTGATCGGATCGGCGGAATCTTCCGCCCATGCCGCGGCGCTGACGCTCATCAGCATCGCGGCGCCCGTCAGACTGGTCCTTGCAATTGTCCTGATCGATTTCATGCGTCCTCTCCCCATTTGGGCGAGGCTGGCGTCGCTTGCCGCCTCGCTTGTGGATTCTTGATGTGAGCCCCGGCAGGCAAGGCTATCGGTGCCGTGTTAATGCGTTGGTAGAGCTTGGTGAAAGTAATGGCGGGTTTTGTGAAAAATTGTTAAAAGCAGGGGGCATGAAGCCCTCAGCCGCCCATATCGTCATCGTCGAGGATGATCCTGTGACCCGGGCGAAGCTCGCGGCCTACTTCACCGAGGCCGGCTATCGCGTCAGCGAGGCGGAAGACGGCGAGGAGATGCGCGAGATCCTGGCCGAGCGTCCGGCCGAGCTCCTCATGATCGACATCCAGTTGCCGGGCGAGGACGGCCTGGCGCTCACGCGCGAGCTGCGCCAGGGCTCGGAAGTCGGCATCATCCTGGTCACCGGCCGCACCGACACGGTCGACCGCATCGTCGGGCTCGAGCTCGGCGCCGATGATTATGTGACCAAACCCTTCGATCAGCGTGAGCTTCTGGCGCGAGTCAAGAATCTGCTGCGGCGGGTGCGCCGCGCGCCGTCGCCGCATGAAGCGGGCACGGTGCGCCGGTTTCTCGGCTGGACGCTCGATCTCGCCAGCCGCACCTTGCGCGGCGCGGATGGCGATTTCGCCGATCTCACCCGCGCCGAGTTCAAGGCCCTGGCGCTGCTCTCGGCCAATCCGGGCCAGGTTCTGTCGCGCGACCGGCTGCTGCACGAGATCGCCCATCGCGACTGGGATCCGGCCGACCGCACCGTCGATGTGGTGATCAGGCGGCTGCGCCAGAAGCTCGGCGATGACTCGCGCCATCCGCGCATCATCGTCACCTCGCATGGCGAAGGCTATCTGTTCGCGCCCACTCTCGGCCGCTCGTCCTGAGCCATGCGCAGCATTTCCGTCGCCTCGGCGCTCGCCTGGCGATAGGCGGCCTCGCAGCGGGCGAGATGGCGGCCGGCCTCCGGGCCATGGCGCCGGCCGGCGCTCAGCTCAAGCGCCCGGGCGTCGCGGCCGAGCTGCGTGAAACCCGCGGCGGTTGCGGTGCTGTAGGTCGCGTGCGCCATCTCCTTGAGGCTGTCGAAGTCTTCTGCCTGTGCTGCCTTGCGCATGCGGGCGAAACGTTTGGGCAGGGTTTCATCGGCCAGCGCGAAGATCCGGCGCATCGCCTCGGGGCCGAGCGCGCCGATATCGGCGGCGAGCAGCGCCTTGTCGACCGCTGCCGCCGGGGCTTCGCTCACCTGCCCGATGGCCTGGGCGAGCGCCTCCAGATTGAGAGGCTTGGCGACATAGGCATCCATGCCCGAGGCCAGATAGCGCTCCACTTCTTCGGTGAAGACATGAGCCGACATGGCGATGATGGGGATGTCCGATGCGCCGAGCGCCCGAAGCTCGCGCGCCGTCGCGATTCCGTCCTTGCCGGGCAGGCTGATATCCATCAGCACGAGGTCGGGAGCGATCGCGGCGAAGCGCGCACCCGCCTCATAGCCATCCGCCACCGCCTCGGCCTTGTGGCCCAGCATTTCGAGGAACTGGCTGGCGACGAGGCGCGTGGCCGGGTCGTCCTCGACCACCAGCACCTTCAGCGCTTGCCGTCTTGCGCTGGCCTTGCGGCTCTTCGTCATTCGTATTGGCGCCGCGGCGGCGGCCGGCGCCAAAGCGAGGTCGAGCGTGAACAGGCTGCCCTTGCCGGGCGTCGAGGTGACGGTGAGCGTGCCGCCCATGGCTTCGGCGAGGCCCCGTGAAATCGCGAGGCCAAGGCCCGTTCCGCCATAGCGCCGGGTCACCGAGGCATCGGTCTGGGTGAAGGATTCGAATATGCGCTGCCGCTGATCGGCGGCGATGCCGATGCCCGTGTCCTTCACCGTGATGCGAAGCGCATGCCGGGCCTCGCGCTTCTCCACCATGGCGGCCTTCACGGCGATCTCGCCTTTCTCGGTGAACTTGATGGCGTTGCTCAGCAGGTTGAAGACGATCTGCCGGAGCTTGCCGGCATCGCCCGCATAATGGCGGGCGAGCTTGCGGTCGAGTGCGAGCGACAGCTTCAGTCCCTTCTCCTCGGCCGAGGGCCGCATCAGGGCGACGACGCCGTTCAGGAGATCGGCCGGATCGAAGACCATCATGTCGAGCGCGACCTTGTCGGATTCGATCTTCGAGTAATCGAGGATGCTGTTGAGGATGCCGAGGAGGGTTTCACCCGAATTGGCGGCGATCGTCACATGCTTGCGCTGCGTCGCGCTGAGCTCGTCCTCCTTCAGGATCCGCAGCATGCCGAGCATGCCCGTCATCGGCGTGCGGATCTCGTGGCTCATGGTGGCGAGGAAGGCCGACTTCGCCCGGCTCGCCATTTCGGCCGCGTCGCGCGCCTGGGCATGGCGCGCCACTTCCTGCTGCAGCTCACCGGTGCGTTGATGCACGAGGTCCTGCAGTTCCTCGCGGTGCCGGCGCAGTTCCTCGTGGTTGCGCGCCTGTTCGGCCTCCAGCGCCTGGCGCTTGCGCGTCTCGTCGCGGAAGGCGACGACGGCCGAGGACAGGGCCTGCAGCTCCTTCGCCCCTTCTTTTGACACCTCGACCGACAGGTCGCCTCGGGTCAGCTTCTGCATGGCGCCGGAGAGGGCGCCGAGCCGGCGCACGATGCCGCGCTCGACATAGAACCAGACGATGAGGCCCGAGAGCGCCACGGCGATGAGCGACAGGGCGAGGAGGACATAGAGGCCGGCATCGACCGCGCCTTGCGCCTGCGCCGAGGCGGTGCGGGCGGAGCTCTGCGATGCGTCGAGCATGCGCTGCGCCACCCGGCTGACTTCGGCGGAGAGATTGCTGTTGGCCTCGGCCACGCTTTCGAGATCGTCGCCGATCGCGATCAGCCGCAGCCTCTCGCCGAACAGGCTGAAGCCCACGGGCGCGTTGCCGGAAGCGGCATCGAGGATCTTGAGAAAGGCCTGCGCCTGCTCGCGCCGCACCGGATCGTCGATGCTGGCGACCCGCCGGCGCACCACCCTGAGATGCTCCTCATAGCCTCTGGCGATCTCCGCCACTTCGTTGCGGTCGGTGGTGCGCGTGAGCTGATTGGCGAGAAGGCCGATCTGCGAGCTTCGAAGCCGCAGCTCCCACATGCGGTCGAGCAGATAGATGTCCTGTTCGATGAGGCGGTCGAGCGCCTGATACGCCTCTTCGCGCCGCGTGTCGTCGTCGATCAGCCCATAGAGGCTCGATATCACCGCCGACGTGCCGGCCGACGTGTTGGAGACGAGGGTTTCCGACAGGTCGACGATCGCGGTGGCGGCGCTGATGGTGCGCTCGGCGCGCCCGGCGAAGCTGTGCTGGAGCTGCAGCCGCTCCTTCACCAGCCGGTTCTGTGCGGTGAGATTGTGCATCAGGGCGCCGACCGTGCCGGAAAGCTTGCTGGTCGTGGCGCTGTCGAGCGAGGCGAGGCCGGCATCCGCCACCGATTTGCGGATATCTGCGGCAAGGGCCGCAAGCTCGGCCTCCTGGGCGGCGCGCGAGGCCTCGTCGCGGACCGCGGTCAGGGCCGGGGCGGAGGCGACGAGCCGGGCACTGGTCTCCGCCGTGCGCTGCGCCGCGGCCACCGCCGGCAGCGCTTCCTTGTTGATTCGCGACTGCGTGGTGGAGATGTCGCGCAGGATCAGCCAGCCGGCGACGCCCGAGGACAGCGACAGCGCCGTGATGCCCAGAAAGGCGATGAACAGGCGTGCGCCGATTCCCAATCTTGACAGCATGGCCGCTCCACCGGAAGTTTGCTGCGAGGACATGACCGAAGGGGCCATGATAGCGTGATCGTCCGCACAAGGAAGAGCGCCGTGACGGGATGGGGTCTAGATCACGATGAGTTTGGATCGCTGCGATCCAAACTCATAAACGTGATCGATTCTTATATGTTAGCGCGGGATTCTCGCGAAAAGCCGGTTTCCACTTTTTCGCATCCCGCGCTAGCCGCCATTCTGGCGCTGTTCGCGGCAGTGTCGCCGGCCGGCGGCCAGGAAACCTGGCAGGTCGACCGCTGGACGCCGGCCTTCGATTATGGCGGCAAGGCCGAGACCGTCCCCTATGCGCCGCTTGGCTCCGCATCGAGGCCCTGGCGCATCTGCGCGTCCTATCCGCATCTCAAGGATTCCTATTGGCTTTCCGTCAATTACGGCATGGTGGAGCAGGCGCGGGGTCTCAAGGTGAGGCTCGAAGTGGTGGAGGCGGGCGGCTATCCCAATCTCGAGCGCCAGAAGGAGCAGATCGCGCAATGCACGGTGAAGGCCGAC
The DNA here is from genome assembly GCA_964537655.1 of uncultured Aestuariivirga sp. Taxonomy (GTDB): domain Bacteria; phylum Pseudomonadota; class Alphaproteobacteria; order Rhizobiales; family Aestuariivirgaceae; genus Taklimakanibacter. The sequence goes on from CAZICN010000008.1 coordinate 16,308, forward strand.
GCGCTCATCGTCGGCACGGTCTCCTATGACGGGCTGACGCCGCAGATCCGCGAGCTGGCCCGCCGCATGCCGGTGATCGCCGCCGTCAATGACATCGACAGCCAGGGCATCTCGGCCAAGTCGGGCGTGTCCTGGGTCGCCATGGGTGCCGCGATCGGCGACTATTTCGCCAGGCTGCATCCGAGCGGCGGCAAGCCGGTCAAGGTGGCGTGGTTCCCGGGGCCCAAAGGCGCCGGCTGGGTCGATTTCGTCCGGCAGGGCATCGAACCCGCTCTGGCGAGGAGTGCCGCGAACATCGTCGCGATCAAATGGGGCGATACCGGCTTCGAGGCGCAGCTCCTGCTGCTCGAGGAAGTGATCGAGGAATATCCCGACATCGACTATGTCATCGGCAGCGCCGTCACCGCCGATGCCGCGGTGAGCCTGTTCCGCGCCAAGAACCTCACCGGCCGCGTCGGCATCCTCGCCGACTACTTCACCCACAGCACCTATCGCGCCATCAAGCGCGGCAAGGTGATCGCCGCCCCCACCGACCAGCCGGTGATGCAGGGACGGATCGCCGTCGATCAGGCTGTGCGCGCCCTCGAAGGTTTGTTGTCGGCGCGCCATGTCGGTCCCCGGATCGAGATCGTCGATCAGGGCAGCCTGGCGCGCATCGAGGCTGGGAACAGCCTGGCGCCCGCCTGGTTCAGGCCGGTCTTCGAGGTGAAGTGATCAGGCCCCGGCCCGCACCGACGCCCAGTCGAGATCGAAACGGGCGAGGTATTTGCGCAGGCGGTCGGCGTCGTTGCCGCTCGTCTTCTCCTGGCGCGATGCGGCGAACAGCCGTCGGCCGGCGGCGCTGAGCGATGCGCTCTCGCGGCAGATGGCGATCACCGTGGCGAGCTGGGCCTGGTCGAAGAGATCGATCCGCGCGATGCGCTCCGGCGGAAAAACCTCGCGCAGCAGCTCACCCGGTTCGCCGCGGCGTCCGTCCGACCACAGGCTCTTGAGCCGCGCGATTTCTTCCTCGACGGTCGTCTCGTCGATGCGGCCCTTGGGCGCCAGCGTCACCATGCGGGTGATCGAGGCGGAAAGGTCGCGGAAATTGGCACGCCACTCCGCTTCGGCCGAGGTCGCGAAGGCGGTGAAGCGGGACCGCGCTTCCTTGTTGAAGGTGATCTTGGCGCCGTCGTCCTGGGCATGGCGCTCGAGCTCGAAGTCGATATTGGGCTCGATATCTTCCGATCTGTCCTTGAGGGCGGGCAGCGCGAAGGTCCACAGGTTGAGGCGCGCCAGCAGATCGTCGCGGAACCGCCCTGACCGCACCGCGTCATGGAGATCGCGGTTGGTGCCGGCGACGAGCTGGAAGTCGCTTGCCGTCTCCTTGTCGGCGCCGACCGCGAGGAAGCGTTTCTCCTCGATGGCGCGCAGGATCATCGCCTGTTCGTCGGGCCCGAGCTCGCCGATCTCGTCGAGAAACAAGAGGCCGCCATCGGCGGATTTGAGCAGGCCCGGCCGCGCCGACTGGGCGCCGGTAAAGGCGCCCTTCACATGGCCGAACAGCGAGGACATGGCGGTATCGCCGCGCAAGGTGGCGCAGTTCACGTCGACGAATGGTCCTTCGATCTGGTGGCGCGACTTCTTGAGTTCATAGATGCGCCGCGCCAGCTGCGATTTGCCGGCGCCTGTCGGGCCGGTCAGCAGGAAGGGCGCCTTGGAATTGATGGCCACCTGCTCGATGCGGTCGATCATGCGGTTGAAGGCGGCGCTCCGCGTCGCGATGCCGGATTTGAGGAAGGACGCGGCGTCGTGCTGCTCGGCCCGGAAGCGCGTGGCGATCCGGTCATAGCGCGACAGGTCGAGATCGATGATCCGCATCGGGCTCGTGAGATCGCCGCGCGCTTTCCGGGGCGGCGAGAGTTGCAGGAGCCTCGCCGGGATATGGCGCGTCTCGGCGAGCAGGAACCAGCAGATCTGCTCCACATGTGTCCCGGTGGTGATGTTGATGAAATAGTCTTCCTTCTCCGTATCGAAGCTGCGGCCGCGGGCGAAATCATGCAGCGCGCCATAGACTTCCTCGAAATCCCAGGGGTCCTTGAGGTTGATGACGACCGGCGCCACCTGGGTCTCGGGCGAGACCTGGTTGATGTCCTGGGTCAGCCGCTGGAAGAGACCGGCCGAGTGATTGTCATGGATGAGTTCGAGCCGGTGGACGATAAAATCCTCCTGCTGGCACACGGCGACCGTCGGCCGCCAGCGCTCCCACCGGTTCTCGTGTTTGGCGATATCGAGTTTGGTGCCGATGAAGCCGATGACGACATTGGTCCTGCTCATCAAGGACTTATATCAAAAGATAAAAGACAATCCAATAGTATCTATTCTAGCGGAAGAATGGAGGAAGGGCGGGCGAAGAAAGAAAAATATAAAATAGTAATATCAATTAGATATACGAATTCTGGCGGATCCTCCCACGTCTGGCACGCAGGCTGCAATGGTGTGCGCGTACACAAAGGGAAAGAAGCCATGGCAAACAAATCCGTGTTTGCATCGACGATCGGAAGGCTGCTTCCGCGTGCGAATGCCTGGAATCACGAGAAGGCTCCGGCCTATGGCCTTGTGCCGCGCGCTGCGCTGGCGCAACTGGCCGCGACCGGGACCTTCAACCGGACCTTCTATGCGGAGCCGCGGGAGCAGCTCGATCAGGTGCTGAAGCTGGCATGGAAGGTGGATTCCGCCTTCATCGCCAGGACGGCGATCTATGCGCGCGAGAAGGGGCACATGAAGGACATGCCGGCGGCTTTGCTGGCGGTCCTCGCCACGCTCGATACGGGTGATTTCGCCAAGGCGTTTCCGCGGGTGATCACGAACGGGCGCATGCTGCGCAATTTCGTGCAGGTCATCCGATCGGGTGCGGTTGGCCGCAAGTCCCTGGGCTCGCGCCCGAAGCGCATGATCCTGGGCTGGCTGGCTTCGGCGTCGGATGAGGACATTCTGCGCGCGAGCATCGGCAACGATCCCTCGCTCGCCGATATCATCCGCATGGTGCATCCCAAGCCCGAGACGAAGACGCGCGAAGCGCTTTATGGCTATGTGATCGGCCGTCCCTATGACGCTGACGCGTTGCCGCAGATCGTGAAGGATCTCGAAGCCTTCAAGCGCGACCCGTCTTTGCCGGTTCCGGCGGTGCCGTTCCAGTTGCTGACCGCGCTGCCGCTGACGCAGAAGCAGTGGGCTTCGGTGGCCGAGACGGCGTCCTGGCAGACCTTGCGCCAGGGGCTCAACACCTTCGCGCGTCACGGCGTGTTCGGCATTGCCGGCATGTCGGAGCGCGTGGCCGAGCGCCTCGCCGACGCGAAGGCGATCGCCCGCGCCAAGGTTTTTCCCTATCAGCTGATGGCGGCCTATGCCGCCTCGGCCGGGGAAGTGCCGAAGCCGGTGCGCAACGCCTTGCAGGATGCGATGGAAATCGCCATTGGCAATGTGCCGGAGCTCGATCAGCGGATCGTCGTCTGCCCGGATGTTTCGGGTTCGATGTCGTCCCCGGTGACGGGTCACCGCAAGGGTGCGTCGAGCGCGGTGCGCTGCATCGATGTCGCGGCTTTGGTGGCCGCGTCCTTCCTGCGCCGCAACGCGAAGGTCGAGGTGCTGCCTTTCGAGCAGGATGTGGTCGATATCGACCTCAACCCGCGAGATACGGTGCTGACCAACGCGGCCAAGCTCGCCAGGATCGGCGGTGGCGGAACCAACTGCTCGGCGCCGCTGGCGCGACTGGCGCGTGAGAAGGCGAAGGTCGACCTCGTCATCTTCGTTTCCGATAACGAATCCTGGGTGGATGCATCCAAGGGTGGCGCGACCGGAACGACGACGATGAAGGCCTGGGAGAGGGTGAAGCGGGTAAATCCTGAAGCCAAGCTCGTTTGCATCGACATCCAGCCCTACATAACGACGCAGGCGGTCGAGCGCGAGGACATCCTGAATGTCGGAGGTTTCTCCGATACGGTGTTCGAGATGATCGCCGCCTTCGCCGAGAACCGGCTGGGGGCGGATCACTGGATCGGCGAGATCGAGAAGATCGCGCTGTAACGATAAGGGACCACGGGGCGGCGTCTCGTGGTCCAGCGAAATGGGTGAATGCGGACAGGAATACAGTGGAACCGAGGGTTCAAATCCCCATTCTTGTCCTCCTTTGTCACCACCGCGGGGCGAATGCCTGCGGGACTACAGGGTAGAGCGCCTGCCGGTATGGCAGGAGGTCGGGGGTTCGTATCCTCCCGCCGGTGAAAGCCGGGCGTAGCTCAGGAAACGTCTCGCAACCATCTTGTCGCCTGGCGGATTGATTGGAAGGAACAGGCCCTTACGAATGCCGATGGAACTACAGATCGTTAATCTCCGTGTCGCGGGTTCGAATCCCGCCAGGTCCCCCAATATGGACCTGTAGCTCAGGTGGATAGAGCAGGCTGTTTCATCACCTTCTTGTCGTAAGGACCTTCATTGGTAAGTAAAGAAAATGGAAAAGAACATCACTCGGCTCAGCAAGTTTCTGAGCTACATTCTGCGCCACGCACCGGATGAGATCGGTCTCGTATTGAGCGAGGGCGGCTGGGTCTCGGCCAGCGAGCTCATCGCCAAAGCGGGCGCGCATGGATATCAGCTCACGCCGGAAATCCTCCGCGAAATCGTGGCGAGCAATGACAAAAAGCGCTTCACCTTGTCGCCGGATGGGGCGCGGATCAGGGCGGCGCAAGGTCATTCAGTGGCCGTCAGTCTCGATCTGGCACCGGTCACGCCACCGAGCCAGCTTTATCATGGCACGGCGGCGAAGGTGCTGGACAAGATCCTGGCGGAAGGCCTCACGCCGCAAACACGCCAGCATGTCCACCTCTCGCTCGATAGGGAGACGGCGCGCAAGGTGGGCATGCGGCACGGCAAGCCGGTCATTCTCCTCGTCGCGGCGGATCGGATGCATCATGATGGCCTGCATTTCTACAAGGCCGACAATGGCGTCTGGCTGACCAGCCATGTGGCGCCGCATTATTTGACTGTGAAGGATTGAAGACCATGGCACATGCTTATGAAGTTCTGACCGAGCCGGCATCGCATGAGCATGCCGCGCCCATCAAGATGTGGACCAAGGGTGTCCCGGTCGATGACTCATCGAAGAAGCAGCTCCTCAACACCGCGAGCATGCCCTTCATCTACAAGTGGCTGGCGGTGATGCCGGATGTGCATTTCGGCAAGGGCTCGACCATTGGCTCGGTGATCCCGACGATCGGCGCCATCATTCCGGCGGCGGTCGGCGTCGATATCGGCTGCGGCATGATGGCGGTGCGCACTTCGCTCGGCGCTGCCGACTTGCCCGACACGCTCGCTCCCTTGCGTTCGGCGATCGAGCGCGTGGTGCCGCATGGCCGCACCGTCAGCCGCGGCGGGCGCGACAAGGGCTCCTGGCATGACCTGCCGGCGGCGACGTCGGAAGCTTGGACCGGGCTCGAAGCGGGCTTCGCCCAGATCATCGCCAAGCATCCGAAGCTCGCCAAGGCCAACACGGCTGTGCATCTCGGCACGCTCGGCACCGGCAATCATTTCCTCGAAATCTGCCTCGATCAGGCGGATCGCGTATGGTTCATGCTGCATTCGGGCTCGCGTGGCGTCGGCAACCAGATCGGCTCCTACTTCATCGAGAAGGCGAAGGAGGACATGCGCCGCTGGTACATCAACTTGCCCGATGCCGACCTGGCTTACTTCCCGGAAGGCACCGAAAACTTCGATGATTATGTCGAGGCGGTGGAGTGGGCGCAGCATTTCGCCATGACCAACCGTCAGGTGATGATGCAGCATGCCATAGACGCGGCACGCCAGGTGATCGAGAAGCCTTTCGAGGCGCATCTCGAAGCGGTGAACTGCCACCACAACTACGTGGCGCGCGAGCATCACTTCGGCAAGAACGTGCTCGTCACCCGCAAGGGCGCCGTGCATGCGGGCGAAGGCGTCATGGGCATCATCCCGGGCTCGATGGGTGCCAAGTCCTTCATCGTGAGGGGCCGCGGCAACATCGAAAGCTTCTGCTCCTGCTCGCATGGAGCGGGGCGCGTGATGTCACGTGCCGAGGCGAAACGCCGCTTCACCATCGCCGATCATGTCGCCGACACCCAGGGCATCGAATGCCGCAAGGACGAGGATGTGATCGACGAGACGCCCAAGGCCTATAAGGACATCGATGCCGTGATGCTGGCGCAGGCCGATCTCGTCGAGATCGTCCACACGCTGCGCCAGGTTGTGTGCGTGAAGGGATAGCGCGTGATCCGGAAAAGTGGATGCCGGTTTTCCGATAAGATCACGCGCAAAATAATGACGCATCGGCCCGAAAAGCTCGTGGCCGGGTTAAACCCGGCCATCCCGGTTTTCGGATAAGCCGATGCGAAATTAGGATAAAGCAAATGTTGACCATCGATGGCAGTCAGGGCGAGGGCGGCGGGCAGATCCTGCGCTCGGCTCTGACGCTTTCCTTGCTGACGGGCGAACCGTTCCGGATCGAGAACATCCGGGCCGGCCGCGCCAAGCCGGGCCTGCTGCGCCAGCATCTGGCGGCAGTGAAGGCGGCCGTGCAGATTTCCGGCGGCAAGGCCCAGGGTGTCGAGCTCGGCTCGACCGCGATTACCTTCGAGCCGGGCGAGGTGCGGGCGGGCGACTATGCCTTTGCCATTGGCTCGGCGGGAGCCGCTTCGCTCGTCTTTCAGACTGTGTTCCTGCCGCTGGCGCGGCAGACGGCGGCCTCGCGTGTCACCATCGAAGGCGGCACGCACAATTTCGCAGCACCGCCCTTCGAGTTTCTCGACCGCGCCTTTCTTCCCGCGGTGGGCCGGATGGGCTTCGATGCGAAGCTCACTTTGCATCGGCATGGCTTCTATCCGGCGGGCGGCGGCAAGCTCGAGGCCGGGATCGGCCCGGTGCGCGCCGCGCCTGCGCGTTTTGCGCTCGAGGATCGCGGTGCGCTGCTGTCACGCACCGGCGAGGCGATGTTCGCCAATCTGGCCTTCGATATCGCCCAGCGCGAAGCCGGCAAGCTTCGGGAGCTTCTCCGGCTCGCCGACGGCGATGTGAAGATCAGGGAGGTCAAGGCCTCGGGGCCGGGCAATCTGCTGTGGATCGAGATCCGCCATGAACATGTCACCGATGTCTTCACCGCGCATGGCGAGCTCGGCGTCTCGGCCGAGCAGGTCGCGGGCAAGGTGGCGAAGCAGGTCGAGAAATATATCGAGAGCGAGGTCGCCATTGGCGCGCATCTCGCCGATCAGCTCTTGCTGCCCCTGGCGCTGGCGGGCGGTGGCCGCTTCACCACCACGAGGCCGACGCCGCATACCCACAGCAATATTGCGGTCATCGAGAAGTTCCTGCCCGTCGAGATCACGATCGCCGAGACCGGACGCGGCGGGCGTCTGATCGAGGTGTCGCTGTAGAGGCAATGCGCGCCGCCCACGGCATTGCCGATGGCGGGGCTGCCGGGCCATAGTCGGAAGGTCATGACGGCGGCGTGGGATTATATCATTGTCGGGGCGGGCTCGGCCGGCTGCGCGGTGGCCGGCCGCCTGAGCGAGAATGGCCGGCATCGCGTGCTGCTTCTCGAGGCCGGACCTTCCGACCGCAATGTCTGGATCCGCATGCCGATCGGTTATGGCCGCACCTTCTATGATGGCCGCGTCAACTGGATGTACGAGACCGAGCCGGTTCCGGGACTAAACGGGCGTGTGAGCTACTGGCCGCGCGGCAAGGTCCTCGGCGGGTCGAGCTCGATCAATGCCATGGTCTATTCGCGCGGCCAGGCGTCCGATTTCGACGGCTGGGAGGCGCTGGGCAATCCGGGCTGGGGTTGGAAGGATGTCCTCGCCACCTATCGCAGGCTCGAGGATCATGATCTGGGGACAAGCGAGTGGCATGGCAGCGGCGGGCCCGTGCATGTCACGACCATCGACGGCCAGGAACATCCGCTGAGCCGCCTCTTCATCGCCGCCGCACAGGAGACGGGGCTCGCCTTCACTTCCGACCTCAATGGAAGCACGATCGAAGGCGCCGGCCTCTATCAGATCACCACCCGCAAGGGCTTTCGCGAATCCGCCGCCTCCGCCTATTTGCGGCCGAGGCCCAATCTTCGCGTGATGACCGGCGTCCAGGCGGCCCGCATCCTCTTCGAGGGCAGGAAGGCCGTCGGCATCGCCTTTCGCCAGGGCGACGTGACCTGTGAGATGCGCGCCGGCCGCGAGGTCATCGTCAGTGCCGGCGCGGTGGGCTCGCCGCAGCTCCTGCAGCTTTCGGGGCTGGGCCCGGCCGCCCTTCTGCAGCGCCATGGCATTGCGGTGGTGAAGGACTGCGCCGCGGTCGGCCGCAATCTGCAGGACCATCTCTGTTATGATTTCACCTACCGCACCCGGGCGCCGAGCCTGAACAGCGTGTTGCGTCCCTGGCACGGCAAGCTCAGGGCTGGTCTCCAATATATATTGACGCGCAAGGGGCCGCTGTCGCTGAGTCTCAACCAGGCGGGCGGCTATTACCGCTCCGGCCCGGCGCTGCGGGCGCCCGACATCCAGCTTTATTTCTCGCCGCTCACCTATGAGAAGGCGCCGCCCAGAACCAGGCCGTTGATGTCGCCCGATCCGTTTCCGGGATTCTATACCAGCATCTCGCCCTGCAAGCCGAAGAGCGCCGGTCACCTGGAGATCAGGTCGGCGGATGCGCGCGAGCATCCGGTCATTCACCCGAACTATCTCTCCGAGCCTGGTGATCTGGCCGAGATGGTGCAGGCGGCACGCTTTCTGCGCCGGCTCGGCGATGCGCCGAGCTTCGCCGGGGTGATCGATGCCGAGCTCAAGCCCGGCAAGTCGGTCGAAAGTGACGCGGCGCTCGCCGAGGATATCCGCAACCGCGCCTACTCCGTGTTTCATCCGGTCGGCAGTTGCCGGATGGGTCCCGATCCGGCGACGGCCGTCGTCGATTCCCGCCTGCGCGTCCATGGCATTGAGGCCTTGCGCGTCATCGACGCGTCGATCTTTCCGGTGATCACGTCCGGCAACACCAACGCGCCCTCTATCATGGTGGGCGAGAGAGGGGCGAGCTTCGTTCTGGAGAACGGATAGGCTCTGCGGCGGCGGGGCCGAACCCATAAAAGGCAGGCCGATCAGCAGGTTAGGTATTATCCGGCACTCACTTCAATAGATTGTATAAAATATTCAATAGACAATATGAGAATCTTGCTGTAGGAAGCCTCTCACGATCAGCCCTTACTGCGAGGACTCCCATGACATCGAGCCGCTGCTCCTGGACCGGCGTATTTCCGGCCGTCACCACCCAGTTCAAGAATGACGGACATTTCACGCTCGATCTCGACGCGACCGCCGGCGTCATCGAAGGCCTCATCCGCGACGGCGTCTCCGGCCTCATCGTCTGCGGCACGGTGGGCGAGGGCTGCTCGCTCACCCGCGCCGAGAAGCTCGGCGTCTATGAAATGGCGAAGTCGGTGGCGGCGAAGCGCGTCCCGGTCATTGGCGGGGTCGCCGAATATACGACGCCCTTCGCCATCGACACCGCGCGCGCCGCCGAACGCCTCGGGCTTGACGGCGTGATGGTCATGCCGGCGCTGGTCTATTCGGCGAAGCCCTTCGAGACGGTGGCGCATTACCGCGCCGTCGCCTCGGCGATCAGCCTGCCGCTGATGGTCTACAACAACCCGCCGATCTACCGGATCGATGTGACGCCGCAGATGCTCGCCGGCCTCGCCGACATCGACAATGTCGTCTGCTTCAAGGAATCCTCGGGCGACACCCGCCGCTTCATCGATCTGAAGAACCTGGTCGGCGACCGCTTCACTTTGTTCGCCGGTCTCGATGATGTGGTTCTCGAAAGCATCGCCGTCGGCGCCGTCGGCTGGGTGTCGGGCCTCTCCAATGTCTTTCCGCGCGAAGGCGAGACCCTGTTCCGCCTGGCGCGCCAGGGCCGCTTCGCCGAGGCCATGGCGATCTACACCTGGTTCATGCCACTCCTCCATCTCGACGCCAGGCCCGATCTCGTTCAGTGCATCAAGCTGTGCGAGAACTTGGCCGGCCGCGGCTCGGCTCTGACGCGCCCGCCGCGGCTGCCTCTGACGGAGATCGAGCAGGCCGAGATCGCCGCGATGATGAAGAAGGCGCTGGCGACGCGGCCGGGACTGCCGGATGTCGGCCTCGCCATCGCGGCCTGAAACGGATCATGCTTGCGATTGCGGACGCAATCGTGGGAATTGGGAAACATCACGCTTGCAGGAGTCCACCGAAGCCGGGGAGATGCGCGCCGGCCGCGTCTCGGAAATTCCCTGTTCCGCGATCGTCTGGCGTCCTAACCCATTGATAAGGTTGAGGGCGCCTCCCATTTTTGCAAATTTTCCCTGTAGTTCCCTGTTATTCCCTGTAAACTCCCTGTAAATCCCCTGTAAATTCCCTGTTGTTGGACCGGACGGCCTCGAGGGCGCGGCGCGCATTCTCGGCGCGGGTCAAGATCGCGGGTTGCCCGGCGGAGAAATCCGCACTTGACAGGTTGGCCAAGAATTATCTTATTATATTATATTTATCGACCCAGGGGTGCCACGATGCCAGATCCTCACCAGCCGGATTTCAGCCTTGCCGGCAAGGCCGTTCTCATCACCGGCGCCTCGCGCGGCATCGGCCGCGCCATAGCGCAAGGCTGCTGGCGCGCCGGCGCCGATCTGGTTCTGGGCGCGCGCGACACCACCGATGTCGCCGACATCGTGCGTGAGGCCCAGGCAGCCGGGCGCCGCGCTTTGGCCGTCCGGATGGATGTCGGAAAGCTTGCCGAGATCCGCTCGGGCGTCGCGGAGGGCCACAAGGCGATGGGCCGCATCGATGTCCTCGTCAATAATGTCGGCATCGGCACCGAAGCGAACCCCGAGGATGTGAGTGAGGAGGATTTCGACCAGACCGTCGACATCAATCTCAAGGGCACCTTCTTCGTGACCCAGGCGGTCGGCCGCCTGATGATCGGCCAGGGCGGCGGGCGCATCGTGAATATCAGTTCGCAGGCCGGCACCGTCGCGCTGAAGAAGGAGTCGATCTATTGCATGACCAAGGCGGCGATCAATCATCTCACGCGCTGCCTCGCTTTTGAATGGGCGGTTCACAAGATCAACGTGAACAGCGTGGGGCCGACCTTCATCTGGACCGACGGCACCCGGCCTTATCTCTCCGATCCGCGCTATCATGCCGCCACTCTGGGCCACATCCCGCTCGGCCGCATCGGCGAGCCGATCGATGTGGTGGGCGCGGTGATTTTCCTCGCCTCGCCGGCGGCGGCGCTGATCACCGGCGCCAACCTCCTCATCGATGGCGGCTGGTCGCTGGGTTAGAGCATCGGCCCGAAAAGTTGCAGACTTTTCGGATAAGCCGATGCGCCGTAACAATTAAAGTGAGAGCACCCCGCGCTAGCTTGTTGGCCCGTTTTTTCGCATCCCGCGCTTCTTGGCGCCCTTCATGTGGCTGGCGATGAATTCGCGCGTTTCGCTGAGAAGTTTTTCCATGCTCATCCTCGCCGCTTCCGGATTGCGGGCGCGAATGGCCGAGAGCACGTCGCCATGCCGCGGCAGGAACACGCTGAAGGAATCGCTCGACGTCTGGTGGCTGATATAGAGGCCGACGGCGATCAAATGCCCCATCTGGTGCAGCAGCGCGTTCTTGCCGGCCGCCAGGATGGCGCGGTGAAATCTGAGATCGGCGTCGATCGCCGCCACGCTGCTGGGGCTCACTTTCGTCATTTCGGCGAAGGCCTCGGTGATCTCGGCGATGTCGCTGGCCGTGGCGCGCTGGGCCGCGAAGGCCGCCGCCTGCGGTTCGATCATCAGCCGGATCTCGAACAGTTCGCCATAGAACTGCGCCGGCGCCATGGCGCTGAAGCGCCAACTCAGCACCTCCGGGTCGAGCAGGTTCCAATGCGTCGGCGGCATCACCCGGATCCCGGTCCGCGTCTTCGATTCGATGAGGCCGCGCGCCGCCAGCGATTTGACCGCCTCGCGGATCACCGACCGGCTGGCGCCGAATTCGCGGCCGAGATCGGCCTCGATCGGAAACGGCTCGTCAGGGGTCAGGTCGCCGCGGATGATGCGGGTGCCGAGATCTTCGACGACATGAGCGAAAAGATTGCGCTTCTGCGCCCGCCCCAGCGCAAGCCTCGGATGCTTGGACATGATGGAAATTGCAGTTATGGGGATTCCCGGACCTTGGCAAGGCGTGTCTAATTATATGATAATTGACCGTGCGTAAGGCCGAATCGGGACCTTTCCCGCATGTGCCGGGGTAATGAAAATTGCGCCATGTTCCAAAAATACAACCGGTGATGTGCTGTGGTAGTTCCCCCGCCCTGTATGATGCCGGCCATCGGGCTCTCGGGGATTCTGCAGTCCGGCTTTTTCCATTTGTCGCCGGCCTGGACTGGGCCGACACGATGGTGCGCGGCGGTCTGCTCTTTCAGTTCTGGATCGGCTAGACTGTTCACCGCGGTTTGGGGTTTGACATGATACGGCTTTATCAGGGCGCGCGGGGGCTCGGCCGCAGGGTGCTTCTGCCGGCTTTCGGCCTGATCCTTCTTGTCGTAGAGGCGATGGCCGCCGAGCCGCTGGGCATCGGATCGGCGGCGCCCGGCACACCCTCTTACGGCGTGGCGCTGGCGATCGCCAAGGCGGCCAAGGCGGGGGCCGGGCTCGACCTCTTGCCCAAGCCGTTCAAGAGCACCGGCCAGGCTCTGCCGCTGGTCGAGCAGGGCGAGCTGAAATTTGCGCTCTCCAACGGCGCTGAACTCGCGGCGGCCTGGAACGGGACCGGTGTGTTCAAGGACCGCAGCGCCAGGTCGCTGCGCCTCGTTGCCCGCCTGTTCCCGTTCCGGCTGGCGCTGGCCGTCCGCCAGGACAATTCGGCCCGGACGCTGGCCGACCTGAAAACCGGGGTCCTGCCGTCAGGCTTCGCCACCACGACGACGGGCGAATCCCTGATCGTCGCCTTGCTGTCGACGGCGGGCCTGACCCTCGAGGAAGTGAAAACGGTCAAGGTCGGCGATTTCCATGCGATGCGCGAGGCCTTCCTTGCCGGGCGCATCGATGCCACGATCTTCATCATCGGCTCGGGCGTGGATCAGGAACTCGCGCGCAAGGTCGGCGGGGTGAGGCTCTTGGCCTTGCCCATGGGCGATGAGGTCGACGCCAGGATAAGGGCGGTCCTGCCGGTGGCGCGGGCCGAGATGCTGTTGCCGGGTGATCATGGGGAGCTCATCGACAGGCCGATGCGCGTGCTGTCCTATGATTTCTATCTCTATGCGCATGAAAGCGCGCCGGATGAGGTGATGAAGCCGTTGATCGGTTCGATGCTCGAGCAGAAGGACGTCCTGGTCGCGGCCTATCCGTCATTCTCCTGGCAGAGCCCCGAGACCATCGTCGGCGATATCGGCCTTCCCTATCACCCCTCGGCCGAGCAGTATTATCGCGAGCTCAAGCTGTGGCCCGGGAGCCGTTAGGTCTCGCTGACATTGGATTGGGCCGATCCCAGGTCATCGCGGCGGGCGACAGCGGGCCGGCGACGTTTCTGGCCGGCCTCTTCGCAATAGGTTTGATCGCCTGGCCGCCGCTCTGGGTTCTTGATCCTTTCGGCATCGTGCAGTCGCGGCTGCTGGTCGAGCAATTCGCCATTGTCGAGCTCGGCCTGTGCCTGGCCTGGGCGGCGCTTGCCGCGCGGCCGGGCCTTCCGGCGCTGCTCCATTGGGGCCTTGCCGCTGCGGCGCTCGCTCTTTGCGGATGGCTCGTCATCCGTTTTCCGGTTCTCACCTTGTCGATCTATGGCGGGGGGATGGAGAGCTTCGTGCTGTCCTGCCTCATGATGCTGGTCTGCTTCTTCGCCGGCTGGTTTCTGGCCGGCAGGGCGCTGACGGGCCTTGTTGCCGTCTTCCTGGCCTATGGCTTCATCACCGTGAATTTCCCGGACGCCTTTTCGGCGCTCGGCGGCAGCGCCAAGACCTTCGTCACCTACATGACCTTCGGCAGTGACGCCATCATCGGGCAGACGTTGCTTGTCGTGACCCTGACGGTATCGACTTTCGTCCTGTTCGGCCGGGCCTTTCTGCTTGCCGGCGGGGCGCGCACGATCAACGAGCTGGCCCTGTGGCTGGGCGGAGGCAATCCCGGCGCTCCGGCGAAGACCGCCGTGATCGCCTCCGGCCTGTTCGGCACCATCAGCGGCAATGCGACATCCAATGTGCTGACTGTCGGCAGCGTCACCATTCCGCTGATGATCCGCTATGGCGTGAAGCCGGCGACCGCTGGCGGCCTCGAGGCCGTCGCTTCGACCGGCAGCCAGCTCATGCCGCCGGTCATGGGCACGGCCGCCTTCATGATGGCGGAACTGACCGGCATTCCCTATGCGCAGATCGCCTTGGCGGCGTTGGTGCCGGCACTTCTTTTCTATTTCGTGCTGCTCGTCGAGGCGCATCATATCGGCAAGGCGGCGGCGCCGGTGGCGGGCGACGGGATCGTGCCGGTGCGCACCCGCACCACACTCCTGGCGCTCGGTCTCTTCATGCTCGTCCTGCTCAGCGTCTCCATCCTGCTCTTCTGGTATGCCTATGCGCCGGAATGGGCCGCGGTCATGGGCATGCTGCTCTGCATCGCCATCGCCGTGCTGCGCGATCCGGCGTTCTTCCGCTGGTCGGCGCTGCGGCGCGAATTGGCGCATGTCGCGGCCATACTGGTGCCGCTCGTCGTGACCGCGGCCATTGTCGGTGTCATGCTGGCGGTGATCAACTCGACCGGTCTCGGCGTGACTTTGGCGCTGTTGCTGGAGAGGATCGGCGGCCAGGGCCTGTTCCTGTCGCTCCTCGTCGCGGCCGCGGCGAGCTATCTGTTGGGATTGAGCCTGTCGACCGCGGCGGTCTACATCGTCAGCGCGACCTTGGTGGCGCCGGGACTCGTGGCGCTCGGCGTTCCCCTCATGGCGGCGCATCTCTTCGTTCTCTACATGGCGATGCTGTCGATGATATCGCCGCCCGTCGCCTTTGCCTGCCTTGCCACCTGCGGACTGACCGGCGCCGGCTTCTCGGCCACCTGCCGCGAGGCCATGCGTTTCTCCATCGTGATCTTCTGGATACCGTTCATCTTCATCTACAATCCGGGCCTGCTGCTGATCGGCTCGCCATGGCAGATCTTCGTGGCCCTCGCCACCTCATCGGCTGCGGCGGTGGTCGCCTGCGCGGCACTGGCGAAGCTTCGCCTGAGGCCGGCGCCCCTGCCGGAAGTCCTGTCCTATGCCCTGGTGTCGGTCATCCTCGTCATGCCGTTGGTGCCCGACGTGGCGCGTCTCGGCCTCGCCGCGCTGGCCATCCTCTGGTGCCTGCGCCATGCTGTGGGAATTCTCAAACGGTGAGCGAGCGTGCCCCGTGGTCATCGACCGTCTCGAAGAGCGTCTTGAGTTTCTGGCGGTCGACCTTGCCCGACGGCAGCAGCGGGAAGCGATCGAGGACGAGATAGCGGCGCGGTGTGATCTTGCCGATGCGGCGCGAGAGCTTGTCATCGAGGGTGGTGAGGATGAAATTGGGCCGCACGACCAATGCGACGCAAACCGTGTCGAAGCCCGCGCCGTTCTTCCGGCTCACGACGGCCGACTGCACGACGCTCGGTGACTTGGCGGCGAATTCCTCGAGCCGGTGCGCCGAGAGCTTGTTGCCGCCGACATTGACCAGGTCGGTCGAGCGTCCTTCCAGCGCGAGGATGCCGCCGTCCAGCCAGCCGAAATCGCCCGGCTCGAACCAGCCATCATCGTCATAGGGCGATATGGTTTCGCCCTGGGTGATCGATGCGGAAGGCCGGTAATGGGCCGGGACCCGGATCTGGATGCGTCCGGTCTTTCCGTCCTGCAGCACCGTGCCGTCACGTGAGACCGCGCGCATTTCCACCCAGGCGGCGATCTTGCCGACAGCCCCTGGCCGCTCTGCGATGATGTCGAGCGTCGCGAGCGCGGTCGGGCCGGTTTCGGTCGCGCCATAGGCGCTGATGATGTCGGGACACAGCCTCTGCCGCGCCCGCTCGAGGAGGCCTATGGAAGCGGGGCTGCCGCCGACGATGATCCGCTTCAGCGCCGTGAGATTATGGGTGTCGGCACGCGCATTGATGAGATCGATCAGGAGATTGGGCGTGGTCATGATCTCGCTGATGGCGAGCCGGTCCACTTCCAGCATCGTCTGGGCGGCGCTGCGGGCCGGAAAGATCAACAGCCCACCCGAGCGCAAAGTCCTGAATCCATTGTGAAACCCCCACATCGCCGACATTCCGGGGGTGATCAGCCGGCGGTCGTTATGGGTGCCGTGGGCGCGGTCCTGGAGGGTCAGCCTGGCGACCTGGGTTTCGAAACTGAGTGTAAAGAACTTGCGTTCGCCGGTGCTGCCGGAGGACGCGCAGATCACCGCAAGCTCAGACGGCGAGCGGATGGCCTCGTCGTCGATTTCGATCGTCTCGCCGTCGGCCACCGCCCAGCTCTGGTCGAACCGGATCGTTCCGGGCGTCGAACTGTAGTCGATGCTGTCGCTGATGACACCATCGAGCCTCACGCCGGCGGTGAGCATGTTGCGCGCCCGGTCGCCGATCACCGCCACGGCGCCGATCCGTGACAGAGCGACGATCATGCAGATGATGGCGGCGGGAGGGGTCAGGTTGACGGCGACAAGTTGCCCCGACGCAACGCCGTGGTTGCGCGCCTCACGTGCAAACCGCGCGATTGTTTCACCCAGGCGACGGTAAGTAACTTCCTGCCCATCGGGCGAGACGATAGCGACGGCCTCCGGCTTGCCCTCGATGGCGGGGCGCAGCAGATCGAAGAGATTCCTGGCCGTCATAGTCGCGGTTGGTTCCACACCCTGTCATTTAGGCGCTCCATTGCTTGGCGCAATAGGCAAATGACGGCGAAGCGTGCATCGCGGGCGCTTCGTTCAGGCTGTCCAAATAATCGGATTGCCCAAGCACCAATTCCTACCAATCCGGTATGGCGTCTATCCCGGCGCTATTTCTCGACTCTGAGCAGGGCGCGGATCTTGTCACGGCCGCGCGCCAGTCGCGACATGACGGTGCCGATCGGAATGTTCAATGCCTTGGCCGCCTCCTGGTAGCTCAGCTCCTGGATGGCCACCAGGGTGACCACGTCGCGCTGCTCCTCGGGCAGCGTGTTGATGGCGCGAAACACCCGGGTGAGGTCGCAAACATGCTCCTGTCCTGCTTCGTGCCCCTCATATGTCATGGCCGTTTGGCTCCTGACATAGGCCAGGCGCACGCCGGATTGCCGGCAATTGCTGACATGGAGATTGTGCATCACGGTGAACAGCCATGGCCGGATATTGGCATGGCTGTGGAAGAGATGCCGCCGGCTCAGCGCCCGCGCCAGGCAGTCCTGCACCAGGTCTTCGGCGAGATGCGCCGATTTGGTGAGCCTGAGGGCATACCTCTTGAGTGTCGGCAGCTGCGCGATGATTGTCTCATCGGCATAGCCCCGCTCGGGGCGCGCCGCGGCGGTTGAGGCGGCTGTGAATCGTCCGGGCATCGCGGGCAGGGCCTCGCCGCGATTCCAGTCGGTCTTGTAGGCGACATGCATAGGAAAAACCCATTCTGGCTGGTGAGGGCAGCGCTCCGACGCGATGCTGGCTGCCAGTGGTTAGGATTTGTGAGATTGGTCCGGCCGCGGCGCTTGCCATCTGGCCGGAGAATGTCAGCAGGGATGTGCCTCAGTGCATTTTGACGCGTCTCACAGGACTAGAAATCGTCGCACCCATTATGCGGGTCGGATGCCGCGATTGCTTGAAGGCAGTCTTGATTTTTCCTTGAGTTGTCCTTGATGCCTGTCGGCGAGGCGGGTTGGCCATGGCCAACAGCGAACTTGCTTCACTCTGAACAGGGTTGTTCATGTCATGGTGACAATTCCGGCATGGCGAATCTGCCGCTCGTCGCCTACGGAGCGCAGGCCAATCCGCTTCATCGAGAGCGACTGGAAATCATCGCCTGGTGGCGTGCGCCGCTCCACATTGCGTCCTCCGCAACAAGGCTGGCTTTGCTGGGCAGCCCGGGCATGAGGTAGCGCTGACCTGGATTCCGTCGTTTGTATGGAGGCCGATTTTGGACTATCACGTCCCGATGCTCGGCCTGGGAGAATATTGGGGGATCGTTTGATCTATCGCTTCGGCGAATACCAGATAGATACGGATATCTATGAGCTCAGGCGCGGCGCCGAGGTGGTCAAGGTCGAGCCGCAGGTGTTCGATCTGCTCGTTCTCCTGATCGCGCAGCGCAACCGCGTCGTCAGCCAGAGCGAGCTTCTGGACAAGATCTGGGTCGGCAAGATCGTGTCGCTGTCGACGGTCGCCAGCCGTATCAATGCCGCGCGCTCGGCGATCGGCGACAGTGGCGCGGCGCAGAAGCTCATTCGGACCATCCAGCGCAAGGGCTTCCGTTTCATTGGCGAAGTGCGGGAAAGCGGAACCGAATCCGCGCGCCCACCGGTGGCGGCGAATGATTTTGTCCAGGATATCAGGTTCTGCACCACGAGCGACAACGTGCGCATCGCCTATAGTCTCGCCGGCAAAGGCCGCCCGGTATTGAAGGCTGGCAACTGGCTCAATCATCTCGAATATGACTGGAAGAGTCCGATCTGGAGCCATCTTCTGCAGTGGATGGCGTCGGAGAACCAGCTCATCCGCTATGATGCGCGCGGCAACGGGTTGTCTGACTGGGACGTCAGCGAGATTTCCTTTGCCTCCTATTTGCGCGACCTCGAAAGCGTCGCCGACGCCTCGGGTGTCGAACGCTTCGCGCTGTTCGGCATCTCGCAGGGTTGCGCCGTCTCGATCGCCTATGCGGCGAAGCACCCGGAGCGCGTCAGCCGTCTCATCCTCCATGGCGGCTTCGCCCGCGGCCGGCGCATCCGCGGCACGCTCGAGGAGATCGAGCAGGCGGAAGCGATGATCACCCTGATGCGCACCGGCTGGGGCCAGGAGAACCCGGCCTTCCGCCAGGTGTTCACGTCGCTGCTGATACCGGGCGGAACGCCCGAGCAGATGCAGTGGTTCAACGACCTGCAGAAGACGACGGCCTCGCCCGGCAACGCGGTGAGGATGCGTTTTGTCTCCGACACGCTGGATGTGTCCAGCCTGCTCGCCAAGGTCAAGGCGCCGACGCTGGTGCTCCATTGCAAGGATGACGCGGTGCAGCCCTTTTCCGAGGGCATGTTCATTGCCGCCGGCATTCCCGGCGCCCGCTTCGTGGCGCTCGAGGGCCGCAATCATCTCATTCTCGAAGGCGATCCCGGCTGGCCGAAATTCCGCGAAGAGGTCCGCCGCTTCCTGCGCGAGGATGCCTGAGGGCCTGGAGCATCGGACCGAGTGCGAAGCGGTTGTCGGGTAATCCGATGCGCAAATCAAAGAACGCCGAGGCGATTCGAATAGAACGCCCGGCGCGGCAACTCCTGCTCAGGCGGGATTGTGGCAGGAGAACCGGTGACCGGTATCGAGGGTCACCTGTCTTGGCGCCTCTGCCATGCAGGGCGCAAGGCCGAAGGCGCAGCGCGGATGGAATTCGCAGCCGTTCGGCCTATTGAGGAGGCTCGGCGTTTCGCCTTCCGCTTCGATGAGCGGGTCCGGATGATCGGGATCTGGCTTGAGATTGGCGGAGAGCAGCGCCGTCGTGTAGCGATGGCGCGGGGCTTTGAAAATCGCCGCCGTGTCGCCTTCCTCGACAATCCGGCCGAGATACATCACGGCCATGCGCTCCGCCACATGGCGCACGACATTGAGATTGTGCGTGATCATCAGGAAGGCGGTGCCGAACCTGGCCTGCAGCTCATGCATGAGATTGAGCATCTCGCCCTGGATCGAGACATCGAGGCCCGCGGTCGGTTCGTCGGCGATGACGAGCCGGGGACGCAGGGCGAGAGCGCGGGCGACGCCGATGCGCCGCGCCTGGCCGCCCGACAACTGGTGCGGATAGCGCTCGGCGAAATGCCCGGGGAGGCCGACATCGTCGAGCAGGCTCTTGACCCTGTCGCCGAGGTCGGCCGTTTCGCCATGAACCTTGAACGGCTCGGCAAGGATCGAGCGCACTTTGAGCCGGGGGCTGAGCGAGCCGACCGGATCCTGGAAGATCATGGCGATCTCGCGCCGGACGCGGCGCAGCGCCGCCTCGTGCAGGCCGGAGATCTGCCGGCCATCGAATTCGATGACGCCGCTTTGCGTCGGGACGAGGCCGACAATGGCGCGCGCCAGCGTCGTCTTGCCGGATCCCGATTCGCCCACCAGCGCGTAGGTCTTGCCGGCCTCGACGGCAAAGGACACGTTGGCGACGGCTTCGATGAAGCGCGGCTGTCCCGAAAGCCGTGCCGCGATCCGGTTTCCGGCCGGGAAGCGGATGGTGACGCCGCTGATCTTGAGAAGCGGGCTCATGGATTGGCGGGCCCCTGCGCCTTGTGGCAGGCGGCCAGATGCTCCGGGCGAATGGCTGCGACCGGCGGCCTTTCGGCGCAGCGCGCGAACTGGTCCGGACAGCGCCCGCGGAATATGCAGCCTTGCGGCACATCGACGAGATCCGGCAATTCGCCGGCGATGGTCGGCAGGATCGCCTGAGGTTCGAGGATGCGGCCCGGATCGCATTCGAGCAGCTTGCGGGTATAGGGATGGCGCGGGTCATGGAAGATGTCGCGCACCGTTCCCTGTTCCACGATCTCGCCCGCATACATGATGGCGACGCGCTCGCACAGTTCCGCGACGGCGCCCAGGTGATGCGAGATGAACAGCACCGAGCAGCCGATATCGCGCTGCAGGTCCTTGAGCAGGCGGATCACCTGGACTTCGAGCGTCGCGTCGAGGGCGGTGGTCGGCTCATCGGCGATGAGGAGGTCGGGTTCGGTCAGGAGCGCCATGGCGATGCAGATGCGCTGGCGCATGCCGCCCGAGAACTGGTGCGGATACTGCCCGAGCCGCCCCGCGGCGTCGGGCATCCGGACCTTTTCCAGGAACTCGATCGCCCTCTGCCGTTTCTCTCGTGGGCTGGCGTCGCGCCGGTACTGGATGGCGGTCATCTGCGTGCCGATCGACATGACCGGATTGAGCGCCGTCATCGGATCCTGGAAGATGGTGGTGATCCGCTCGCCGCGCAGGCGCCGCAGCTCCGGCTCCGGCATGCCGACGATATCCCTGGCATCGAACCTGATCTGCCCGCCGACCGTGCCGGCATTGGATGGCAGCAGCCCGATGACGGAATTGATCAGGGTCGATTTCCCGCAGCCCGATTCGCCGATGATGCCGATGATCTCCCCCCTGCCGACATTCAGCGAGACATTGCGCAGCGCCTGGAGATCGCCGCGCCGGGTGCGGAACGCGACGGAGAGATTGTCGACCTCGAGAAGGTGCGAGGATCCGGCCATCGTCACCCGTCCCTGTTGAGGCGCGGATCGAGATGGTCGCGCAGGGTCTCGCCGAGGAAGGTGAAGCCCAGCGTCGCGATGATGATGGGCAGTCCGCCGGCGATGGCCGGCCACGAGCTTTCGCGGATGAAGGCATAGCCGTCATTGAGGATCGAGCCCCAGGAAGGGGTCGGCGGCCGCACGCCGAGCCCGAGGAAGCTCATGCCGGCTTCGATGGTGATGACGACCGGGATGTCCATCGACACTATGATGACCAGCGGGCCGATGAGATTGGGCATGATATGGACGGCGAGGATGCGCCAGGGGCGGGCCCCCAGCGTGCGCGCCGACAGCACGAACTCGCTCGTCTTGAGCGCCATCGTCTGCGCCCGGACCACGCGTGCATAGCCGGGCAGGGTGGCGAGCACGACGACCAGGATGACGGCGGCGAGGCTGGGTCCGGTCAGCGTCACCAGAGCGAGCGCCAGCATCACGGTCGGGAAGGAGCGCAGCGAATCGAAGAACAGCAGCAGCAGCGAATCGAGCCAACGCGGGCCATAGCCCGAGATCATGCCGAGCAGCAGGCCGCCGGTGAAGGAGATGCCGGTGGCGATGAAGGCGACGCCGAGCGCGATGCGCGCGCCATGCAGCACCCGGGTGAAGAGATCGCGGCCGAGATGGTCGGTGCCGAGAAGGTGGCTGAGGCTCGGGTCGAGGAAGCGGTCGCGCATGGCGAGCTTGGCGGGGTTGTAGCCGGTTTCGCCGGCGAACAGCGCGCCGAGGACGATGAGAGCGACGAGCGTGATGCCGAGCAGGCCCATCGGCTCGCGCAGGATGCGGCCGGGGGTGGTGTCGCGGAACCGGCTGGTGCCAGCGGCCTCCATGCGGTCAAAGGGCTGATCGGACACGGGGGTCGAGTCCTGCGGCGATGAGGTCGGCGACGAGCGTGCAGAGGACGTAGAAGCCGGTGGTGATCATGACGGCGCCCATGACCACGGGATAGTTGCGCGTGCTGATGGCATCGAAGATCAGGCGGCCGACGCCCGGCCGGGCGAAGACGATCTCGGCGAAGACGGCGCTCGAGATCATGGTGCCTATCCCCATGCCGAGCACCACGACGGTCGGGATGATGGCGATCTTGAGCGCATACTGATAGGTGATCGTCCGCTCCTCGAGGCCGAAGGCGCGCGCCATGCGGATATGGTTCTCGCTCAGCACTTCCAGCATCGAGGCGCGCACCATGCGCGCGAGATAGCCGACCCAGCCCAGTCCAACCGCGAGCGACGGCAGCACGAGGTGATGGAGCTGGTCGAGGGGGGCGCCGCGATCGCCCGCTCCGATGGTCGGAAACCAGCCGAGCTTTACCGAGAACAGCAGCAGGCCATAGACGGCGACGACGAAGGACGGCAGCGCGATCGAGCTCACCGACAGCACGCCGACGACGCGGTCGGCGAGCGAGCCCCGATAGACGGCGGCGAAGCAGCCGAGGGGAATGCCGATGAGCGCCGACCAGCCGATGCTGGCGGCGATGAGGGTCAGCGTAAAGGGCAACTGCTCGAGGACGGTCGTCAGCACCGAGCGGTTGGTCAGGACATCGGTGCCGAGATCACCGGTCACCACGCGGCCGAAGAACCGGGCGATCTGGATGATGGCCGGCTGATCGAGGCCCATTTGCTGCCGGAAGCTCTCGCGCATCTCGGGCGAGGCGAGGGGACCGAGCAGCACCGAGGCCGGATCGCCCGGGATGAGCTGGATCATGCTGATCAGGAGAATCAGCGAGACGGCCGTGATGATGACGGCGAGTCCTGTGCGCTTCAGGGCATAGGTGAGCATTGCGTTCGCCCTTGCCTCAGCTGCTGCCGGTATTCTCCCTTCTCCCGCTTGCGGGAGAAGGTGGCCCATAGGCCGGATGAGGGTGTAAGCGCCCGACGATTGGACAAAGACACTTCACCCACCCTTCGGTCACCCTCTCCCGTAAACGGGAGAGGGTGAAAACCTGGAGAGAGCGGGATTCGCCTCACGCACTCTTGAACGCATGGAAGATCGGCGTGCCGTTGGGCAGAAGCGCCGGCGCAATCTTGTCGCTATGACCGATGCCCGTCACCCCATGGGTGAGGAAGACATAGGCGCCCGATTCCTCCATCAGGTTCTGCATGCGGACATACATCTCGCCGCGTTTGGCCTCGTCCTGCTCGACCTTGGCCTGCTTGTTGAGCTCGCCGAATTCCGGACTGTTCCAGCGTTCCCAGTTCCACACGCCGATCTGCTCGGGCGTGAACCAGTCGGTCGCGAATGAAGGATCCGGCTGCATCGAGAAGCGGTTGATGATGATCTGGATCTTCTTATAGGCATCGCCCGCCTTCTGGTCGCCGAGACTCCAGAAGGTGCCCGAATCATGCTGCTGGATCGTGGCGGTGACGCCGATCTCGGCGAGATTGGCCTGCACTGCCTGGGCGGCGCTCACTTGCTCCGTCTTGTTCAGGATGTCGATCGTGCATTCGAAGCCCGAGCCGAGCCCGGCCTTGTTGAGAAGCTCGCGCGCCGTATCGGGGTTGTAGCTGTAGATGTTCTTCTCGCGATGGCCGATGAGCCCCGGCGCGATGATGCCGGTCGCCGGTTCCGCCGCGCCGAAATAGGCGGCATCGAGGACCGTCGACACATCGACTGCATGCTGGATGGCGCGCCTGACCTCGAGCTTGTCGAAAGGTGGCGCTTCCACATTCATGCCGAGCCAGACATAGGCGAGCGACGGCTTGACCGCGATCTTGCCGCCCTTGGGCGGCGTCTGGCGGAAGCGCGGAATGGAGCTGGGCGCGATCCAGGTGTAGTCGATGTCGCCCGCCTCGAGGCCGAGCTCGGCCGTCTTCTCGTCTTCGATCGGGATCACATGAATCTCGTCGAACTGCGGCGCCTCGCCCTTCCAGTCGGGATTGCGGGCGAGCACGACGCGCTGCTTGGGCAGCCATTCCTTCAGGAGATAGCGCCCGCATTGCGCCGGCGGCTTGGTGTCGAACTTGCCGCCCACCGCCTCCACCGCCTTGCGCGACACGATGCGGCCCGAGCCGAAGACGAGACCGACATTCCACAGCGGCGGAAACGGCGCCTTGAGGACGATGGTGCCGGATTTCTCGTCCTTCACCTCGACACGGTCGAGTGCTTCCCAATCGCCCTTGTAGACCGCGTCGAGCTTGGGATCGATCATGCGCTCGAAGGAGAACTTGACGTCATCGGCGGTCACCGGGCCATGGCCGTCCGTCCAGGTCAGCCCGTCCATCAGGGTGAACTCGATATGGGTCGGATCGGTCTGCTCGAGGCGGCTCGCCGCGTCGAGCTTCCATTTCCACATGTCGCCGGGCGTCATGTCGGCCAGGCCGACGAAGATGTTGCGCATGACGTCGTCTTCCGGCGCGCCCTTGCGGAAGGCCGGGTCGAGATTCTGGATATCGGCATAGGATCTGACGCGCAGAACCTTGCCGTTCTGCGCCAGTGCGGCGCTGCGATAGAAGGCAGGCGAAAAACCCGCCGCGGCCAGTGCGGCAAGCATTTGACGGCGTGATAGATTCATCCCACTCATGGTCTGCTCCCTGCTCTTGTGCGGGGCTAGGATGCGCCAACTCCGGAGAGCTTGGCAACCACCTTCCCTTCTCCCCCGCTGCACGGGGCGAGGGTGATCAAAGGTGATCGCGCGCTATGCGGCAGGACCATTCGCGCGAGAAGGGCACACCGTCTCCCTCCCGGGCGACGAGCCTGCCGGTGAGCACCAGCTCGGTCCGGGTGACGCTCATCGCCGTATGCGTCTCGACCGCGATGTGGAATTCGCCGCGCCGGTATTCCTTGCGCCAGCTGGTTTCGGCTTTTGCCGACAGCGGATCGTCCGGATTGATGCGGTAGCTGCGCTCGGCCTTGACGCCATAGGTCCAGTTGTAGGCGTCGATCTGGGTGAGCCCGTCATCCTGCAGGCGGTACATCTCGACATCGCCGGATTTGAGATCGCGGGTGATGGTGAAGGCGCTGCTGCCCTGGCGCAGTGACGTCTTGCGCAAGGCGGGCGCGTTTTCGGCGGGCCCGAAAGGCCGCAGGCTTTCGTCTTCGCGCCGCGCCGGGCGCGCCGGAAGATCGAGCCGGCTGGTACTGGTCGCGATGCTGAGCGTCACGGGCTCGGGTGACGGCCAGACGATCGGCCAATAGGCGGTGGAAAGCGCGAGCCGCAGCCGGTTGCCCGCACCGACGCGCTGGCCCAGTTCGTTCAGGCGGATAGCGACCTGGTAACGTTTGCCGGGCTCTACCGGCTTCAGGTCGACATGCCCGTCGCGATGGCAGAGATTGAGGAGGCCGTAGGAAAGCCGGGTCGCCGATCCGTCGGGCAGGACCTCCGAGAGCGTGGCGGCGACGAAGCCATGAGTTCGGTCGGCGGCGACATCGAGATGGAGCACGGGCGCTCCCAGGAGATCGAGCGGGGCCGACAGTGGCGCGCTGTCGAAGACGAGCGAGCCGCCGGCTTCGTCGCGCTGGTCGCCGGGCTCGTCAGCCTCGAGACCATAAGGGCACCATTTGCCGGCGGCGAGGCCTACGGTCTGCGGCGAGCAGATGGAAAGAGTAGGGCTGTTCTGGTCAGGGGCCGCGGTGAGGACATGGTCGCCGAGTGCCAGGGTGAGCGGCAAAGCGCGCGAAATCGGCCAGCCCGGCTCGCAGACCCAGCGCCCGGGACGTTCCGCATAGTGGGTCTTGGGCGGCACCGGATCCTGGATCCAGGCCCGCATGGCGGGCTCGTCCATGATCCCGGTTTCGACGCCCTTCAGCCATTTGTCCCACCAGCGCAGGCTCTCCTGCAGGAAGCCGATGCGCGGCCCGGGTTGGGCGAAGTTCGGGTATTTGTGGGCCCACGGCCCGATCAGCGCTTTTTTCGGACAGGTGAGATGGGCCATCATGCGGAAGATCGCATTGGAATAGCCGTCCATCCAGCCGCCGACGAGGTAGACCGGGCACTGGATCGCGCCATAGTCCTCGCAGATCGAGCCATGTCTGTAGAGCTCGTCACGCCGTTGCCGGCGGTGCCATTCTTCCAGCCAGAATCCCGATTCCTTCAGGCGGCCCATCCACAGCTCACGCCATTTGTCGCCGACGAGTTCGGGATCGGGCGGTGTCGCATTGATGCTGAACATCGTCGATCCCCAGGCGAACTTGTCGACCAGCAGGCAGCCGCCCATGAAATGGATGTCGTCGGCATAGCGGTCGTCGGTCGAGCACAGCGAGATGACCGCCTTGAGTTCGGGAGGCCTCAGCGCCGCGATCTGCAGACCGTTGAACCCGCCCCAGGAAATGCCGATCATGCCGACCGCGTCGGTCGACCAGGGCTGCGCGGCGATCCATTTCAGCACTTCAAGCGCGTCATCCTGCTCCTGCTTGAGATATTCGCCCCGCAGCACGCCTTCCGAATCGCCCGCGCCGCGCATGTCGACGCGGATCGCGGCATAGCCGTGGCCGGCAAAATAGGGATGATTGAGCGCATCGCGCTCGGTGGTGCCGTCGCGTTTGCGATAGGGCAGGTATTCGAGAATGGCGGGGACCGGGTTCTTCTCCGCGTCCTTCGGCAGCCAGATCATCGCCGACAGCCTGACGCCGTCCGACAGCACGATCTCGGCATGTTCGATGAGTTCTATGGCGCGGGGAAATTCGGTTCTCGTCTTCATGCGCTCACGATCGCCTCGGCATCGATCTCGACATCATATTTGCCGATCAGGCCCGAAACTTCGAGCAGCGTGTTTGCAGGCCTGATATGAGCGAAGACGCGGCCATGCGCCTTGGACACCTCTTCCCAGTCGTTCTGGTTGCGCAGAAAGACGCGGGTGCGCACCACATCCTCCATCTCGCCGCCCAGCGCCTCGATGCTGGCGCGGATCTTGTCGAGGATATAGACGGTCTGGCTCGCCGGGCTCCCGGGGGCGATGACCTCGCCCGCCCCATGCGTGGCGGTGGTGCCGGACACCAGGATGCGCTCGCCCACCCTGACGGCGCGGCTGTAACCGGCGAGGGGCTCCCAGATGCTTCCCGAATCGATGCGCAGGCGTTCCGGCCGCGCCGGCATGGCTTCGGCCTGATAGAACTTGGGGAAATTCGCCAAGTGATGGCTGAGGTCGCCGGATGCGGTGAGGAACGGAGGCCGCCGGTACTCATCGCCGCAATCGCCGGGGATGGGCTCCGTGCTGCCCAGCGCCTGATCGATGACGCGATGGTCTTCGGCATCGAGCGCGAAATCGAAGATCTTCAGGTTATCGGCCCGGTGCTCGCGCTCGCCGAGCCTGGCGCCGATGATGATGCCGGCGACGGATTTCTGCTCGAGCACCCAGCGCGTCGCCACATTGCCGAT
The DNA here is from genome assembly GCA_964537655.1 of uncultured Aestuariivirga sp. Classification (GTDB taxonomy): domain Bacteria; phylum Pseudomonadota; class Alphaproteobacteria; order Rhizobiales; family Aestuariivirgaceae; genus Taklimakanibacter. The sequence continues at coordinate 44,103 of CAZICN010000008.1, forward strand.
CGAGACGCCATGCTTGCGCGCGACCTGCGCGGTGGCGGTGAGGATAGCCTGCAACGCATCCCAACCGCCGATCGTATCGACGAAGCGCAGATATTTCATGGTGCTCCAGTCGGAGACGCTGCCGGGCCGCGCCCGGCCGTGCCATTTCTCGGTGAGAAGTCCGCCGGCAAGCGTGCCATAGGCCAGGAGCTTGATGCCCGACCTGGCGCAGAAGGCGCTCATCTCGCCCTGGGCGCGCCGGTCGAGGAGCGAGAAGCAGGCCTGGTTGGTGACGAGCGGGATGCCGTGGTCATGCAGCAGGCGCAAATGGCCGGTGTCGAAATTGGTGGTGCCGAGATGGCCGATCAGGCCTTCCTGCTTGAGACGGGTCAGCTCCTTCATCGCATCGATCCAGCCCGGATGCTGGAATGTCCACCAATGGAACTGCAGCAGATCGATGCGCTCGACCCGCAGGCGCTCGCGCGCCCGTTCGACGGCGGCGCGCACGATATCGGCCGTCATGGGGCCGGGTGTCGGGCACCATTTGGTGGCGAGGACCGGCCGTGCGGCCTTGACCTTGCCGGCACGGTGGTGGTCGTGGAAATGCCCGGCGATGACTTCGGCGCTGCCATAGTGATCGGCCATGTCGAATGTGTCGAAGCCCGCTTCGGCATAGGCTTTCATGTCGAGCGCCAGTGCGGCGGGATCGAGCGTGCGCCCGTCCTTCTCCATGTCGGCGATCTGCCAGAGGCCGCAGAGAAGGCGGCTGATGTCGAGATCGGGCGCGAGAGCGATGCGGTCGGGACGGAGGGTCATCATTGTCCTCCCTCTCCCGTTGCTTCGCAACGGGAGAGGAGGGAGCCCTTGGGAACTCCGATCAATTGCCGATCTTCGTCTTGATCGCGTCGACATCGGCGGTGGTCATCTCGCCGACGGTGGTGACTTCGCCTTTCTGGATGCGCCACAGCCGGAACGGCCCGGTGATGTCGCCGTACTGATCGAAGGAGACCGGACCGATCACGCCTTCATACTTGATCGGCTTGCCCTCCTTGATCAGGGCGAGCGCCTTGGCGAACTCGTCCTTGCCGGCGTGGATTACCGCGCCCTTGGGATCGAGCACCTTGTTGATGGCGTCCCTGATCGCGGCCGAATCGGGCTTGCCCGCCTGTGCGATCGCGAGCCCGACGATGGCGCCTGCGTCATAGGCGCGGTCGGCGGCCGGGTTCGACGGATCGATGCCGGAGAATTCCTTGTAGTTCTTCATGAAATAATCGGTCGATGGCGTGGGATTGGTGCCCGATGAGGTGCCGAAGGCGTCATCGAGATATTTGGCGCCGACATTGGCGATGAAGTCCTTGCTGTTCATGCCGTCATTGAGCAGGAACTTCGGCGTGCCGCCTTGCGAGATCCACTGCCGGGCGACGGTG
>CAZICN010000009.1:0-43850 GCA_964537655.1 uncultured Aestuariivirga sp.
CTTCTGGGGCATGCAGGATCTGCTACGCCGCTATCCCGGCGTCGTCTCCTCCCGCGTCGGTTATTCGGGCGGTGAGGTGAAGAACGCCACCTACCGCAATCACGGCAGCCATGCCGAGGCTATCGAGATCATCTTCGATCCGGCCAAAACGAGCTTCCGGACGCTGCTGGAATTCTTCTTCCAGATCCACGATCCGACGACGAAGAACCGGCAAGGCAACGACATGGGTGCGAGCTACCGTTCGGCGATCTTCTACACGTCCGAGGAGCAGCGCAAAGTGGCGGTAGACACGATCGCCGATGTGAATGCCTCGGGACTGTGGCCGGGCAAGGTCGTCACCGAGGTCGCCCCGGCGGGCGACTTCTGGCAGGCCGAACCCGAGCACCAGGATTACCTGGAACGCCGTCCAAATGGCTATACCTGCCACTTCGTGCGGCCTGACTGGAAGCTGTCGAACGCCGCCTGAACGGATTGCCGGACGCCTGCGACTGCGGGCGTCCGGACATATCCTCGATCACAGCGAAAGCGTCACCACCGGCATGCCGGTGAACAGCGGGTGCAGCTGCGCGAATACGCCGTAGAGTGCGGCGCCGACGATCAGCGACATGACATCGTGCCCTTGACGGATGACGGGTGACGGGCGGATGCCATTGATGGCACCGAGCACCAGATGGGCGGCCGCATAGATCAGCATGCCGCCGAAGAGAATGAGGCTGGCCTGGTCGCCGTTGGAGGCGAGATGGCCCAGCGACCAGAAGGCGACACCCCAGGCCAGGGGAAAGCGCAGTTTCTGGCGCAAATTTCCGCGGAAGAGAAAGATGCCGAGGCAGAGAAACGCCACCAGAACGAGCGCGAAAGTGGCGATCCGGCCCCAGGGCGGCGCCTCATAGAGAGGCTCGAAGGGCGCCATCCGCCAGCCGAGCACGATCAGGACCAGAGGAAGCAGCGAAAGAACGCCGAAGCCCAGGCCATGGAACTTGCCCAGGCCCCCGCGCAGGGCGTCATTGGCAGCCGGGATTGCGAGCGTCAGGTGACAGGCGGCGAACAGGACGACACCCGAGGCGAGCAGGATCATGCGACGATCGGCAGTTTCAAAACGTAAGGATGGAAGCCGAACAGGAAGATCAGATAGAGGACCACGCCGATGATGATGGCGCGCACATCCGACTTGGCCTGCGGCTCATGCTGCGGGAGCTTGCCGCGCAGTGTCGAGAGAATGACGTCGAGCACGGCGAGAGCGAGAATAGAGGCAAAAAGCACGACATCAGGGCGCTCGCCATTGGCGAGAAGATGGGCCAGCGCCCACAGGCCGAAGCCGATGGACATCGGCTGCTTCAGCCAGTGCTTGAGATAGCCCTTGCCATGCGAGGCGCTGATGAAAATGAACGCCAGGAGCACAAGTCCCATGGCGGCATGGCGCGTCCACGGGGCGGGGGTATAGAGGTAGTCATCGGGCTCCAGCATGCCGCGCGTCGTATAGAAGCCATAGATCATGAGGCCGAGGCCAATCAGCGATACCAGCGAAAACAGCCCCTTGTACGGCCCTTCGCCCAGGCGTCCCTGCAGCCGGTCGCGGGTGGACGGCACCAGCATGGCCAGAAGGTGGACGCCGGCAAAAATGACGATACCGAGGAGAAGCAGGGTCATGAGGTTCTATCCGAGATCTTAGCGGCCATAATAGCGGCAGTTCCAGCCCTTGCTCGTCCAGCGCAGGAACAGGGTCGTGGCATCGAACTGCTCGCGGCACAATTCATAGGCCTCGCTGCGCGACATGGCTTTGCGGCCCTTCTTACCCTCGCCCAGGCAAACCGCCGTTCCGCTGTCCCCGCCATTCTGCACCTTGATCGGATAGCGGCTGTAGAGGGTCGAGCAGGCCCAGGCCTGATCGCTGAGCTTGGGGTCCCAGTCGCGCGCCAACGCCTCACCCGACAGACTGGAAAGGCCGATGCCGATCCCAAGGACGAGTATCGCCGTCTTTGCGACGGCAGGATGACGGGGCTTTGCGGTCCGGCGATTCATCACCCTAGTCTGCCATCAAACCGGGACCGGGTGAAGAGCGGGCAAACCGGCCGATAAAACTAGTAGCGGCCGTAGTAGCGGCATACCCATCCGCTCTTCTTCTTGCTAACCATGATGGTCGTCGCACCATATTTCTTCCGGCACGCCTCGAAGACCTCGGCGCGCGTCATCTCGCGCGTGACACGCGATTGACAGGTGATCGAGCCATTTTTGTTCACGATGGCGCTGACGACCTTCTTGCCATATTTGGCCTTGCAGGCGGCCAGGGCCTGCTTCTGTGTTGGGACGGCCGCCTCGGAAGGTTGCGACAACCCTCCTGCTGCGCACAGGCAAACGAGGATCGCACCAGTAAATCTGATAGCTGAAATTCGGGTCGTCTTCATGAAAGCCCCCGGTTGCAATTCACAAACATCACACTAGCGCGAAATGTGAGAAAGTAGATACCGGTTTTTCGCGAGAATCCCACGCCGCATATGAGAATCATGAGTTTGGGTCGATTCAATCCAAAGTCATCGTGATCTGGAGGCGCCGGTACCCGGCGCAACCACAAGAGCCAGGGCCAGCCGGCCCTTCTTGGTGCAAATACCGATAAGCTGACCTTACGTCAATATCTCAAGGGCTTCTCAGGAGAAACTCAACGCAATATCAACCGAAAGTTCACTCCTCAAAGCGGTTTGTCCTCTAAAGTCCGCCGCCTGGGCGCTCGCTACACATCCAATCTCGCAAAGGTGGAAGATGAACCAGCCTGCCCAATTCGACGCCTGGAGTGCCGGACAGAACTACGAACATTATATGGGCCGCTGGAGCCGGCAAATGGCGGCAAAGTTCCTGGCCTGGCTATCACCGCCGCGCCGGGCAGCCTGGCTCGAGGTCGGCTGCGGCACCGGGGCCCTCACCGCGACGCTCCTCGCCGAATCCAACCCGAAATCGATTTCCGCGATCGACCCCTCAAAGGACTTCATCGCCTATGCCCATTCGGTCCTGCCGGATAAGCGCGTCCGCTTCGAAGTGGCCGATGCCCAGAAGCTGCCTCACGCCGATGCCAGCGTCGATGCCATCACCTCCGCCCTCGTCCTGAACTTCATTCCGGACAAGCGCCAAGCGCTTGGCGAAATGAAGCGGGTGCTCAAGCCTGAGGGACTCCTGTCCTTCTATGTCTGGGACTATCCCTCGGGTGGCATGGGTTTCATCGATGCCTTCTGGAAGGCGGCCGGCGAGATCGACCCGAAGGCCAGGGAACTCGACGAGAGCAAGCGTTTTCCCTTCTGCACGCAAGAGGGACTGGCCGCGCTCTGCCGCGAAGCCGGCTTGCCCGCGCCCGAGATCGCGCCGATCGAGATCGAAACCCTGTTCCCGGATTTCGAGGCCTTCTGGCGGCCTTTCACACTCGGTGCGGGTCCCGCCCCCGGCTATTGCATGAACCTGCCCGAAGAGCAGAGGGCCCGCCTCAAGGCCAGGCTTGCCGAACAGCATGCGACGGGTGGCCCGGTGCGCCTCATCGGCCGGGCCTGGGCTGCCCGAATGTCCCCAGCATGACGGGGCGCGGATGCACGAATGCTGAAAAGCAGCGCGCCGCATCGGCGGAATCGCAATTGCTGCAACGCCAGGCCCGTCATTGATTCCAGCAGCCGGTGGCGTTTCAAATCCGCCGCGCTATAATCGCAACCTTTCAAAACCAGAGTTGCCGGAGGCCCGCATGTCAGACCCGAAGACGATCGGCCTGCTGTTCATCGAAGGTTATGCCGACTGGGAGTTCGGCCTCCTGTCGGGCTCGGCACCGGAATGGTTCGGAGCAAAGCTCGTTTCATTGACGCCGCAGGGCAAGCCGGTGCGGTCGATCGGCGGCCTCATGCTCACGCCCGATCGCACGACCGATCCCTTAGCCAATAGCGATCTCGATGCCGTGGCGGCCATCGGCTCCGATGGCTGGGCCAGCAACGGCCCCGACGTAGCCCCCCTGCTCAACTCAGTCGCCGCGCGCGGCGGCGTCGTGGGCGGCATCTGCGCCGGCACATTGGCGCTGGCGCGGGCCGGCCTTTTCGCCAATGCGGGGCATACCAGCAATGGCCGCGACTGGATCACCCAATGGGCGCCCCAATATCAAGGCCAGGACAACTATCGCGACGTGCCACATGCGGTTTCAGACCGCAAGGTCGTCTCGGCGCCGGGCTCGGCGCCCGGTACTTTCGCCGCAGAATTCCTGCATGCGGTCTTCCCTCATGAGGGCGAAAAGATCGCGCAGATGAAGGCGATGTTCGGCCGGGAATATCAGAGCTGACGACGCCGGGGACCGCGGCGTCGTTACGGCAGCGCGGGGCCGAGCGTTTCGGGAGAGCCAGAATTCTGGCGTGTGAACAGCGTGGCGCCGATCCGGCGCGCCTCCTTCAAGTGCGCCGCGTTCACCGCCGCATCCCCGTCTTCGACACCGAAGAGCAAGTGCGTGGTCGCCTTGCCTATGCCGCAGAAGGCGAAGATACCGTGATCGATCTGGGTCGCGATGGCTTGCCGATAGCCGTGGCGTTCATAGCTGCCCGGGGAGCCGCTTGCCGTCGCCAGGATATGGACAGGCCGATCGCGCAAGAGACCGATGATCTTGCCACGCTCATCCGAACCGAAGGCCCAGCCCTGCGTGAAGACGCGGTCGATCCAGCCTTTCAGGAGTGACGGCATCGACCACCAGTAGACTGGAAAGACCAGGACCAGCGCATCTGCCTGCTCGACACGCTGTTGTTCGCGCGACACGTCGCCGGGCAATGGCCCCGCTCCCCGATAGAAGGAGAGATCGGCTGGCAGAATGCGCGGATCAAAACCCTCGCGAGCCAGATCGGCGAATTCAGCCGTGTGGCCGCTTTCCTCAACCCCTTCCATCACCTCGGCCGCGAGCCTGGCATTGAGGGAAGATGTTTCAGGGTGTGCCACGATCACAAGGACATGCATCGGTTCAAATCCACAACCACCGTCTGCCTGAGAAGATATATCAATTTCAATCTACGCTCTAATCAATCGATGGCTTGGACGTTATGGCTGGCCCTCGGGCCGTGCCCACTTCATACGACGCGGCGCAAGTCGGGCGGGATGTCGGGATGCGGTCCGTCGTTTACAAGAGACGCAGCGAAGGACCCGGATGAGGGCGATATCCTCATTCGGGCCGGCGCGCCAATATGGCGAAGCGGGACAGCCGTCGTTCCTTCGCCAGGCGTGCCGCAGTCTCGAGAAACCGCTGCTGGCCATGGAACACCTCGTCGCCTTCGATCTTGCGCAGTTCGGCTTCCCGCCGGTCGCGCGCCTGAAGCCAGCCGGCGGCGTTCCCCGCCATGTTGGAGGTGCGGTCCTCGATACGCTCCACGGTGAATCCCGCCTGTCTCAGCAACAGTTCGTCGAGACCCTCGGGCACGAAGACGAAGAGTCCGATCGAGGCGCGGATTGCCATCTCCGCATTGGTCATCGGGCCGGTGAGCACTATGGGGTCGGTGAACAGCAAATGCCCGCCCGGCTTGAGAACGCGGCGCCACTCCGCCAGCACGTGCGGCCGATCAGGCAAGTGATTGATAGCATCGATGCAGGTGACGGCATCGAAGCTCGCATCGACGAAGGACAGACGTTCGGCGGCATTACCCTGATAGAACCGGGTGCGCCCTTCATAGCCCAGCTCCCGGGCATTCGCCTTCGCGCTGGCGATCGCGTCATCATGGAGATCGACGCCCGAAACATGGCAACCGGTCTTCTGGGCGATCCGCAAGGTCGGCTTGCCCGAGCCGCAGGCGAGATCGAGCAGCTGGCTCGAGCGTGACAGATGCAGCCAGCCGATGAAGAGATCCTGCTCCTCGGCGGTGAGCCACCCGGTCTGGCCGATATCCTCGCCAAAGGCCTCGCGGCGAATATCGGCATAGAGGTCCGTCGCGAAATTGCGATAGCTCGCGCCATAGAGATCGACGCGCTTGTCGGTCATGGACGTCTTCATGGCCTGATCCCGCCTGTGATCATGCGCCCACTGACGTCGTTATCCCCCTCAACGGCAAGATGCAAGAGCGACATGCTTGCGCAGCGCCGTCAAAGCGCTATTCTCGGGGCCATTCAGCCATGCTTATCGCACGGGATCGATGTGACCACGGACTCCGTCTGTGACTGCTGCAATTGACCCAATCATCGCCGTCGACGCCGGCAGCGCCAGGATCGTCGCCGCGCGTATCGAAGGCGGCCGCATCATCGAGCGCCTGCAGGCTCCGGCGCCGCGAACCGGACATGGCAGCGACCTCACCGACGCGGTGGCCGACCAGGTTCGGAAGATCACGACGACGCCGAGAAGACTGGGCGTCACCACCGCGAACATCGTCGCCAATGGCTGCCTGACTTCCTTCGACCCCAAGACCCTGGCGGTCGAGAGCAACTATCCCATTGTCGCGGCACTGCGCCGGCGGCTTGGCGTCCAGGCTCTGGTGATGAACGACGTCCAGGCCGCCACGATCCAGGAGAGCCGACATGCCGCAAAAAACGGCGTGTGCCGCATGGCTCTTATCTCGGTGTCGGCAGGCATCGGCACCGGCATTGTCCTCGATGGCCGGCTGCAGATCGGACCGCATGGTCTGGCGGGCCATGCCGGCCATATGGTCGTCGATATCAATGGGCCGGTCTGCGGCTGCGGGCGGCGCGGATGCGCCGAGGCCATCGCCTCAGGGTCGGCCATCGCCGAGCGGGCGAGCGAGATCGCCGGCCGCGCGATGAGCACGGCGGCGGTCTTCTCGGGCGCTCATACCGGCGACGCGCATTGCGTCCAGGTGCTCGACCGCGCCGGCGCCGCGCTTGCCGCCATGATCGCCAATCTCGTCGCGAGCCTCGATCTCGACGTCGTGCGGCTTGGCGGCAGCGTCGGCATGCTTCCCGCCTTCCTCAACCGCCTGCGCGCCGCGATGGAGGCCCTCCCCGCGATCTATCGCCGACCTATCGAGCCGGCACGCGGCGGATCCGATGCCGGGCTGCTCGGCATCGCGGCATTGATGGATGAAGGCCTTGGCGAGAAACCGATGCCGGGGCCTATCCCTTCACCACACCTTCCATCAGACCCTTGAAGAAGAGCTTCTGGGCGAAGGTGAAGGCGATGATGCCCGGCGTTACGACGAGGACATAGACGGCGGCGAGCGCCGGCCATGACCACTGTCCGAGACCGCCCTGGGCGCCGGCCAGCACGACCGGCATGGTGCGCACGATCTGGTCGTTGGTGAGGGTCGAGCACAGGAGGAACTCGCCCCAGGCGGTGACGAAATTGACGATGAAGATGACGACGAGGCCGTTGCGGGCCATCGGCAGCACGATCTCCCACAGGGTCCGCCACGGACCGGCGCCATCGACGGTCGCCGCCTCGACGACTTCATGCGGCACCAGCTGGAACACGCTGCGCATGATCAGCACGCTGATCGCGAGGTTGAGCGTGACATAGGGCAATATGAGGCCCGAGGTGCTGTTGATGAGGTTGAGGTAGTCCTGGATCTCGTAGACGCTGATGATCGAAACGACGCGGACCGGGAAATAGAGCGAGACCAGAAGCATCGCCACCACGAAGGCGCCACCCTTGGGCTTCAGATGGACGAGCGCATAGCCCGCCAGCACGGCGCAGAATGTGGTGATGATCACCGTGCCGGTGGTGACATAGATGCTGTTGAGGAGATTGATCGGGAAGGTGTCGATCTTGTCGAAGACATAGCCGTAATGGGTGAAGTCGAAGCGCCGCGGCCAGAAATTGCCGCGCATCGCGTCGGGGCGCGACTTGATCGACATCATCAGCACCCAGGCGAGCGGCGCCAGGATGATCACCATGAAGAAATTGATCACCCCATGACGGATGATGGAACTGCGGTTGCGCTTGAACCAGCCATCGTCCGGCTTGGCCCTGGCGGCGCCGATGTGGATGCTCTCAAGGGCGATGGTCATTTCCGGGCTACCCTTTGGGGCGGAAGATGCGGATCAGGAAAATCATGACGATCATCATCGCGACCGCACCGATCATGCCGATGGCGGCGGCGAAACCCTGCCGCCACAGGCCGAGCTTGAAGGCCTGGTCATACATGAAAATGGTCCAGGTATAGGTCGGCGAGTCGCGGTTGAAGCCGCCGAAGATGAGATATTCGTCGATCACCGCCATGGCGGTGCCGAAGCGCAGTATCACCAGGATCATCATGATCGGCGCCAGCGCCGGGCGGGTGATGTGCCAGAAGATCGACCATTCGCTCGCCCCATCGATGCGGGCGGCTTCCGGCAGGTCCTTGGGGATGGCGGCGAGGCCCGCGAGGAAGAAGATCGTGTGATAGCCGAGACCCCACCATACTTCCATGATCGCGATCGCCGGCAGCGTCAGTGGCGTGCCGCCCAGCCATTGCGGCGCGTTCTGCAGGGTGAAGAGGCCGAAGACATCGATCAGGAGATGGTTTATCGGCCCGACCTGGTAATTGTACATCCACTTCCACAGGACGAAGACCAGCGTGCTCGGGATCACGGCGGGGATCAGCAGGATCACGCGATAGACCGTGGCGAGGCGCTGGTTGCTCACCCGGTCGACAAGGATGGCGAGCAGCAAAGGCAGGATGATCGTTCCCGGCAGGAACATGATGGTGAACAAGGTGGCGCGCCACAGGCTTGCCCACATCAAGGGGTCCTGGAGCGCCATGATGTAGTTGTCGAAGCCGACGAAATTCGCCGGCTCGCTGGACAGATACTGGTAGTCGGTGAAGCTGATCCACAGGACCCGGAAGATCGGATAGGCCTGATAGCCGATGAAGAACAGGAGCGTCGGCACCAGAAACAGCCATGGCCCCGTATTATTGCGCAACGCCGTCAGGCCTTCGCCCTGCCTTCGGGCGGGCCGCGTCAGACCGGCGTTCATTCGTTCGGAGGCTGTCGTCTCGACCATGCGCTATGCTAACGGATGAGGGGCGCGAAGCACACTATCAATGTGCTTCACAGCCGGCGAGCGGAACCGGGAACGATCTGTCCCCGGTTCCGCACCCATGCCTTACTTGACGCGCTTGATCTCGGCCTGAACCGCGTCCACGACCTTCTGGAGAGCCGCCTTCGGATCGGCCTCTTCGCCCTTGAGATAGGTTTCCCAGATGGGCTTGCCGATGACGAACTGCTGCAGGCCGAAGATGTGGTTGGTGATCGCCTTGGCCTTGTCGAGCTGGCTGCGGACCAGGGGCACGAAGTCGAGCATCCAGTCCGGCCTGTTGGCTTCCCAGCCCGCATAGATGGACTTGTAGGGCGGCAACTGGCCCGGATGGGCGGCCTTGGTGCCGGCGATCGAGTCCTGCCATATCTGCGAGTCGTAGGTCAGCGCCTTGATGTACTCGGCCGCCTTCTCCTTGTTCTTGCCGTGCTTGAACAGCGCGCAGCCGGTCGTCCAGAACACCGTCGAGCCTTCGCCATTGGCGAATTTCGGCAGCGGACCCATGTGCAGAAGCTTGGGATCGTCCCAGTTCTGCGCCATGCGCAGCGGCGCGTTGAAGTACTTGGTGTAGTAGCCGACACGTTCGGCGGCGAAGGCCACCTCGTCGGGCGTTCCGTTGACACCGCCGTCGGAGGCGCCTTCGAGCAGGATGTCGGGATGCGACACGCCCATGATAGCCTTCATCAGCTTCAGCGCCTCGACCGCCGCATCGCTGGTGAAGTCGAACAGCCCTTCGGAGGTATAGACGTTGCTGTTCATGCTGTGGGTCATCGGGGCGATCGAACGCCAGCCATGTGAATCGAAGGTGGCGCCAAAGGGGGCCGCGCCCGACTCGACGATCTTCTTGGCGTTGGCCAGCTGATCGTCCCAGGTCACCGGCGCTTCATCCTTGAGGCCGGCCTTGGTGGTCACGCCCGAATGCCAGGAATTGCCGATGACATCGAGGAAGAACGGCCAGCCATAGAGCTTGCCGTCGATCGTGTTCTCCGCGCGGATCGAGGGGATCATGTCGTCGAGAACGTCCTTCGGGATATAATCGTCCCAGGGCTCGATAACGTCGGCGGCCTTCATCGCCGACATTTCGACGAACGGGGTCTGGCCGACATAAACGTCCCAGGTGCTTTCCTTGTTCTTCGCCTCGGCGACGAAGCGCTCGATGCCGAAACCTTCAACCGGCGCGATCTGGTAGTTGAGGCCGGGGAACTTCTCGTTCACCTTCGGGATGCCGGGGTGAAGATCCTCGATCCATTGATAGAAGGTGGGCGTCAGCGGACGGTCCTGCGCGCGGGCCGATCCGATGCCGTTCTTCGCCGCGGTACCGATGCCGGCAAGGCCGAGACCGGCCACCAGGCTGCGTGTGAGGAACTCACGCCTGTCGATGCTGCCCTGCCGCAACAGGCGGGCGAGCTGCTCTTGAACTCTGTAGTCCTCTTCCTTGCGTATCGTCATTGTCTACTCCCGGATTTGATTTGATTCAGTCTTCTCTGGACTTCGTCTGTAGGCGCATGAAATTGTCGTCGGAAAAATCCAACCCTGCAAGGGTTCTGCCGCCGGACATGGACATGCCGGCATGGCTCGCTGGCTCAGCTTGCGTCGTGCCCTCCCCTCAGATGTCTCGACAGGGCGGAGAGGCTAGATTATCAGATAATAGTAGCGTGCCAAGATATCTCGCGAGGATAAGCCCTTGAATGTGCTCGATCGTTTCCGGCTGGATGGAAAGCGTCTTTTCATAACCGGGGGCAGCCGGGGCTTCGGCCGGGCCATTGCCCTGGCGGGGGCGGAAGCCGGTGCCGATGTCATCCTCAATGGGCGCGATGCGGATGCCCTGGCGAAGACCGCCGGCGAGGTGCGCGAGCGCGGGCGCCAGGTCTGGACCTTCCCCGCCGACATAGCACATCCCCCGACCTGCGAGGCCCTGTGCCAGCGCGTGCTCGCCGAGGCCGGGCCTGTCGACATCCTGGTGAACAATGTCGGCGGCCGCAATCTCGATGTCGCGATCGAGGATACCGACCTCGCCACGTGGCAGCGCTTCGTCGATCTCAATCTGACGCATTGCTTCCTCGCCACCAAGATCATCGGCGGCGCCATGCTCGAGCGCGGCCAGGGCCGCATCATCAATATCGCTTCGATCAGCGGCATGATCGCCAATCGTGGCATTGGCGGGCGGCATTACGAGACGACCAAGGCCGCACTCATCCACTTCACCCGCGCCACGGCCGCCGACTGGGCGCCGCGCGGCGTCGCCGTCAATGCGATCTGCCCGGGCCTGTTCATGACCGAGCCGAATGTCGCCTGGGCAGAGAAGCATCCGGAGGTGATCGAAACCTTCGTGCGCGCCGTGCCGATGGGGCGCACCGGCGAACCGCATGAGATAGCGCCGCTCGCGATCTATCTCGCCTCACCGGCCTCGAGCTATGTCACCGGCGCCGCCTTCGTCATCGATGGCGGCTATACGCTGTGGTGAAAGTGCTTCCCCCTCCCTCTCCGGGCGACAGCCTGGGGAGGGTGGCGAGCGCAGCGAGCCGGGTGGGGCAGGACCAATGCGCAAAGATCCCACCCGGCGCTACGCGCCATCCTCCCCGCGCTATGCGCGAGGAGGGAGAAACGTGACTCATCGGGTTGTCTAAACGCAAACCTAAAGCTTGCAGCGGCGATAGGTTTCCATCCATGGGCGCCGGCGCTCGAAGGCCGCGCTCGCCGCGAACACATCCTCATCGGCATAACGCTTGCCGACGATCTGCATGCCGACCGGCAGGCCATTGTCGGCGAGCCCGGCCGGCACGGTGGCCGCCGGATAGCCGATGAAATTGATCAGATAGGTCATGCACCAGCCGATCAAGCGGTTGATCGCCTGGCCCTCGATCTCCTTCGGCCCGACGGTGTTGCCGTCCGTCGCATTGTCGACGGCGAGACAGGCCAATGTCGGCGACACCAGATAGTCATAGCGGTCGATAACCTTGCGCAACTCGTCGAAGACGACGCTGCGCATTTCCTCGTCGGCGAGATACTGCACCGCGCTCATGCGCCGGCCGATCTCGTCCCAGTGCCAGAACTCCGGCGGAAAATCGTCATGATGGTCGCGCATGAGATCGATGCCCTGGCGCTTGAAGCCCTCGAGTGCCGCAACCTGCTTGGGCGCGATGAGCCGGCACCACATGTCGCTGAGTTCCATATGCGAGTGAGGGATGTCGACCTTGACCTCCTCGACATGGGCCCCCGCCTCTTCGAACGCCTTGACCGCCCTGTCGACCACGGCGATGACCCGCCGGTCGACGGGAAAGATGCCGTAGTTGCGGGTATAGGCAATCTTCTTGCCGGCAATGGATTTCCGGAGCGCACCCATGAAATCGACGGAGCCCTCGATGGCATAGGGATCGCGCGAATCATAACCGGCGAGCACCGACATCGCGAGCGCGCTGTCCTCGACGGTGCGGGTGATCGGGCCTTCGAAGATGAAGGGGATGTTGCCGCTGAAGGCATCGGGGCGCGTCACCAGTGGCACGCGTCCGAAGGCGGGCTTATAGCCGAAGACGCCGCACCAGGAGGCCGGGATACGGATCGAGCCGCCGCCATCGGTGCCCTCGCATAGAGGCAGCAGTCCCGCCGCCACGGCGCCGGCGCTGCCGCCCGATGAGCCGCCCGTGTTTTTCGTCAGGTCGAAGGGATTGCGCGAGGGGCCGAACAGATAGTTGTCGCAGGTGCCGCGGAAGCCGAAGACCGGGCTGTTGGTCTTGCCGACCATGATGGCGCCGGCCTTCTCCATGCGCTCGGCGAACATGCAATAGCTGTTGGCGACATATTTCTTGAGGGCGCGGATGCCGCCGAAGGTGGTGACCCAGCCCGGCTTGAAGTCGAAGCAGTCCTTCATCGCGATGGGCACGCCGTGCAAGGGCCCGAGCGCATCGCCGCGCATGACGGCGGCCTCCGCCGCTTTCGCCGCCTTGCGCGCATCCTCATAACCGAAAATGACCAGCGCATTGATCTTCGGGTTGTGCTTGTCGATGCGATCGATGGCGCCTTCCAGGATCTCGACCGGTGAAACTTCCTTGCGGCGGATGCGCGCCGCCAGCGTCACGGCGGATTCGGTTCTGGCGAGATCTTCAGCTGCAGGCATTCTGGCTCCCCTCGTCTGGTCCCGTCCATTTCAAACCGACGGAAGCGTAAATGTCGAGCAACTTTGGCGCGAGGCGGCGCGTCTTCCGCAGAAAGCGTCAGGTCTTGCCCATCACGGCGCGAATGATCGCTGCCGACGTGACCCGATGATCATATTCGGGCGAGCGCAATTCCCCGCCCATAAAGACATGGTGGCGGCGGAACTGCATGCCGCCCGCTTCCGGCGTCAGGGCCGCGAAGTGGATCTCGCGCGGTTTCGCGGCCGCGACGATCCGATCGGCATTGCGCGTGTTGATGCCTCCGCCCGGCATGATGATGATGCGATCGCCGGCGCGGCGAATGAGCTCGGTGATGAGCGGCAAGCCCTCGAGCACGCTCGCCTCCTGGCCCGATGTCAGCACCCGGTCGACGCCCAGTCCGACCAAGGTCTCCAGGGCCTCGAAGGCATCGCGCGTCATGTCGAAAGCGCGATGGAAGGTCACCGACAGCGGCCGGGCCAGGGCGATCAGCTCACGGCTGCGCCGTGCATCGATGGTGCCGTCGGCATTGAGGAGACCGATGACGACGCCATCGGCGCCCTCCGCCTTGGCGGTCTCGATATCGGCCCGCATGACCGCGAATTCATCTTCGTCGAACAGGAAATCGCCGCCGCGCGGCCTGATGATGACCTGGAGGCCGATGCCGGCGACGCCGCGCGCCCTGCGGATCAGGCCGCGGCTCGGCGTGGTGCCGCCTTCGAGGAGATTGGCGCATAGTTCGACCCGGTGCGCCCCTGCTTCCTTCGCGGCGCGCACACCCGCTACCGAATCCACACAGATTTCATAGATCACTGAGCGCCTCCCCGTTCTGCGCCGGCAGATTGCCAGAGCTTTCGCCGACATGGCAATCGCTCCGATAATTTGCTAAGGCGCAAAGCCGTTCTCATGGTTACTTCCCACCAGCATTCCGCGGAATGGCGGACGCAGGCCGTCTTCGGCAACTATGCCGAGCGGCCGCGCGCCGACGCGCTCGAAGGCCTTCGCATCTGGTCCTATACCGATGCCCAGTCCTATTCGCCGGGCGACAATGTGAGGCTCCACAGCTGCACCAATGCCACTTCCTATGATCTCCTCGTCATGCGCGATGGTCTGCGGCAGGAGACGGTGCTGGTGAAGAGAGCATTGCCGGGAAAGCTCCATTCGATCCCGGAAGACTGCTCGGTCAATGGCTGCGGCTGGCCCGTCGCCCTCACCTTCGAGATCGGCGCCGGCTGGCCATCCGGGGTCTATATCCTGCGCACCCAGGCGCTGAAGGACGGCGCCGTCGCCGACACGCATGATCATCTCCTGATCGTGCGGCCGTCATCGGCCACGGCCGGGCCCGGCCGGCTTCTCCTCATCGCCGCCACCTCGACCTGGACCGCCTATAACGACTGGGGCGGATCGAACCACTATCAGGGTTTTGCCGGGCCCAAGGGCGATCTGTTCTCGGCGGTGCTCAGCATCCACCGTCCTTTCGCCAAGGGGTTCGTCACCTTGCCGGCCGAGGCGCCGCGGCCGACCCTGCTTGAGCCGCCGGCTATGATGGCCGAGCCTCGCTACCCGCATATGGAATGGGCCTATGCGAATGGCTTCAGCAAGAAATACGCTTCGGCCGGATGGGCGAGCTATGAACGGCATTTCGTCCGCTGGGCCGAGGCCCAGGGCTACGCGGTCGATATCGTGACGCAGACCGATCTGCATTTCCGGCCCGACTGTCTGTCCGCCTATCGCTGCCTGGTGATGGTCGGCCATGACGAATACTGGTCATGGGAGATGCGCGATGCCGTCGATGGGTTTGTCGACCGGGGCGGCCGCATCGCCCGCTTCGCCGGGAATTTCATGTGGCAGATCCGGCTCGAGCGCGATGGCGGCCTCCAAGTCTGCCACAAATATCTGGCGACCCGGAACGATCCCTATATGGCGAGCGGCCCGCGCCACCTGGTGACCGAATCCTGGGAAGCGCCGGAGATCGGCCGGCCAGGATCGCTCACCTTCGGCCTCAATGCGACGCGCGGCCTTTACGCCGGCTGGTCCGGCTGCTCGCCGCGCGGCGCCCGGGGCTTCCC
Organism: uncultured Aestuariivirga sp.; assembly: GCA_964537655.1. Classification (GTDB taxonomy): domain Bacteria; phylum Pseudomonadota; class Alphaproteobacteria; order Rhizobiales; family Aestuariivirgaceae; genus Taklimakanibacter. The sequence continues at coordinate 15,153 of CAZICN010000009.1, forward strand.
GATCTACCGGCCGGGGCATTGGGCCTTCGACGGCACCGGTCTTTATTATGGCGATGTGCTCGGCGCCCCGTCCGTCATTTTCGGCTATGAGGTCGACGGGCTCGACTACGAGATCAGGGGCGGCCTGCCCTATGTCGCGGCCGGCGAGACGGCGCCCGAGGGCCTCGATATCCTGGCGCTCGGCCTTTCCGCGACGATCGAGGAAGGTGCGACGATCCTGCCGGGCAAGACCTTCCTCGGCAGCGAGGATGCCGAATATGTGGCCTCGGTCCTGGCCGGGAACGCCGGCGCCGAGGCGGTCGAGGCGACGAAGCGCGGCTGCGGCATGATCGTGAATTTTCGCCGCGGCAAGGGCGAAGTTTTCCATGCCGGAACCTGCGAATGGATCGCGGGCCTGCTGCGCCAGGACGAGATGGTCGCCAGGGTCACGCGCAACGTCCTCGACCGCTTCCTGGCGTGATCCGCCTTCAGAACGTCACGTCGATGAAGCCATTGTCCTTGAGGCGCCGCTCGATGTCGGTGCGCAAGGGTTGCAGCTTGTCGATCGAGGCCTTCTCGAACTTGTCGAACTTCGGCAGCTTCTTGAGCGGGATCTTCTTCTGCGCCAGCGCCTTGGCATAGTTCTTGGTTCCGCCGATGCGCCTGGCGATCTCGACCATGAGCGGCGCGCGCGGGATGGTCTGGTACTTGCCCCTCTCGGTCGAGACGACGGCGCGCGCACCCGGGCGCTGCGGCAAGGGCAGGATCGCCTCCAAAATGTCGGCGGGCTCCTTCCTCTTGCCGTTGTCGTTCCAGGGCGTCGCGTTCTCGCTGCCATGGTGGCCGATCTTCAGGAAATCGATGGGCTTGCCGAGCAGCGGCTTGCGCTCGGTCCACATGACATTCCACGAGCCGTTCGACTTGCCCGGCTTGAAGCCGCCGTCCCATTCGGCGTCGCCGACGAACAGCAGGCGCTTGCCCTTCCACTCGATGAGGAGGACGACGCTCGAATTGTTCGTCACCTTGCTCGCCAGCTCGGCGAAGGCGAGTGCCGAAGACTGCATGCGGGCCTGAAGCTGGCGAAAGGCGGCCGGGCCGATATTCTTCGGCACCGGCACGGACTTCGCGGCGCGCTCGGGGCCGGACGGGACGGCGCTCGTGTCCGCCATGCCGGCAATGCCCTTCATCGTGCTCGACGCCTCCTTGCCGAGATAGAAATGATCGATATCCCGCTCGGGGCCGAGCACGCGGATCTTGGCGCCAATGAGCGGCAGCTTGAGCTTGTCGTTGGTCTGGCCGGCAAACACGTATTTGGGCTTCTTGCCCTTGGCCAGCAGCTTGTTTCTGAGGGTCGCCATCGCCTCGCTGTTGCTGAACTCGAAGACGGAGACCAGTTCCTGCAAAGCCGGGTTCGCGTCGAGATCGAGGGCGGCGAAGCCTTTCATGGCCTGGGCGGCAAAGCCCTTGAGCGCCAGGCTCTTCTTCGCCTGCGGATGGGCGGGATCCATCGCGCAGTTCATCCAGACCGCGCCGACCTCGAGATTCTTGAACAATGCCGGGCCGAATCCCGCGATGTGGTCCTTGTGCTCATGCGTGACGACGATGAGGTCGAGCCGCTTCTTGCCCTTGCCTGCGGCCGGCAGCTCCTTCTCCAGATGCGCCATCGCCTTTTCGAGCAGCGGCATGCCGCTCCACGTGCCGCAGTCGATCAGCATGTGGAAGTCGCTTTTCTTTCCGCCGATCCTTATCGCATCCGGGATGCGGCAGTAGATGCAGTCACCGAGACCGACATCATAGATGCGGATCAGGAGCTTACCTGCCATTGCCGGCCTCCCATCATATCGTCTTCGTCTTCATCGATGGCAAAATGCGGCGAGAGCTCGAATCTGACCGAGCCATCGACGGTCCGCGACGTCAGCGGCGGCGTCGCCCGGCCCAGAAGCCCCATCGAACCGCCGATCTCGTCGCCGATCATGCCCGCCTCGATGCGGCGGGCAAGCGCATCGAGATAGGCCTTGCGCCGCGCGATTCCCCTGTTCATCTCCTCCAGCGCCCTGGTCTCGACGCCGGTGAGCTTCTTGTCGCTTCGGCGCTTCTCCATGGCCCTGAGCGCGGTGGCCGTCGGTTCGGCGCCGGGCTTGCGCGCCCAATGCAGCAGGCTGCCATTCTGGTCGAGCACCAGCGTCGCGCCGCACAGCAGGCTCGTGGTGTTGCCGTCGAAGGCCCCGAAGCGCCGGCCTTTCAGCAGAAGTTCCTCGCGCCAGAGATACTGCACGAGGATCTGCTTCGGCAGCCTTATGCCGATCCACAGCTTGTCGGCGGTGAATATCTCCGAAACGACGATGTCGGCATTGTCGGGGATGAACAACTCGTCGCGATTGTCGTCAAGATAGCGATAGGCCTCGGCCCGCGAGCCGGCGATCATGGCGATGTCGTGGAAGATGCTGCCCGGAGCGCGCTCGATGAGCGGCGACGGCCGCGCCAGCTCTCTCTCATCCTTCGGGCTCAATATGCCGCGGGCCTTGAATACCTTGATGATCATCCCTCGGTACTTCTTCAGGTCGAGCGGATCCGAGAGCTGGACATTGCGCAGCACGGCGAGCGCATAATCACGGAAGGTCGCCTCGACGGGCGGGAGGAAATCCAGCGCCTGGACGGCGACCTGCTGCATGCGCTGTGTCGTGTTCGCCAGCGCGCGCGCGACGCTGACGGCCCGGCCGCTCGGCGTCTCGCGGGCGAGATACTGTTTGGTGAGCGCCGTGACGATGTCGAACATGGCGCCGGTCATGACCTGCGACAGGGTGTGGGGACGCAACTCACCCGCCAGGCTTTCCATGGTCTCTTCATTGGCGGCGGTGCGAAGATAGGGCCTTCCCTCGACGGCATCGCCGAACTCGGCCGCCAGCCCGGACAGGATGTTGTTGCCCGCCAGATCGCCCTTCGTCTGCGCCGCCAGCGCCTCGCGGAACGATCGGTTGCGCAATGTCATCAGGATCGCCGTCAGGTCGCCGAGGAATTCGTGGAAGGCGCCCGTCTCCGGCGAGACGGCCTCGAGGAAATGCGGCCTGATCCCATCCAGCACCGCATGGCCGAATTCGTGATTGACGATGTCGCTCGACAGGCAGGTATAGACACGCCTGCCGCGGTCATTGGGAAAATAATAGAACTGCAGCGACTTGCTCTTGCGGTCGTAATAAGCGTTCTGGCCGACGCCCGCCTGCGGAACGACGATCAGGCGGTTGCCTTCGAAACCCCACAGAATACGCCGGCCGAGGCCGTGGCCGCTCTCGAAGAAATCGAGCGTATGCTGCAGGATGGCCCAGGTGCTCACTTGCCGGAACTGCGGCGTGTTCTTGTTCGCGCTGTCCACCTTGCGGCCCTTGCCGTCGACGAATGAGTTGTCGTTTCCCTTCCAGATCGCCGGCTCCTGCAGCTTTTCGGTCGTGCTGTCATAGTCGACAACGGCAAAGCGCGCGCTGGTTGGTCCATCGGCAATGCCGGGCTCCCACGGAACAAAGAACTCCCGGTCGATGTCGAGGCCGGGAACGGTTTTCGCGACGAGCGGGTCCTTGTAATAGACGTCGAACGGGATCCTGAGGCCGATCTCCTTCTCGATCGAGTCGTTGATGAAGCGGCGCGCCGAATAGAGTCCGGTCCGCGTCTTGAGACCGAGTTCTCCGCCGGAATTGCCGGGCTTCGCTTTCCGTCTTGCCAGCTTCTTCGCCATGCCCTCCTCCGTCGGCCATTCACCCTTGTCGGATCATCAGCTTGCGGGCCGGCCGGCGACACGCCAGCAGGCAGAAACGGAATTGCGCGCACACGCCAGCCCGCCGCTCATCGCAGCATGCACAGGCTTCGCCATCAGGAAAAAACGACTAGTAGTTCAGGACACCCCTAGTTGAACGCAGGGTAATCCCGGGCCTTTCCGCCGTCAAGCAGCGTTGCGGGGCGGCAACCATGCGACGCTGCGATGCGATCGAGGCGATATCAATCTTCCGGCAGGAACGCCGGATTGTAGACGATCTCCCAGAGGTGACCGTCGGGATCCTGGAAATATCCGGCATAGCCGCCCCAGAACGTCTTCTGCGCGGGTTTGACGAGACGGGCGCCACCGGCCAGGGCCTGGGCCATCACCTCATCGACTTCCCGCTCGCTTCCGACATTGTGGCCGATGGTAAACTCCGTCGGGCTGCGCGCCGTCCTGGCGATGCCGGCATCATGGGCGATGTCGTCGCGCGCGAACACCGCGAGCTTCACGCCCGGCTGGAGGTCGAAGAACGCGACGGCGCCATGCTCGAACTCCCTGCCCATGATGCCTTCGGTCGGAAAGCCCAGGCCGTCGCGATAGAAGTGCAGGGATTTCTCCAGGTCGTCGACGCCCAGGGTCAATACGGCGATTCTCGGTTTCATCTCGGGTTCCTCGAACGGTGATCGTGACATCGTCGCTTTTGCCAGCCGTCGGGCCGGAAATATTGAACAATTCGGCCAGACGGCAAAGCGCCGGACATGTTATGCTTGCCGCCATGACGGACATCGGCACAGAAACCGGAACAATCGCCGCCGTCCCCGCCGGAGCGACCGGGCAGTTCGAGGAACTGCCAGTGGCGCCGGCCCTGCGCGACAGCTTCGCCTGCGTCTGGATCCACCGGATGCCGGCGGCCGCGGCACCGCCCGTCATCGTCGCTCCCGATGCGACCATCGATCTGCAGTGGATCGGCGGCGCCTTCCGCATCGCCGGACCCGACAAGGTTCCCAAGACCGAGATCATCCCCTCCGCAACATCCGTCATCGGCTTCAGGTTCCGCCCCGGCGCCGCCGCGGCCTTTCTCGGCGTCCCGGCAAGCGGCATCGCCGACCAGCGGCTCATGCTCGATGACCTGTGGGGATCGAGGGCACATGATCTGGCGCGCGACATCCGTACCGAGGTGGGTGACGCTGGTCTCCTCGCCTCTCTCCAGGATGTGCTCGCCCGTTGCGCGCCGCAGCCCCCCACGGCCGACAGGGTCATGCCGACCGCCTTCGCGCTCATTGAAAGCGGCCCGCCACCCGGCATTGCCCTGGTGCCCTGGCTCGGGCGCGCGCTTGCGATGAGCGAGCGGACCTTGCGCCGGCGTTTCGACGAAGCCTTCGGCTATGGGCCCAAGACGCTCGACCGCATCCTGCGCTATCAGCGTTTCCTGAAGCTCAGGCGTCAGGACGAAGGTTCTTCGACCGCCGCCCTCGCGGCCGAGGCAGGTTATGCCGACCAGGCACATCTGGTACGGGAAAGCCGCCGCCTCACCGGCGCCACGCCACGGCAATTGGTCTGAACCGTCCGCGCGCAAGTGGATGGGAACATCGCAGCCTGCCCGTGCTATCACGGTGCCATGACAGCCGCATCCCAGATCATCAAGACCACCTGCCCGCGCGATTGCTACGACGCCTGCGGCATCGCCGTGACCATGAGGAACGGCGCCATCGCCAATGTGCTGGGCGACCGCGATCATGCGATCGCCCGCGGCGCGCTGTGCGGCAAATGCGCCGTTGCCTATAACGGCGCCTGGCGCGACGCCCTGCTCAGGCTCAAGAGCCCGCTGAAGCGCATCGGCGCCAAGGGCAAAAGCGAGTTCAAGGAAATCTCCTGGGACGAGGCGCTTGGCGAAATCGCGGCGCGGCTGCGCGACCTCATCGGCAAGGGTTCCGCCCGCAGCATCCTCCACACTCATTATACGGGGACCGTCGGCCTCCTCGGCGGCGCCTTCCCGATCCGCTTCTTCAACCGCATCGGTGCGACCGAGGTCGACCCCGACACGGTGTGCAACAAGGCCGGGCACGCCGCGCTCGAGCTCGTCTTCGGCAATTCGGTCGAGGGCTTCGATCCGAGATCGGCGCGCGATGCGAAGACGATCGTCGTCTGGGGCGCCAACCCGTCGCATTCAGCACCACATCAGGATAAATTCTGGCTGAAGGAAGCGCGCACCGCCGGAACGAAGGTCATCGTCGTCGATCCGATCGGCCACGAGACCGCGAACGCCGCCGATCTCCATCTCAAGCTCAGGCCCGGCAGCGACGCGGCCCTTGCCTTCGCGCTCATCCATGTCGTGCGCGCCAGGGGCCTCGTCGATCAGAAATTCCTCGACCGGTACACGATCGGCGCGGAAGAACTCATCCCGGCCATCGAGGCAATGACGCCGGCACGCGCGGCGCAATTGTGCGGCGTGCCCGAAGCGCTGATCGCGGAGGCAGCCGTCGCCTATGCCAGCGGCCCCTCGCTTCTGTGGCTCGGCCAGGGGGTGCAGCGCCAGCCGCAGGGCGGCAATGTCTTCCGTGCGATCTCGGCGCTCATCGCCTTCACCGGCAATCTCGGCAAGCCTGGTGCCGGCTTCTGCTACCTGAATGGCGCCCGGATGCGCGGCATCGACATGGCGACGCTGACCGCGCCACAACTCGCCCGCGACGGCGCCGGATCGATCAGCCACATGGACCTTGCCGCGGCGCTCGAGGACAGTGCCCAGTCGCAGGCCTTCATCAACTGGAACAACAACCCGGCCGCTTCCTCGCCCGAACAGATGCGGCTGCGCCGGGCACTGCAGCGACCCGATCTCTTTCACGTCGCCATCGATCTCTTCCACACCGACACGACCGCCTATGCCGATATCGTGCTGCCGGCGGCGAGCTTCCTCGAATTCGACGATCTCGTCCTTTCCTACTTCGACCTGACGGTGTCGGCGCAGGTGAAAGTGGCTGATCCGCCCGGCTCCGCCCTTTCCAACGCGGAAATCTTCCGCCGCCTTGCCGCCGCGATGGGCTATGACGAGCCCGAGCTCTTCGAAAGCGATGCCGCCCTGATCGCACGGTTGCTGGCGCAGACACCCTATCGCGGCACATTCGCCGACCTCGCCCGGATCGGCACCGCGATGCTTTATGCCGAGCCCCGCATCCAGTTCGCCGATCTCGCCTTCCCGACACCATCGGGGCGCATCGAGCTTGCCAGCCGGCGGGCCGAGGAACAGGGCCTGCCGCGGGCGCCGCTCGCCCATGCCGACGCGCCGCCCGAGGCCGGACATTTGCGCATCCTGTCGCCGGCATCGCTATGGCTGATGAATTCGAGCTACGGCAATGACAAGGTCATCCGCCGGCGGCTCGGCCCACCCACCATCACGCTCCATCCCGATGATGCGGCCGAAGCGGGCTTTGCCGAAGGCGATCCCGTCCTCATCGCCAATGCGACCGGGCGCCTCGAGCTCGCCGTGACCATATCGCAGGCGGCCCAGCGCGGCGTCGGCATCGTCCACAAGGGCCGCTGGCCCGGCGCCTCGCTCGGCGATGCCAATATCAATGCGCTGGTCTCGGGCCGCAAGAGCGACATGGCCGAGAGCACGGCGGTGCACGGCACCGAGGTCCGTCTGTTGCATATTTAATTCGGCGGAGAGCGCGGCCCGCGAAATTGCACTTGGACAACAAGCCCGGATGCGGTAGATCGTGCGCCTGTGATTTACCTCATTGGCGGCCCACCCCGAGTTGGAAAGACCACACTGGCTTCCATCGCCCTCAAGGAAGCCCAGATCGCCTCGTGCTCCACCGACATGCTCGCCATGATGCTCGAAAGAGGGGCGCCCGGTCTTGGCGTGCACCATGACTTCGGCGCGCGCAAGACGGCCGCCTTGGCTCCATTCCTCAGACCCTTCCTTCACTGCGCCCAGATCGTGAATGCCGACTACCTGGTCGAGGGCGATGTCATCACCCCCGCCTTTGTCGACAGCCTGCGCCCGCAATTGAAGGCTGTGCGCAGCGTGTTCCTGGGCAACACCAGGTTGACCGAGGCCGATCTTCGCCTGGTGCCCGGCTGGCTGGGCGGCCGGGAGGCGGGCGCCTATGCGCAGGCCCGCCGCGACATCATCGCCGCCAGCAAGAACCTCCGCGATGAGTGCGCGCAGACGGGTCACACCTATGTCGAGATGGGCGATGGCTGGAACGCCGGGCTCAGAGCCGCGGCCGACGTCCTTCAATTCACCCGAATTCCCGTCACGGCCTAGATCACGATGAGGTATGCACTTTTTCGTATCCCGCGCTAGGCTTCCAAGAGCTTCTCCAGGGTGATCGGCAGGTCGCGGATGCGCTTGCCGGTCGCGTGATAGACCGCATTGGCGATGGCCGGCGCCACGCCGACGATGCCGAGTTCTCCCACCGCCTTGCCGCCCAGGGCCGAGGCATGGAAATCCGGCACACCGACCGAAATCACCTCGATATCGGGAATGTCGGCATTGGTGGCGATGAGGTAGTCGCCGAGATTGTTGTTGATGACCCGGCCGTGGCGCGGGTCGACGAGACCTTCCTCGAGCAGCGCCTGACCGATGCCCATGATGATGCCGCCCTTCCACTGGCTCTCGGCGAGTTTGGGATTGTACAGGCGGCCCGAATCGAGCGCCGAGACGAAGCGCGATACGCGCACCGTGCCGAAATCCTCATCGACCCGAACCTCGACGAAATGAACGCACCAGGCATGGAGCGAATATTCACCTTCAGTCGGCGAGCGCATGCGCGTGATGGTGTTGTATGTCGCCTGCTTGTCGGCGGCGCTGTTGGCATTCTCCGGCAAGGTGTCGCGCAGCACCTCGATCTTGTCGCGTCCCAACCGGCGCAGCAATTCGGCGATGGGCATGCCTTCGCCGCCTCGCGGCGGCGAGATCACGCCATCGGCAATCGACAGCGTGTTGGCCTGCAGCGCGCGGAACGGCGATTTCGGATCGTTGATGGCGAGGCCGATCAGTTCGTCACGCGCCGCGATTGCCGCCTTGTGGACGGCACCCGTCATCAAATTGGCAAGCTGCGAGCCGCCGGCGACGGGAGCGCCGGGGAGTGCGGAGTCACCCAGCCTCACTTCGACCTGTTCGATCGGCAAGCCGATCGCCTCGGCCGCGGTCTGGGCCAGGATCGTATAGGTGCCCTGCCCCATGTCGATGCCGCTGCTCGACACTTCGGCTCTGCCGTCGGCGAACAGGCGCACCATGGCCTCGCCGGCGGTGCGCCGCACCGGATAGGTGCCGGCGGCCACGCCCCAGCCGATCAGATGATGGCCGTCGCGCATCGAGCGCGGCTTCGGATCGCGCTTCGCCCAGCCGAAAGCCTTGGCGCCCTCTTCATAGGCTTCGCGCAGTCGGCGCGTCGACCAGGGCTTCTTCGCATGCGGGTCTTGCTCGGCATAGTTGAGGAGTCGGATGGCCACCGGGTCGATGCCGACCGCATAGGAAAGCTCATCGATGGCGCATTCGATGCCGAAGGCGCTCGGATTCTCGCCCGGCGCCCGGAGCGCCGACGGCAGCACCGTGTTCACGGGCACGATGCTCTGGCGGGAGGAGAGATGGGGGGTGGCATACATCAGGGCGGTGACCGACCCCAGAGGCTCCACCCAGACGCCATCGACCGAGGTCTCATTGGCGCCTGTCTGCGCGATGGAGAGAAGCTTGCCCTCCTTGGTCGCGCCAAGCCGCAATGTCTGGCGCGTCGCCGGCCGCCCGCCAAAGGCGGTGAAGGTCTGCGGCCGCGTGACCGCGAGCTTTACCGGGCGTCCAAGCATCCTCGCGGCGATGGTGGCGATGGCGCCATGCGCGAGCGCGAAGGCCTTCGACCCGAAGCCCCCGCCGATATAGGGCGACATGAGGCGCACCTTCTCGTCGGGCAGGCCGAACCATTCGGCATAGGTATGAGCCATGAAGTTGATCCACTGGCTCGGCTCCCAGACGGTCAGCTCATCGCCTTCCCACATCGCGGTGAGGCCATGCGGCTCGATCGGGACATTATATTCGCGCGGCGTCGTGTAGCTCTGCTCGATGCGGATGGGCGCTTCGGCATAGGCTTTTTCGGCATCGCCCCAGGCGATCGCCATGGCGTCGAGCGGGTTGCCTTCGCCCGATCTCGGATCGTCATAGCTGGCGATGGCGCCCTTCTCCTCCTCATAATCGATCTTGAGAAGGTTCGCCGCTTCCGTTGCCTGCTCGAAGGTTTCCGCGATCACCGCCGCGACATGCTGGCCGGTGAAATTGACCCGGTGCGTCAGCGCCATATAAGGCTTGTCCGAACTCGCCGTTCCAAACCAAGTCGAGGCCGGCTTGAGCGGCAGGATATTGTCGGGCGTCAGCACCAGCAAGACGCCCGGCGAAGCCTCGGCCAGCGTACTGTCGATCGCCCGCACGCGCCCCGACGGCATCGTGCTCTGCACGATCACCGCATAGGCCATGTTGGCGCGATGATGTTCGAGCGCATAATGCGCCGCGCCCGTGATCTTGGCCGGGCCGTCGATACGCGACAGGCGGCCGCCGAGCGGAGCGCCGCCGTCGGAGGCATCGCCGCGTTTCATTTTCGCTGCAACAGGGGTCATGCGAGGCCTCCGATCTTGAGGATGGCGCGGGTGAGAACGCGCGGCGCAAGCGCGATCTTGTAGTGATTGTCGCCCTGGGCGACGGCGTCTGCCATGGCCAGCAGACTGGCGCGCTTCACCGCATCCGGTTCCAGCGCCTTGCCTTTCAGCGCCGTCTCCACCGCGCGGGCGCGCCAGGGCTTCGTGGCGACGCCGCCCAGCGCCACGCGCAGTTCGCGAATGGTCTTGCCGTCGGCCTCGAACTCGAGGCCGACGGCGGCGCTGGCAGCGGCAAACTCGTAGGATTGTCGGTCGCGCACCTTGAGATAGGTGGAGCGTTTGGCCGCCGCCGAGGCCGGAATCGTCACGGCGGTGATCACCTCGCCCGCCTCGATCGCATGCTCGCGATCGGGTGTAGCGCCCGGCAGGAGGAAGAAGTCATCGACCGGCAAGGTCCGCTCGCCCAGATGCATGATCGCGTCGAAAGCGACGAGGGCCACGGCGAGATCGCCCGGATTGGCCGCGATGCAGCCGGCACTCGTGCCCAGCACCGCATGATTGCGGGTGACGCCGCCCAGCGCCGCGCAGCCCGAGCCGGGAGAGCGCTTGTTGCAGGCGGCGAAGGAATGGGGATCGCGGAAATAGGCGCAGCGCGTGCGCTGCATGAGATTGCCGCCAATGGTCGCCATGTTGCGCAGCTGCGCCGAGGCCGCCTGCCACAGCGCTTCCGAAACCGCCGGGAACCCGGCGCGGATTGCCTCGTCGTCGGCGACATGGCTCATTTTGGCGAGCGCCCCCAGACGAGCGCCCTCTTTGGTCACCTCGATCGCATCGAGGCCTTTCAGATGGGTGATGTCGACGACATGATCCGGCCGCGCCACGCCGCATTTGGCGAGGTCGAGCAAGGTGGTTCCGCCGGCGAGCAGCATGGCACCGGGCCTCGCCGAAAGATGGCGCGCATCATCGAGAGATGCGGCGCGGGCATAGGTGAAATCCCTCATGACATCACCTCGCTCGCTTCGCGCACCGCTGCCACGATGTGGGGATAGGCCCCGCAGCGGCACAGATTGCCCGACATGTATTCGCGGATCTCGGCATCGGAGCCCGCATGGCCTTCCCTGATGCAAGCCACCGCCGACATGATCTGGCCCGGCGTGCAATAGCCGCACTGAAAGGCGTCATGCTTGAGGAAGGCGGCCTGGACGGGGTGAAGCGCGGCGCCCTCTTGTGTCAGGCCCTCGACGGTGGTCACCGCCCGGCCCTCGACTTGCGCCGCGAGTGTCAGGCAGGCGAGCACGCGCTCGCCGTCGACATGCACCGTGCAGGCGCCGCACTGGCCCTGGTCGCAGCCCTTCTTGGAGCCGGTGAGGTTCAAATGCTCGCGCAAGGCATCGAGCAAGGTGACGCGCGGCTCGATCTCGACCGCGCGCGCGACGCCATTGACTTCAAGCTTGATTTTCAGGGATTTGCTCATGAATTCGGGCCTCACGCTGTCGATCGCCGGAGCGCTTCGCGCGAAAGTTGTCCGGCTTTCGCGATCAGGAAGCGCTCAGTTAATCAGGTCATGACATTTCGGTTCCGGATGGGATAACAAGTCGAAGGCGTTCCGACTATAATCGGAGGCGCCTCCGCTTATCAAGCTAAGAGTTGGGCGATGGCAATTCAAGACCCTGAATTCGACCGGCGTGTAAAATAATGGCAAAACGCCCCGCTAGAATTCACCCGGCGGCCCCCGCCCCGGCGGAAAAACCCTTGCGCGCCGATGCGCGGAAGAATCGCGACAAGCTCGTCAAGGCGGCCGGCCTCGCCTTCTCCCAGCACGGCATCGACACGTCGCTGGAGGAAATCGCCGGGCGGGCCGGCGTCGGCATCGGCACGCTCTACCGGCACTTCCCGACGCGCGAGCATCTGGTCGAGGTCGTATACCGGCGCGAGGTCGAGGATCTCTGCCAGGCGGCGGAGTTCCTTGCGAAGAAACACCCGCCCGATGTGGCGCTGGCCGAATGGATGCAGCGTTTCGTCGACTATATCGGCGCCAAGCGCGGCATGGCCGACAGCCTCAAGCTGCTCGTCGCCGGCAATTCCGAATTCTTCGCCGAAGCCTCGGGCAAGATCCCGGTGGCGCTGCAGCGGCTCATCGAAGCGGCCATCGCCTCAGGCACGATCCGCGCCGATATCGAAAGCACGGACGTGATGCACGCGCTTTTCGGCATCTATGGCGCGCCGATGACTCCCGACTGGCGCGACCGCTCGAAGCGGATGGTGGCGCTGCTGATGGACGGCTTGAGGTTTGGGGCGAAGCAGGCCAGCAAGGGCGAGTGACGCCCTGCTCACCTCTAATCCTCCGAACCTGTTTCCAGCCCGCATTAGCGCGGGATGCGAAAAAGTGGATACCGGTTTTTCGCGAGAATCCCGCGCTAACTTAAAGAAACCGATCACGTTTATGAGTTTGGATCGTAACGATCCAAACTCATCGTGATCTAACCCTCCCAGTTCGCGATGCTGCCGCGCGTATCGATATGAACGAAGCTCGAATAAATGCCGATGCCGCCCGTGAAGCGCGACGCGCTCGCGCGCACGTCCCTGGCGATGGCACGCCATTGGGTCGGACTGCCCGACACGCAGCGGAAGTCGATGGCATTGTACTGCATATGCAGGCTGCCAGGCTCGCCGCCGACGCAGCCGTTATAGGCCAGACTGCGATAGGCCGAGAGAATGGTGCATTTGGCATTCAGCCGTTGCCGGATTTCATCCAGCATCTTCGCCGTATTGGCGATGCGCGGCCATAATGTCTGCGGCGGCGGATTGTTCCGGCCGGCACAGGCGCCGCCCGGCTGATTGCTTCCGCCCATGAACAGAAGCTCATCGGCGGTGAAGTGGCGAAGGTCCAGCGTGTCGACAAAGGCCCGGAAGGCCTCCATATTGAAGCTGGTCAGGCCCAGCCCCGACTTGGCCATCCCCAGCCCGGGAGCATCGGGATCGAAGCCCGCGCCGATCTCGACGGTCGAGAATTCATGCACGTCGTTCATGCCGGTTGCCGGCCCTTTGGCCAGCTTGGCCGCCGCCGGCGCCTTGTCGGGCTTGGCGGCCGCTGCCTTCTTGGCGGATTTCTTCGCGGCCTTTGCCGCCTTTTTCTTTTTCGCCGGCGATTTCTTGCCGGCCATCCCCTTCACCGACGACGGAAGAGAGCCTTTGCCACCCTCTGCCGAGAAGCCGTCCTCGAACTCCTGGACGCCCTTCATGCCCTTCATCGCGCTCACCGTTCCGCCGGCGCCGACATGATCGACGATCCCGTCGGCGATGGCCTTGGCGATCTTGTTGAGATAGGCCTGTGTCTTCAGCCTGGCCTCCTCGGCCGGAACATCCATGAAGCTCACTTCGAGCAGGCAGCAGCCGGTCTGGACGTGGTGCAGCGACGGCTTCAGCACGCCGAGCGCCTGGCGCTTGACGCCGCCCGGATGGCCGGCATTGCGGTCCTTGTGCCCGGTCGCGGCGACCACACGCTTCTGCACGGCGCGGCAGAGATCCGCCGAGAGCGAGTTGTGCGTGAGATGGCATATGGTTTCGGTGCCCTGCACCTTGCCGTCCAGGCCATTGAGGTGAATGGACAGGAAGACCGGGGCCGCGCTCGACTTCGCGACTTTCGCCCGGTCGGCGAGACCGAGATTCTTGTCGGTCTTGCGGGTGAGGGTCACGGTGTGACCCTTCGCCTTCAGCAAGGCCTCGGCGCGCTGCGCCAGATCCAGTGTCACGGTCTTTTCCAGCAATCCTGTCGGCCCGATCGCGTTGTTCGGGCTCGAACCGCCGATCTTCGTCGTGCCGCCATGGCCGGGGTCCAGAACGATCTTTGCCACTTTACTCTCCTTTTGCTCAACTGCTCATTGCCGGCCGGCGCAAGGCGCCGGCCGCACCAAAGTCACTGCTGCTGGATGACGACGCGCGCCCGGGGGATTTTAGCGCCCGGCGCCGTCGGGAAGCTGCTGCCAAGAAAGGCTTTCAGATCATCGATGATGGCGATCGTCCGCTTGCGGCTGTCGACAAAGTTCAGATCGCTCATCGGCGAAGCCAGGGCCACCGCCGGATTGATGCAGCCGACCGATGAAAGAAAGCCGCGGCCCGGATGGATCAGGATGGCGACGCGCTCGCCCGTCGGCAGCAGCAACAGTCCCGGCCGGCGCAAGGCCGCCTGATTGAGGTTACTGGTATAGCCGATCGTCGTATATTGCTCGCCCGACTGGATGTGGAGATTGTAGCTGCCCGCCTCGACGCAGCGGTTGTTTCCTTCCGGCGCATTGGCGCCTGGTCCCTTGGTCTCCGCCGTCACACCCTTCAGGCCGGAAACCGGCGCGCCGTCATGGAAGACCTGGTAGCGGCCGACGGTCCGGCGCCTGGCGTTCCTGGTCTGCTCTCCGGTGCGTGTGATGCGCAGTTCCCATTGTCCGGGCATATACTCCTCCTTCCGGGCAGGAGACCGGCCCGGCAGCAAAAGCACGAACGACGCAGGAGAAAGTTAATAGCAGTCTCTAGACTTCTATGGCGCGACGTTACTTTTAGGCTTTCGGTTCGTCAAGAGAAGCCGGCACCTTTTGTGCAAGCGATGCTCATCGGAAGCAGCCCGAGACGTTGGCTGATCGCAACCGCATCGCCGCAAGACCCGCTTTCGCGCTCACCTCTCGCTCGCCGGTATCATGGTGAATGTCCCGATCGCGCGGAATGCATCGTGAGCAGAGTCGGACAACCGTGTCTAGTTTCCGGCGAGCACTTTCAATATGCGGGTGCCGGGCCGTCCGGTCGGCTTCAGGCCGGCCTTCTGCTGCGCCGCCTTGATCGCGGCGATGGTGACAGGGCCGATCCGCCCGTCGGCCTCGCCCTTGTAGAAGCCCCTGGCGATCAGGAGTTCCTGCAGGCGCTTGCGCTGGGCCCGATTCAGGCCCGGATCGTCGGTCGGCCATGCGGTCCGCAAGGCGCCCTTGCCGGCGAGGCGGTCGGCGAGATGGCCGATCGCCAGGGCATAGGCCTCGGCCGCGTTGTAGCTGTAGAGAACATCGAAATTGCGCGACACCAGGAAGGCCGGGCCTGACGCCCCTGCCGGCCGGATCAGACCATAGGATCCGCCCGAAGGAAGGGCGCCGCCATCGGCGCGAGTGATGCCGCTCTTGGCCCAGGCGGAGATCGGCGATTTGCGCGAACGGCCCACCGCGCCCGAATAGGACCGCGGCACCTTCACCTCGAAGCCCCAGGGAAGGCCCGATTGCCAGCCGGCGCGCTTGAGGAAATTGGCGGCGGAGGCGAGCGCGTCGGGGACCGAGTGGATGGTATCGCGGCGGCCATCGCGATCGAAATCGACGGCAAGCCGGCGATAGGTCGAGGGCATGAACTGCGTCTGTCCGAAGGCGCCGGCCCAGGAGCCGTTCAGATCCTCGAGCTTCACATCGCCCGCCTGGACGATCCTCAGCGCCTGGATCAGCTCGGCCTTGAACATCGCCGGCTTCTTGCCGCCGCAGGCGACATTGGGCAGCGCATGCGGCAGGAAGAAGATGCCCTTCTCCTGGCCATAGTCGCTTTCAACGCCCCAGAGCGAGGCGAGGATGAAGCGGTCGACGCGATAGGCCTTCTCGACCGCGCGCAACGTCTTGTCCTGGGTCTTGAGCCGCCTCAGCCCATCGGCGATGCGCACGTCATCGACGAGGAAGGCCATG
This sequence comes from uncultured Aestuariivirga sp., assembly GCA_964537655.1. GTDB lineage: Bacteria > Pseudomonadota > Alphaproteobacteria > Rhizobiales > Aestuariivirgaceae > Taklimakanibacter. The sequence goes on from CAZICN010000009.1 coordinate 31,167, forward strand.
TAGTCCCAGATCGCCAGGCGGTATTCGGGCTGGGTGCGCGAGAAGCGCACCGCCTTCTCGTCGAAGGCGATGCCGCGGAAGGCGGCGTCGACGAGATCGGCCCTGATGCCGGCCTTCAGCACGTCGGCGCGAACACCCTTCACGCAGGCCTCGAAGGAGGCCGCGGCCGGCGTGGCGAAGGCCGCGGCGGCGAGGGCCATGACGCATATGCCGGCGGGAAGACGAAAACGACGACTCATGAGGACTATCCTAGCTGACTGCCGACACGATCAGCACCACACTTTGGCATCAATAAGCCCGCCGCGAGGCGGCTTGAAACTGGAGCGGAGTACGGGACTCGAACCCGTTTCACGAGCATGGAAAGCTCGGGCCCGACCCATGGACCAACTCCGCGATGCTTGCGGCAACACCACCGACGCAAGCTTGAGCAAGATTGGAGACGCCGGTTCGATTTCAACGAACCTGAACCGGTTTGCAGCCGGTTGCGTAGTCACTCCGCCACGGCGTCATGCAATATTCCGGGCGCACCGCCGGTACATCCGCGGTCGGTGCTGAACGGTGAGCCGGTCATCTCTCCAGCTCGACATCCCAGTAGAGATAGTCGTGCCAGCTTTCGTGCAGATAGCCGGGCGGGAAGGCGCGTTTCGCCGCCAGCATCTCCCGCATCGTCGGCGCCCTCGGCACCGCCTTGGGCTTCATGACGGCAAACTTGTCCTTTCTGCCGTTGCACGGCCGGCAGGCGGCGCAGACATTCTCCCACGATGTCTCGCCACCCTTGCAGCGCGGGACGACGTGATCGAAGGTGAGTTCCGACGCCTCGAACGGCTCGTCGCAATACTGGCAGGTGAAGCGGTCGCGCAGGAACACATTGAAGCGCGTGAAGGCGACACGGTTCGACGGCTTGCGGTACTCGCGCAGCGCCACGACCGAGGGCAGCCTGATGCTTTGTGACGGGCTGCGGGCCCAGGCATCATATTCGGCGACGGCGCTCACCTTCTGCACAAACAGCGCCTGCACCGCGTCCTGCCACGAGATCAGCGACAGCGGAAAATAGTTCAGCGGACGGAAGTCCGCGTTGAGAACGAGCGCCGGATTGGCTTGCATGATGGACCTCCTTTCGAGTGGTCATGGAAAAAATAGCCAGGGTGAGAGGATATGAACGCCCGCGCCATCGAGCGGCGGTCGCCGATGAGCATTTGCGCCTCGCGGCCGGTGATCGGAATGTGTCTGATCGTCTGGTAGGCCATTCAGCGGTCCCTTTTGCCTTGATTGGCGAAGGGATTGGCCCTGTCGCCGATTAGTCTGACAACCCCGGTCCGGGCGGCATCAGCTTCGAGCAATCCCGCGCGGGCGCGGACAAGCAGAGCTCGTCCTGCCGGATAAACGACAGGGCTGCGGCTTTGCTCGGTGCGGTCGGCATATGTGATGCTTGGTAACGCATCGGACTGCTCGGTTTCTCCAGACAGAAAAGACGGTGGCCCAATACTCTCGATCGCCGCAAAGTTCAAGAGGCAATCCGGATCGGCGGTTCACAAGTTTGCGACGCGTTGCAGTTGTCAGACGAACACTCCGTGCGCGGCCTATTATATGCTCCGTGCCGCCCTCTCAGTTCGTGGCGAGCAGCTTGAGGATGCGGGTGCCGGGCCGTCCGGTCGGCCGCAATCCTGCCTTCTTCTCCGCCTCCTTGATCGCCGCTCGTGTCAGCGGGCCAATTCGCCCGTCCGCCTCGCCCTTGTAGAAGCCCTGCTCGGTCAGCAGTTCCTGCAGGCGCTTGCGCTCGGCCCGGCTCAGGCCCGGATCATCGGTCGGCCATCCACGCTTGAACGCGCCTTTGCCCTTGAGCCGATCGGACAGATGCGAGATGGCCAGCGCATAGGATTCCGCCGCATTGTAGGAATAGAGCGCATCGAAGTTGCGCGAGACGAGGAAAGCGGGGCCGGAAGGTCCGGCGGGCCGCAGCAGCGCATAGGCGCCCGACCTGGGAAGTGCCGCGCCATCGGCGCGCCTCACGCCGCGCTTGGACCACAGGGCGATCGGCGATTTCCTGGTACGGCCGACCGGACCCGAATAGGCGCGCGGCAGGTTCACCTCAAACCCCCAGGCAAGGCCCGGACGCCACCCGCCGCGCTTGAGGTAGTTGGCGGTCGACGCCAGCGCATCGGGTATGGAGCGGATCGTGTCGCGCCGGCCGTCGCGATCGAAATCGACCGCGAGGCGGCGAAAGGTCGAGGGCATGAACTGGGTATGGCCGAAGGCGCCGGCCCAGGAACCCTTGAGATCCTCAAGCTTCACGTCGCCCGCCTGGACGATCCTCAGCGCCTGCAGCAGCTCGGACTTGAAGTAGGCCGACCTGCGGCCCGAGCAGGCGACGCTCGGAAGCGCGTGCGGCAGAAAGAATTCTCCGCTCAGCCGTCCATAGTCGCTCTCGATGCCCCACAGGGCCGCGAGAACGAAGCGGTCGACGCCATAGGCCTTTTCGATGGCGCGCAGGGTCTTGGCATGCACCGCCATCATCTTGACGCCATCGGCGATGCGCGCGTCATCGACGAGAAACGCCATATAGTCCCATATCGACAGGCGATATTCGGGCTGGCTGCGCGAGAAACGCACCGCCGTCTCGTCGAAGGCGATATCGCGGAACGCGGCATTGACGATATCGGTCCTGATGCCGGCCTTCAACACATCGGCGCGGATCGCCTTCACGCAGGCATCGAACGTCGCGGCGCTCTCGGCGGTGACCGGGAGGCCTGAGGCGAGCAAAAGGGTCAATACGCCGAACCCGTGGCGGGTGAGTCGTCTCATGGGCGGTAATCTAGCAAAACCGCCGCGATGTCAGCATCACAGTTTTGTTTTACACGAGGGCGCGCCCCGACCAGTCGACGGGATCGACCTCGCCGAACCCGGCAGGCGCCGTCATCGGGGCCTTGAGCGGTACCAGAGGCCGACCGTCCGGCGGGCCGCCTGAATGTGAGAATTCGCACTCTTGTCCACCCGCCCCGGTGATAGGATGCCTTGTGTCTCACGCGTGATGAACCGGCGGGCGCAGCGGCGCGAGTGATGCCACCGCCCACTGCCTTGCCTTCGATTGCTCGCATTCGACTTGCTGTGCTCTGTCTCTGAAGCTACCTTAACGCCGGCTACTGGAAGCGGCTTTCATGGCGCTTATCCCCCGCAGACTGAACATGCTGTTATGGCCGGCCCCCGGCGGCGGCTGTTCGATCGCGGCAGTCGAGGATTTCTCCCTGGCCTTCGGCAGCCTTTTGCCTCAGGCGACGCTCGACGGCCTCCTGGCCCGGCGCGACGGCATCGAGCAAAGCCTCATCGGCAATGAAAGCCGCCCGACCTCGGATGAGCTCGCGCTCTATGGCAAGGAGATTGCGCAAGCCCTGTTCTCGGGCGGCGCCCAGACGCTCTATTCGGTCCTCGGCCAGGAAACGATCGAAGTGACGGTCGCGGCCGGCGACCACAATACCAGGCGGGTGCCTTGGGAATATGTCGTCTGGCCGGACAAGAAGCACGCTCCGCTCGCCGACCGCTCGGTCGCGCGGGTCGTCTCGGTCAACAATGTCGCTCGCCATCAGCCGCGCCCCCTCAAATCCGCGAAGCTCAAGGTCCTGCTGATCGGCGCCGACGTGGTCGGCGGCGACCCGATCCCCTGGGACGAGACCAAGGCCCTCCTCGATCTTGTCTTTGGCAAGCGCATCAACGATCCCGACAATCCCCTCGCCGTCGATCTCACCATCGTCGAGGGCGCCACGCGCGAGCAGTTCAACAATGCCGTCCTGAAACGCCCCTATGACATCATCCACTTCATCGGACACGGCCAGGCGGACGGGCTGTTTCTGGCGCGCAAGGGCGAGGCGGATGGCGAGCTCGTGCCGCAGGCGGCGCTGAACACCATCATGTCCCAGGCCAATCCGGGACTGCTGTTCCTCAGCGCCTGCAATACCGGGGCGGCCTTGACCGGCTTCGCCTTCGACAGCCTCGCCGAAAGCCTGGTCCATACCGGCATTCCCGCCGTCGTCGCGCATCAGATGCCGATCAATCTGCGCGCCATCGGCGAATTCGCGGCGGCTGTCTATGAATCGCTCCTCGCCGAGGGAAATATCGACAAGGCCGTCAATCAGGGGCGGATGCGGCTGGTGGCGCAGCTCGGCGATGCGCAGAGTGCGGCGGTCGAATGGGGTATACCGGTTCTCTACCGGCGACCGGGCTGCAGCCAGATGTTCGTGCGGGGGGCCTGAAGCGGCATGATCAAGAAGCGGCCATATACATTTCTCTTCCGCCGGGGTGCCGACCAGGCGGTCGGCTCGCCCGCGGTGACGCCCGTCGCAAAATCCGGCAAGACGGCGAAGGGCGTGAAGAAGGGCGGAGGGACCTCGCCCGGCCTCAAGGGCATGGCGGGCTCCGCCGGCGCCAAGCCCGCCGCGGTGGCGGCGGCAAAGCGCGCCGGCGTCCTCGACATCGACGTCTATGCCGGATTCCTGTTCCGCGCCCTGACCGTCATCAACAAATCCCAGAAGCTGGTCGAATTCCATCAGATCGAGGCGGCGACGCCGGTCGGCCTCACCCGCTCCGGCGCCCGACTGCGCGCGATCGCCCAGAAGTGGGGCATCGCCGGCGACGACCCGGACCTCGCCCACAACGCCTATGCCCCCGACATCTACGCCTTCGCCGGGCCGATCTCCGAATTGCGCGGCATCGACCTCCTCATCTGCCTCATCGCGCCGATGATCACGGACGAGCTCACCGAGGAAGCGGACGGCAAGACCGGCCTGGGCCTGAACCTCTTCACCACCAACGACGCCAAGACCATCATCGTGTCGGCCTATGGCATGCGCGAATATGCCGAGAAAGCGGGCCGTCCCTTCGAGACCGGCCTTGCCATCCTGATCGCGGGACAGCTCATCTGCAATTACACCAGGCTGGTCGACCCCGATGACGACCTCGACTACCACAAGGAAACGCGCGGCTGCGTCCTCGATTATTGCGGCGATCGCGCCGATCTCATGAAGGTGCTCGGCAAACCCGCGCTGTGCGGGGAATGCCGCGCCAGGATTCACCCGGACGCCCGCAAGGACGTCCTCAGCATGATCAAAGCCATAGCGGAGTATCGCCGATGACAAACGTACTCTTGTTCGTGCCTGGCCTGTTGGGGAGCGAGCTTCTGGACAACCAGGGCAAGATATGGCCCGGATCGCTGTTCCAGGGCGTGGTCGGTTTCGACGATGCGCATTTCGCGCGCCTCCTTGCGCCCAATCTCAAGGTCGGCGGCATCGTCGAGAAGGCGGCTGGCGTCGTCAACGTCTATGGCAAGTGGCTCGACGCCTTCGAGAAGCTCACGCTTAACGGCAAGAAGCTGTTCTCGCGCAAGAGCAATCCCAAGACGCTCTATACGGCGCCCTATGACTGGCGCATCGACCTGATGGAGACGGCGGAGAAGGCGCTCGCCACGATCATCGACCAGGTCCATGCCGATCACGGCAACCAGCTCGAGCTGCATGTCGTCGCCCACAGCCTGGGCGGGCTGCAGGTCCGCTACTATCTGCAGAGCGGCAAGTTCAACCAGCGCCCGGGCTTCGGCAAAATCGTCTCCTTCACCACATTCGGAACGCCGCATAATGGCGCGCCGGTGGCGCTCGCCGGCGCGCTCGGGCTGCACAAGACGAACTTCATGAGCCTCGAGCAGTCGCAGAAGCTGGCGAAGGATCCGCGCTACCCGGCGCTCTACCAGACTTTTCCGCGCACCGACGAGCCGATCTTCTGGGCGCGGCCCGCCAATGACAAGCTTCAGCCCAAGACGCTGTCCGACCAGGCCTTCGTCACCAATGTGCTGAAGCTCGAGCCGCAGAACTTCGCCAAGGTGAAGGCACTGCAGGCGGCGATCGATCTCGCGCAGCATCCCTTGCCCAAGACCATCCGGACCTTCCTCCTGGTCGGCACGCGTTTCGACACCATCACCCATTTCGAATTCGCCAACGACAAGCTGTTCAAGGTCGAAACGCCGGATGCGGGCGACGGCACGGTCTCGCTGCAGGGCGCCTATCTGCCGGGCTTCCAGATGCAATTCACCGGCGAGGCGCATGTCGACCTGATCGATTCGGGCAAGGCGCGCTCGGCCTTCCAGCGGCTGTTCGGCGCCGACGGCCTCGCCTTCCTGGAGGTCGGTCGCATCAACCTGTCGGTGCGCGACCAGGTCGTGAGCCCGGGCGGCCGTGTGCAGGTGGCCCTGCTGGCGGAGGGTGGCGTGCGCAAGATCAAGGGCAGGCTCTCCTGGGAGAAGGCAAAGCTCAAGCAAGGGGCGGAAGAGTTCGCGGAAGAGAGCTTCGGCGCCGTCGCCGATCCGCCGCCGACCCCTCTCGTCTATGATGGCCCGGAAGCGCAGTCGATCATGGTCGAGATGAAGGCGCCCGAGACCACCGGCATCTACCGCATCGTGCTGAAGCGCGACGGCCAGGCCGACGAGCATTCGCCGGCCTTCGTCGTGCGCGAATGAGCGTCACATCGGCCGGCCGGCGCGTGGCTGTAGTGCCACGCCTCGGCATGGTCCTCTCGGGTCCATTGCATCGCTTGTCGGGCATGCCCATACTGGTGTCCTCTGTCGATGAGGGCCGCCTTGACGACTGACGGCAATCCGGAAGACCCACGCTGGCTGAGGGATATCCTGCAGGGCACGGGCCTTGTCACGCGCTCAGTCCAGGCTGTGCTGGGAATCGGGGCCATCCTGGCATCGGTGCAGTCGAACTGGGCCGCGAATCCCTGGCAGCTCGGGTTGTCCGGGGGCGTGGTGGCGCTCGTCGTGGCCTGGCTCGGCCTGGGCTTCTATCTGCGCCGGCGCCGTCCGGGCGCTGTCGTTCTCCCCACCGAGGCGCGCACCGCCTCGTCCTATCTGCGCGGCCTTCTGCCCTTCGAGAAAAATGACCAGCTCCTGGGCCGGGACAATGACGCCCAGCGCCTCCTCGGCCTGGTGCGCGCCCTCGAATTCCGTTGCGGATTCGTCAGCGGCGAGGCCGGTGCGGGCAAGACCTCCCTGTTGCGGGCAAAACTGGTGACCGGCCTCGAAAGCGAGGGGTGGCGCCCGATCTATCTGGCGCGCACCGGGTCGGATCCCGGCACCGCCATCCGCAAGGCGATCCTCGCCGCCCTGCCGGACCAGGGGGGCCTCGCCGAGCAGGCTTCAACGGCGGAGCTTCTGCAGAGGATGACCAAGGCGTTCCCGGGCCAGACCATTCTCATCATCATCGATCAGTTCGAAGAGTACTTCGTCACGCAGCGTATGGCCGCGGCAAGTCAGACGCTCGAGGACGTGCTCAAGGCCATCGCGGAAGCAGGCGAGAACGTCCGCCTGCTTTTCGCGCTGCGCAAGGAATTCGTCGACGACCTGCTGGATCTGGGAAAGTTCATCCCCGAGCTCGAGAACAATCGCTGGCGGCTGCCGGTGCGGAATTTCTCGCCGGAAACCGCGCGCGAGGTTCTGCGCAAGATAACCAAGGATGAGCAGCTGCGCTTCTCCGATGAGTTGCAGGACCTCGTCGTGGCGGACCTGACCTCGGACGGGCGCGTGCGTCCGGTCGAGTTCCAGATCGTGCTGACGCGTCTGCTGGACCAGGGCATCTTCGACGTGACCGCCTATCGCAGCGTGAACGGTGCCCAGGGCGTGATCGCCCGTTTCCTCGGCGATGTGATCAATCCGCCCGACATGAATGTCGATGAGCTGGAACGCCGGATCGCAAAGCTCGTGCTCCGCATGTTGTGCAACGAAGGCTTCACCACGCGCCGTCCCACCGGGCTGACGCAGGCCGAAATACTGGACCGCGTCTTGGCGCAGCTCAAGACCGATGCGCAGATCTCGGTTTCGCGCCCCGAATGCGAGCGCGCGGTGGAGCGTGTGCTGCGCCGCCTTCTCGCCGACTTCGTCGTCATTCTGGACGACGAGAAGCTGTTCTATCTGGCTCACGACTATCTGGCCTCGCCGATCCGCGACGCGACGGCGGAGATCGAAACCGTCGAAGAACGGGCCAACCGGCTGCTGGAACAGTATGTCGAGCAATCGCGCGCCGACCGGCTCGTCGTGGTGCCCTACCGGACGCTGCGCACCATCAACCGATTTGCCAGTCCCGAGCGGCAAGCGCGCAGCGAGGCATCCGCGCTGATCCGCCGTTCGCGGTGGTATGCGCGCGGGCAAGCGGGCATCGCTGCCGCGGCGGTGCTCCTGCTTCTGGGGCTGGCTCTCCCCTACGGGACACAGTTTCCGATCGAGGAGACCCTGAAGGTCACCGGACGCACGTTTCTCAGTCCGGACGGACGCCTCCTGGCCAATATGGATGGCAGCAAGCTTCGGATCCTCCAGTTGGACAGGCAGCGGCTCGAACCGCAGGAATTCGCGCAACCGGTCCAGGACGCGGTCCTGGGCCCGCATGGTGACTCTCTTCTGGCCCTTGGCACGGACGGCGCGCTCTACCGGGGCATTGCCGCCAATGGCTTTCAGCCGGAGAAACTGCTCGACGATCTGGGCTGGCGCGACCTCCGTTTTTGGCAGTACGGCTGGGGCGCATTCTCACCGGACGGCCAATGGCTGTTCGCCTCCAGTTCCAAGGGAGAACTCTTCGCCTGGCCGGCGAACAACAAGCCACAGCTCCTGTTCCGGCTGTCGACTCTCGCCGATGATTTCGGGGATACCGTTCCCCCACCCATCGGCATGACGCCCGACAATCGCTTTCTGTGGACCATGGATGGCAATGACGATCTCTTCGTTCTGCGCCCTGGATCGGCTGGCGAAGCAGTCATCCCGCTCACCCGGCTGGAAGGCCGCGACCGCGGCAAGGGAGTCGTCGTCAGCCCCAACTCCAAATGGCTCGTTCTCGAGGAAACGGGAAAAATCGTCAGGGCTGTGGAACTCGATGTCGCCGGAACCTCGCCTCCCACCTTGCGGCCGTTGATCAACTTTGGCGCGGACGAAGAATCATCCTCGAACAGCACGGTGTCCATTTCACCCAACAGCGAGTGGGTGATCGCGCGACAGAGTTTCAACAATTTCCACGCCACGAGATTCGACTCCCCGGCCGTCGAAAAGTCTTTCCCGGCCCTGTCCCTTGAACGGACAGGCTCGGATTCGGGAGCTACCGCAATCTTCGATGAAAGCGGGCAGTTCGTCGCCGGCCGCGCCCAGGACAAGCTCTTCCATGTCTGGGCGCTGGCCAAGCCTCCCGGCACTTCGGCCAAGCCGATCTATTCCGAGGAACTCAGCGGCTTTTCTTCGGACAGGCGGCAATCGGCCTTCTTCTGCACGCAGCCCGGTGGCGCGCTCATCAGCGGTGGCGACGGCACGATCCATCACGTGCCCATCGCGGCGGAGATTGGGCCGCCCCGGCAGATCGGCCGCCTCTCGCCGGGAGAACTGAGATTTGCACCCGCCACCGATGACCAGACGGTATTCGTCTTCAGCGCCAACCAGCTGGCCTATGGCGCCTGCGGTTCAGCACCGCGCGTCGCGCTCGAGCACGCCTCGGACATTACCGGCCTGTCCAATGACAAACAGGGCAACCTCATCGTCATGGGCGCCCGTGACGTGGTGAGGCTCGGCCGTTATTTCTATCTGTTCGGCATGCCGGTCTGGCAGATGCCCTGGCCCGCTGTCCGGCACGAGGCAAGTCCCTGACAAAGTCATCGATCCCCCCGCTTGGAGCTTGATGAGTTTAGAAAGGATCGTCTCTCAGTACCCTCATGCTGAGGACGACCCCGGAATTCTGGATTTTCGAATCCCTCAATGCTCCGCATGGTCGAGGCAGAGCACAGCGCGATAGGCGCAGAGCCCGTCGACAAGCGCCTTCTCGTCGGCGAGGATCCTGGCCTTCTCCGCCTCGCCGATGAGCTGGATCATGTAGCTCTGCTCGCCATTGCCCTGACGGTCGATGAAGGGATAGAGCAGGCTCGTTTTGTCGGCGAGATCGGGGACAGCACCGATATCCTCATTGGTGGTGAAGGGCGCATAGAGCATCAGATGCGGCATGGCCATGGTGCGGACCCTAAGGTCGGGAGGCCCGATGGTGCGCATCACGGGACCCACCATGTAGGAGACGCCGGCTTTCTCGGGCGCCCGATAGGTCTTCTCGCGGTAGCGCTTCTCGATCTCGGCCTTCAGCGCCCCGGCATCGAGGCCCTCGGCGCGCAGCGCCGCAGCGTCCATGATGTATTTGAGATAGGTTTGAGCACCCAGCGCGTCGTAGCAGACGGCGTAATAGATATCGTTGCGGAAATCGACGAGTTCCCAGGCGGTGCGCTGGACGATGCAGGCGATGCCGTTCGTTCCCTGCCGGGCGAGGCGGTATCCGCGTGCGGGATCGAGCAGATAGACGCTCGCTCTGTCGCGCAGGCGGGGCGGCGCGGCGCTCAGCGCGAACTGCGTCTCGAGTTTCTCCGGCATCCGGTCGAGCACCGTGTCGGCCGCCCGGGCGGACGATGCGGCGGCAAGGCCGAGAAGGGCGGCGGCGATGCGGGCGGGGATCCAGTCGAGTTTCATGTTCGTCTCCATGTCGGGGTGGTTGTCAGACAGGATAGTCGCCGCTATCGAAGCTCCGGGAGTGACAAGTGTGGCGGGATTCCAATGGACTCACTGATCACCGCCGCCGGGCGGGCGCTCGCGGCGGGTGATCCGCTCGGCGCCCTGAAGCGCGTCGCCTTGCGCGACGATGCGCCGGCGCTGGCGCTGCGCGGCATCGCGATGGCGCAGCTCGGCGATCTCGACCGCGCCAGGGCGCTGCTCAGGCGCGCGGCGAAGGGCTTCGGCCCGAAGGAGGCGCTGGCCCGCGCCCGCTGCCATGTCGCCGAGGCCGAGGTGGCGCTCGCTGCGCGCGATCTCGCCTGGCCCGCCCGGTCGCTCGACCAGGCGCTCGCCGTGCTCGAGGCGCATGGCGATCTGGTGAACGCCGCCCATGCCCGCTATCTCGACATCCGCCGCCTCCTGCTGATCGGGCGGCTGGACGAGGCCGAGCCCAAGCTCGCCCGCCTCGATCCCGCCCCCTTGCCGCCGGCGCTGATGGCGGCGCATGAGCTGGTGGCGGCCGGCATGGCGATCCGGCGGATCAGGACACAGGCGGCGCGCGCCGCCCTCGCCCGCGCCCGCGATGCGGCGCGCCGCGCCCGGATTCCCGCCCTCGCCGCGGAAGTCGAGGCCGCTTCCCTGCTGCTCGACACGCCGGCGGCGCGGCTGGTCGCGCGCGGCCAGGAGCGCCCTCTCCTTCTCGATGAGGTCGAGAGGCTCTTCGCGTCGAAGACGCTGGTGATCGATGCCTGCCGCCATCAGCTGCGCCGGGGTGCAACCGTTGTCTCGCTGGCGAAACGTCCGGTGCTGTTCGCGCTCGCCCGGGCGCTGGCCGAAGCCTGGCCCGGCGACGCGGCGCGCGACCGGCTCATCGCCAAGGCCTTTGGCGGCCGGCATGCCGATGAATCGCATCGCGCCAGGCTCAGGGTCGAGATCGGGCGCCTGCGCCGCCTGCTGGGCGGGCTCGCCGATGTGAACGCCACCGCGCGGGGTTTCGTCCTGGCGCCCCGCCGCGCTCGCGATGTCGTCGTTCTGGCGCGCCCGGTCGAGGAGAAACACGCGGCGGTGCTCGCCTTTCTCGCCGATGGCGAATCCTGGTCGAGTTCGGCGCTCGCTCTGGCGCTGGGCGCCAGCCAGCGCCATGTCCAGCGCGCCCTCGATCAGCTTGCGGCGGCCGGCAAGGTGCAGTTCTATGGGCAAGGCCGGGCACGCCGGTGGATGACCCCGCCGCTGCCCGGATTCACGACGACATTGTTACTCCCCGCACCGCTGCCCATTGGTTAGTGTCTGGCCTGTCACCCTCACATCGGCGCACGGATAGGATAGGAAGATGAAAAGATCAGCCGCAAAAGTCCTTCGCGAATATGGGCCCTTCCCCGGCGTCGAAGGCGTGCACGGCCTCACCTATGACGGGCGCAATGTCTGGTTCGCCTCGGGCGACAGGCTGAACGCGCTCGACCCCGAAAGCGGCATGACGCTGCGCTCGCTCGATGTCGCCGCCCATGCCGGCACCGCCTTCGATGGCGCGCATCTGTGGCAGATCGCCGAGGCGCGCATCCAGAAGGTCGATCCCGCCACGGGCCGCGTGCTGCACACCATTCCGGCGCCCGGCGGCGGCGGCGATTCGGGCCTCGCCTGGGCCGAGGGCACGCTGTGGGTCGGGCAGTATCGCGACCGCCGGATCCACGAAATCGATCCCGAGACCGGCCGGATCCTGCGCACCATCGAATCCAACCGCTTCGTCACTGGCGTCACCTGGGTCGACGGCGAATTGTGGCACGGCACCTGGCAGGGCGATGAGAGCGACGTGCGCCGTGTCGATCCAGAAACCGGCGAGGTGCTGGAGCAGATCGACATGCCGGCCGGCACCCCGGTCTCGGGAATCGAATCCGATGGCGCCGGCATGATCTACTGCGGCGGCGGCCCGAGCGGCATGATCAGGGCGATCGAACGGCCGAAGTGAAGAGCCGCGGCCGGTTTCCCTTCTCCCCAGGCGCAAGGCTGTCCGGGGAAAATTTCCGAAGCGTTCGCCGCGTGAGCAGAGATACAAGATGTCTAACGACCGAGACTCAGAACTCACCCCGTCTCCCCTTCTCCCGCCTGCGGGAGAAGGTGGCCGAAGGCCGGATGAGGGTGTTATATGA
>CAZICN010000010.1:0-39007 GCA_964537655.1 uncultured Aestuariivirga sp.
CTTTGCCGGTATTCCTCGAAGCTCTTCACGGATGTGCTGCGATCTGCGCCGCGGCCTGGACAGATTGAACAGCCCATTGGGGCTGGCAAAGGGAACGCCATTGTCTGAGCGGATGGCCTGCGGCAGGCCGCGCTCCCGGAACAGCCGCTCGAAGGCCGTAAAAGCCGTATCTTCCCGGACCGATTCCAGCGCTTCGCACATGAGCAGGAAGCGCGAAGCGTGGTCGGTGACGGTGAGCGGATAGCAATATTGCCGATTGCCGAGCCTGAACTCACCCTTGAAGTCGGCGCACCATAGATCATTGGGGGTGAGGCCTTGCGACAGGGGTGTGCCGGTGGAAATCTCTTTCCACGGCATCCCCACCTCCCACTCGAAAAAAGCGAAAAGTGTAACCCAAGTGTCCGGTACGAAATGTCACCTATGTCTCAGGCCGCTCAAAAAAATCAACGATTTGCCCTGGGCTGCCCAAGGCTGAAGATCCGAATGCGTGGCGCCTGCCGGCAGACGACCCTCATACCGGCTTGATGAAGCCGGAAACCTCCTGAGACAAGGACTTCCTCGGCGCAACCAGGAACCAAGTTCATCGAATGTCCCGCGGGAGCGGGCGCTGGAAAGCGCCCGAATGACCCGCTCCTCATCTTGGTCATGCAGCATTGCCGCCGCTCGCGGCGGAGCAATGTCAGCGCACCCTATATTATATCATTGACATCCTGTATGATAGGTATAGCATCGCTGTCCGGAAAGTCGCCGGAAAGAGCGACAATTCCAGCGAAATGCAACGCACCGCAAAGCAACAAGGGTGGAAACAACATGATTGACACGACTGGCAAGAACACTGGCGTCGACAGGCGGAAATTCAATCGGGGCCTCGCGGCGCTGAGCATGGCCCTGGGCCTGGCCGCAACCGGCATCCCCACCGTCCGGGCTTCCGGATCCAAGGTCATCGCGGTCAGCTTTCCGAATTCCTCGAAGGTCGGCGCGGTCATCATCTCGCTCGACCAGGCCAAGGTCAAAGCGGCGGAACTGGGCTACGAACTCGTGGTCCATGACCCGGGCTCGGACATGAACAAGCAGATCAACACGATCAAGACCTGGATCGAGCAGAAGGTCGCGACGATCGTGTGCAACGTTCCCAACCCGGCGGCCTTCGAGACGCTCGCCAAGCAGGCGCGTGAGGCCGGCATCTACTGGATCACCTATGGCGACCGCATCCAGAACCAGGACGCGACCGTCGGATATGACCAATATAATGACGGCCGCAAGCTCGGCGAATATGCCGGCAAGTGGATCAACGACAATCTCGGCGGCAAGGCCCAGGTCGCCGTTCTCGGCTTCGACCTCATGATCTGGGGGCAGGCGCGCACCAAGGGCATCGTCGAAGGCCTGCAGAAGGTGGCACCCGACGCCACGATCGTCGCCAACCAGAATGCCATCACGCCAACCGAAGGCCTCAATGTCACCCGCACCCTGCTGCAGGCGCATCCCGACATCAATGTCATCGTCGGCGTCGAAGACCCGGCGACGGAAGGCGCCTACAAGGCCTGGGTCGCCTCCGGCCGCGACCCCAAGCAGAAGGGCGTCTTCATCGGCGGCATGGACGGAACCGCGCCGGCATTGAAACTCCTGAAGGAAGGCGACAATGTCTACCAGGCATCCATGGCCATCCCGCTGCGGCGGGTGGGCGATGCCATCGTCGAGACGGCGCACGAGCTTGTGACCAAGGGCAAGGCGTCGGACAATATCGTGCCGCTCGAGCTCGTCACGCCCGGCTCGCCGGCAGCGGACAAGTACCTGAAGGAGCAGGGCCTGAGCTAGGCGCGCTCGTGTCAGCTTGACACGGCCGATTCCGGCACCCGAGATACGCGGGCGCCACGCCATGGACCACGCTATCGTGAGTGAGAAGCCGCTTCACCGGCCTCGAGAACCAGGTGAAGCGGCTGCGACCGACAAATATGCCGGGCGCGTTCAATCAGGAGGAAGTTGAGTGGCATTTGCGGTTCGCGCGCTCGAAAAGTCCTTTGGCGGCATAAGGGTTCTCAACGGCGTCGATCTCTCGGTCGAGGACGGCGAGATTCACGCGCTTCTCGGCGCCAATGGCGCGGGCAAGTCCACGCTGATCAAATGCCTGTCGGGCGCGATCAGGCCCGACCGTGGCGAGATCGTCATCGGACCGAAGAGCTTCACCACCCTGACCCCGCGGGAATCGCGCCAGGCCGGTGTCGCCGTCGTCTATCAGGAGCTGTCGCTCGCAATGTCCCTGAGCGCCTCCGACAACATCTTCCTTGGCCAGGAGGAGTGCTGGGGACCCTTCGTCCGGCAATCCAGCCAGCGCAGGCGCGCCGAGAGACTCCTCGCGGATCTCGGAATCGACCTGAATATATCGAGCGACCTCGCCAATGTCGGAAATGCCGAGTTGCAGAGCATCGAGATCGTCAGGGCGCTTGCCGCCAACGCCAAGGTTCTCATCCTCGACGAGCCGACGGCGGCGCTGTCCGAACGTGAGGCCGAAAGGCTCGCCGAGCGCCTCAGGCAGCTACGCACACGCAATATTCCGCTTCTCTATGTTACCCATCGCATGAGCGAGGTCTTCGAGCTCGCCGACCGCGTCACGGTGCTGCGCGGTGGCCGCACCGTCCTCTCCGGCAAGGTGGCGGACTATACCCATCAGGACATCGTCGATGCCATCGTCGGCCGCAGCGTGAGCCGCGCCCGGGTGGTGGCGCCGGCCTCGGCGGTCACGCTGGAACAGCCGCTCCTGTCGGTGCGCGATCTACTGGCGCCGGGCATCGGTCCACTCTCATTCGATGTCAGGCCCGGCGAGATTTTGGGCGTGTTCGGCCTGGTCGGCTCGGGGCGGACCGAGCTGGTCGAAACCCTGTTCGGCGCCCGCCAGATCCATGGCGGCGAAGTCAGCTGCCAGGGAGAGCCGGTCCATCCGCGCAACCCCGGCGATGCGTTCCGCGCCGGCTTCGCGCTCGTGCCGTCTGACCGCTTACGCAAGAGCGTCTTCGCGTCGCTACCGGCGCGCGACAATCTTCTGGCGTCGAGCTTCGCCGACCTGTGCTCGGCCTTCCTGCGCCGGCGCGGCCGCGAGCGTGAGCTTTTCGACAAGGCGGCGGGCCGGCTCAACCTGCAGCCGCGCAAACCCGATCTCGAGGCGCGCCGCTTCTCCGGCGGCAATCAGCAGAAGCTCGTTCTCGGCAGATGGCTGAACGACGTCAAGGGATGCCGGCTGTTGATGCTCGACGAACCGACCCAGGGCGTCGATGTCGGCGCCCGCAGCGATATCTATGCGGCGCTGCGCGACGTGATCAAGGAACCGGGCCGCGCCGTTCTCGCGACCTCTTCCGAGCCCGAGGAGCTGATCCAGGTCGCCCATCGGGTCATGGTACTGTCCAACGGCCGTCTGGCCGGCATGCTCGAAGGTGATGAAATTACCGAGGGCCGGCTGCTGGGCCTGGCCCATTCGGTGGAACACAGACAGGGTAGCTTGCAATGACCAATCAGCCGCCGGCCGGCGAGGCACGAAGCAGCATTCTCGACCGCTTCACCAATGGCACGTTCATCGTCAACAATATCCTGCTGGCATCGCTCGGCATCCTGATCGCCTATTTCGCGCTCAGCAGCCCGAACTTCCTGACCTTCTCGAACTTCACCGTTCTGCTCACCAACTATTCCGCCATCGGCGTGGTCGTCGCCGCCATGGCCCTGCTGATGATCGCCGGCCATGTCGATCTGTCGGTGGGGTCGAACATCGCCTTCTCGGGCATGGTCACGGCGCTCGCCATCACCCAGTTCGGGCTGCCCGCCTCGGCCGCCATCCCGGCCGGCATCGTCTGCGGCGCGCTGATCGGGGCGTTCAACGGCCTGCTTTGCGGGGTCTTCAAGTTCAATCCGATCATCGTGACGCTCGGCATGCTGAGCCTGCTGCGCGGCGTCACGCTGCTCATCAACCCGACCGAAGTCTATGGCCTGGGCGATACGTTCTTCTATATCGGCAATGGCGCCTTTCTCGGCATTCCGGTGCTGCTCTGGGTGGTCACCCTCGCCTTCCTGCTTTCGGCGCTGTTCATCTCGACCACCGTCTGGGGCCGCTATGTCTATGCCGTCGGCGTCAATCCGCAAGCGGCGTTCCTCGCGGCCCTTCCGGTGCGCCGTCTGCTGTTCGCCCTCTATGCCGCGACCGGCGCCGCGGCGGGTCTCGCCGGCGTGCTGCTGGCGGCGCGTCTCGACGGCGTGTCGCCGGGCGCGCTCGGCTTGCAAATGGAATTGCAGGCGCTGACCATCATTCTCCTGGGCGGCGTCGCCTTCGCCGGCGGCCGCGGCCGCATCCTGGGCGTGGTGACGGCCTGGGTGTTTCTCGGCGTGCTCGAGAACGGGCTCACCTTGCTCAATGTCCCGCCCTTCATCCAGCTCGTCGCCAGCGGCCTGGCGCTCGTCTTCGCGGCCAGCCTCGATGCCATCGGCACCTATGTCACGCCGATGTTCGCGCAAAGGAGGCGCGTGGCGGACCAGGTCGAGGTGGCGACGCGCAAATACGAGTATGGCGCGACGCCCAAGTCCTAGTCTTACTGAGTGAGAAAACTGCAGGGTTTGCGATCGGTCGCCCATGCCACCACAGCCTACGAGGCCATGACCGCGACTTGCCTTTCACTGACATGGGTTGTGGCACGGCAAATCCCGGTGGATGCGTCAATCTCAAGGACAAGGAGCTCAGGGGCGATCGACTCGCGCGTCGCGCCTTCAAGCGGCTAATCGCGGCGCTTGCTAGCGGTACTGAAGAGCTTGGTCAGATCCACAGTGGCCGCGCTCTTGGCAGTCAGATCGACACTGCTCTCCATCCGCAGAAGGTGGTCTCCCATTATGCGCGCCGCCAGGTCGGAATCGTGGGCCTTGATCGCGGCAAGCATATCCCTGTGGTCATCCATGGTGCAGATCGATGCAACAGACGACTGGAAAACAGCAAATATCTGGGACGTCTTCGAGACCAGCAGGTTTATCAGGTCGGTCAGGATCTCGTTTCCAAACAGCTTCGCTATCTCAATGTGGAATTTGCCCGCCAGGTTGATTGCGACCTGATCCTGGCCCTGAGCCCGAGCCTCGGCCTCGGCCTCGACGAGCTGCTCGATCCTGTGAATCGCGGCGCGGTTTGCGCGAGTGGCAAAGGCTCGAACGGTTGCCGTCTCAATCAAGCAACGGGCTTCGAAGATCGTCCGCGCTTCCGCGGCAGTCGGCTGTGCGACGGTCGCGCCGCGGTTGCGCTTCAGGACGATGACCTTGTCGTTGCTCAGGCGCTGAAGGATTTTTCTGATTCGGGTCCGGCTTACGCCGAAAGCCTCGGTAAGGCTCTCTTCAGGCAACCGGGTTCCGGGCGGCAGCCTGCGATCCATGATCGCCGCGATGATCTGCTGGTACATCGCATCGTCGCTGAGCTTCGGTCGCGGCTGATCCTGCGGCGTAGCGGCCTTCCTGGCCGCCGTGCCTTCGGTACCGTGTCGCTTGGCGGAGGTCTTGGTGTGGAAGGCTTTCATCTGGATCGCTTTGGCATATGCCACTGGCAGTTCCCGATGGCAATCAGGTTTCTGCTTCGAGTCGCCTTTCCCGTCATAAGGCGGCGCGCTGTCCTTTCGACCACAAACTCCGCTGCCGAGTCAATTGAGCTTGCAGGTGAATCCCAATCAATCCTGTCCGACTCGCTGGGCAGGAAAGTGCAGCCCGAATTCCGGACGGCTGCGCCATTCGAGCAGGACAGCCATCGCCTCCTCGTCCATCAGTCGGGTGCTTTGCATGTTGCGTTCCTGGACCGGCAACCCCAACTCGCGACAGATGAAGCTGCTGTCAGGGTAGGGGGCAATGGTTGCAGATTGCTCCAGCGATGCCGCGTAGTACATCCGGCCTATCCCCGAATAGAGCATGGCGGAAACGCATAACGGGCAGGGTTCACAGCTGGTGTAGATCTCGCAGTCGGACAGATCCAGGGTTTCCAGATTACGACATGCATCGCGGATAGCGACGATCTCACCGTGGGCGGTCGGGTCGAAATCCTGCAGCGAGCGATTGCAGCCCTCGCCGACGATTTCGCCGTTGCGCACTATGACTGCCGCAAAAGGCGCGGCGTTTTCCTCTCTCATCTTCCGGCGACTGAGTTCGATTGCGCGGCGCATGATTTCTTCATTCGTCATGGAATTCTCCTCATGGGAGCCCCTCGCGGCGCTGGTCTGTCCGCAGGTTGCGATTTGTTGCCCGGAATGTTCGCCCGCCCTTCATAGCAAAGGACGGATACCAAAAAAGTACAAAATGTAGGTTGACTTGGTCAATAATAGAAACTAGATTGTACGTTAATTAAAAAAACAATCTACAATCTTCATCAAGGGGAGGCCGCATGAAAGATCTGCCATCACTGAGTGTGCCGCCGATGAGGCGTCGCGACTTTCTCAAGCGTTCGAGCGCCCTTGCCGGCGTGTTCGCGCTGTCGGGTGCTTCACGCGGAGACGCAAGCGCCCAGGCCGCGAACGAGCTCAAGCTGATTGGCTGGAGCGGATGGGCGGACCCGATCATTGTCGCGCCCTTCGAGGAGAAGTACGGCGCCAAGGTGCGCATCAAGGAATATACGAGCGGCGAGAACATGCTCGCATTGCTGAGTTCATCGCCGCCCGGAACGTTCGATGTCATCAACGCCGATGCGGAGTATGTCGGCATGCTGCAGGCGGGAGGTTATCTGGAGAAGCATGATCCCGCCGATTATCCCTTGCAGGATTATTGGCCTGAGTTTCAGAAATGGCCGCTGCATTGGATTGACGGCGACCTCTATGCGGTGATGGTGCGCTTCGGATATCTCGGACTGGCCTACAACACCGAAGCGTACCGTCCATCCGACCTGGGCTCCTACAAGGCGCTGTGGAGTGAAACTGTCGCCGGGAAAGTGGGGCTGTTCGACTGGTATTTGCCGTCGATGGGCGTCCTTAGTCTCTACAATGGAAACAAGGGGCCGTTTGACATTGACCAGGCCGCCTTTGACGAGCTGGCCAAGACCATGCTCTCGCTCCAGCCGAAGCAGATAGCCGGTTTCTACTCCTATGCCGACACCTACTCGGCCCTCAGCAAGGGTCAGGTCCTGCTGGTGCCCGGCGTCGGTGAATGGTTGACGCTTGGCCTGCGCAAGGATGGCGTGCCGGTCAACACGTTTATCCCGGACGAAGGCGGCATCCAGTTTACGGAATCGCTGTCGATTGCGAAGGGCTCCAAGAACCAGGAACTTGCCAGGAAGTTCATCCAGTACATCACTTCTCCGGAAGGCCAGGTTCAGCTTGCGCTCAAGCCGGACAATCAGAACTCAATTCCAAACATCGCGGGCTGGAAACTGTTGAACGAGAAGCATCCGGATGAAGCCAATTGGATGCGCCACAGATTCGACCAGCGCAATGTCATGGATGAGTACAAGGAGGGAAAAATCGTTCCGCGTCGTCTGCCCATCCAGCAGTCGATCGAGGAATGGACGGAAGTCTGGGCCAGGTTCAAGAGCCTCTGAAGTCATGACCGCAGTTCGGCGCGGGTTGCCCTTCGGAAGGACGGCAAAATCGAAGTCAGGCTTCTGGCAGGCATGTCTTCGGCAAGAGAAGCCGCGCCGGCGCCCGCAAGGATCGATCTCGCATCGGAGTGATCAATGACAGAGGCTTCTGCGCCGCAGAAAACCGCCTCCATGTCGAGGCCCGGCATCAGGTGGTTTTTCTGGGTTTGGACGGCCCCGGCCGGAGTGCTGCAAACGCTCTTCTTCATCATTCCGCTCGCCTTCATGCTCGGCATCACCTTTTGGCAGGTGAGCAACTTCCAACTATCTCCCGATTTCACCCTGAGAAACTGGATAAAGCTCTTCACCGCGCCATACTTCCTGCAAGCGTATTACTACACGCTCTGGATGTCTCTGCTTGCAGCGGCGGTCGCCTCGATAGCGGCCTTTCCGTGCGCTTACACTCTCGCCTTCATCGTCTCAAGGCACACCCAGCGGCTAGCCCTCTTCCTGCTGATAACACCGTTCTTCACCAGCTATCTGGTCCGTGTTTACTCGTGGCAGATCGTGCTGAGCGCCGACGGGCTGATCAACAGCATGCTGCTGGCCATCGGCCTCGGGCCGCTGCCGCTTCTGAACAACTCATTCAGCACGATGGTCGGCTTCATGACGCTCTGCCTGCCGCTGGTGATCCTGATTCAGCTGTTGAGCCTGTCGAATATCGACACACGGCTCATTCAGGCAGCCCACAACCTGGGCTGCGGGCGCCTGCGGACGGTCTTCGAGGTCATTCTTCCGGCAGGGCGTGTCGGGTTGACGATCGCGGCCTGCTTTGCCTTCATGATGTCGTTCGGCGAATATATCAGCCCGAGCCTGCTTGGCGGCAGCAAGCCGCCGACGCTCAGCATTCTCGTGGTCGATCTGGTCAAGTCCGGGTCCGACTGGCCGCGCGCTTCCGTCGTCGCCGTCACGATGATCATATCGATGACGGCGATCCTCTTCGCGGCGGTTTCGTTCGCATATGGAAAGAACGGACGGCGCGGGCATGCGTGAGGGGATCGCTGATACGGCGCTCAAGGTCTATTCGGCGCTCTTGTTCATTTTTATCCTTGTGCCGATCGTGACTTTGATGGTCTTCGCCTTCAATGTCGATCGCCATCCGCGCCTGCCATGGGGCGGCTTCAGCCTGAAATGGTTCGAAGCTATCTTCCGCGATCAGGCGATAATAGAAGGCTTCGTCAACAGCGTTTATGTCGGCATCTCGGTCGCGTTGATCTCGACGGTGATCGGCTTCGCCACTGCCTATGCCGATTATCGATTTCAGTTCATCGGAAAGAACGCCTATCTTGGGCTGTTCTTCATGCCCCCGACCGTTCCGGCCATCATTCTCGGAATGGCGATGCTGGTCTTCCTGAATGCCGTGGGCCTTTGGGGCAAGCTCTATTCGGTGATCATCAGCCATGTCGTAATTTGTGCCCCGTTCGCGATGGCTCTCATTCGCATGCGTCTGGCGGACATGGATGAGCGTCTGGAAGCGGCCGCCTGGAACCTCGGGGCCTCGGAGTGGCGAGCGGTATGGGAGGTCATCCTGCCCTTTGCGTTCCCTTCGATTCTCGCGGCGCTGTTTGTTTCGATGGCCGTGTCCTTCGACGAGTTCATGATTGCCTGGTTTGTTTCGGGCTTCGAGGAAACCCTGCCGGTAAAGGTTCTTGCCCTCCTGCAGGGTCAGGTGAGCCCGAGAATCAATGCGATAGGCACGGTTGCCTTTGGCATCAGCATCACGCTGGTCGCCATCGCCCAGTGGATCATGGTCACCCGACACTCCAACCGGCCAGATTCGAGGTGACTTCGATGCTCAACAACCCAGGCTCGCGGAACTCGGCGATCACCAGGACGGAAAATTTTCTCGTCCTCGACAGAGTCGGCAAGAGCTTTGGCGGGTTTGTAGCCGTCAGCGACGCCAGCATGGCGGTGACGAGCGGAGAGTTCATCGCCTTGATGGGGCCGAGCGGCTGCGGCAAAACCACGACGCTCAGAATGATTGCGGGTCTTGAGCAGCCGTCAGGTGGCGAGATCCGAATTGCCGGCAAGCGCATGAACGACCTCAGGCCATGGCAGCGGGATACACCGCTGGTTTGGCAGAGTCTGGCCCTGTTTCCCTTTCTGAGCGTCGTCGAGAATGTCGAGTTTGGCCTGAAGATGCGCGGCATTGCCAAGCACGAGCGCCGCCGCAAGGCCATGCAATGGCTCGAAAGGCTTGGCATCGACGCATTGGCGCAACGGGACGTCAAGCAGATTTCTGGAGGTCAGCAGCAGCGCGTGGCATTGGCGCGCGCGCTGGTGACCGAGCCCGAGATCCTGCTGCTGGATGAACCATTGAGCGCGCTGGACGCTCATCTGCGGGTTCGGATGCAGTCCGAGTTGTCGCGTCTGCAGCAGGAACTCGGCATAACCTTCGTTTACGTCACGCATGCCCAATCGGAAGCCTTTGCCATGGCGAATCGAATGGTGATCATGAGCGGCGGCGAGATTCAACAGATCGGCAAGCCGCTGGAAGTATATAGAAGTCCGGCAAATCGCTTCGTCGCCGAATTCATCGGCATGAACAACATACTGTCCGGATCGGTCCTCAAGGCCACCGGTGGTCAACTGACCATCGGTACGCGACACGGTGTCCTGACGACGCCTCGCGCCGGGGGCGAGAGCTTCGGCAAAGGCACCGAAATTCATGTCGTTGTCGGAGCAGACCGGGTCGCCGTCAACAAGCAGGCCGCCGGCGATGAGAATGCCGTCAAGGCAAAGATAGTCGGACAGGAGTTTGTTGGGTCCATGATCACCCTGTTTCTCGAACTCGAAGACAAAACCGAGTTTCGCGTCCTGAAGCATCAGAGCGAACTCGATGGACTCCCGCTCAACAACGGTGAGACCCTTGTTCTGTCTTGGCTGCCGCAGCACGTTTATGTCTTGCCCCGCTAGTGTGGTGGTTCAGAAATTCTCTCCCGTGTTGCGGTCGGGATTTGAGGGAATTCTGAACCAAAACCACACTGGAATCTTGAATTTTCTGGTGTCCTTTCGAATCCGAAGTTCGCTCGGAAGGTGCGGCGATATGATGCGAGCTTCGGATTCGGGACATTAGCCTCCACCGGACACTGCATCGAACAGGGAGGATGGAAACTGGATATCGACTTTGCTTGCATCTCGCATGAGCTGCGCTACAAGCTGCTGGTCAGCTTCGTGGCGCCCCGGCCCATTGCACTTGTAACATCGCGAAGCCCGGACGGAATCAACAATGCCGCGCCGATAAGCTTCTTCAATGCATTTTCGGATACCCCGCCGCTGCTGTTGATCGGCCTTCAGCACAAGAAAGGCGGAGCCCCCAAGGATACGACAGCGAACATCGTGAACACTGGTGAGTTCGTCGTCAATCTTGTCGATGAGCGTATCGCGCGGCAGATGGTGATCTGCGGCATCGATTTTCCTTCGGAAGTCGACGAGGTCAAGGCCGCCGGACTGAGCCTGGAGAAGAGCTTCACGGTGGAGCCGGGCTGGGTTGGCGAGGCGCCTGTTGCCTTTGAATGCCGCCTTGAACGCGTGGTCGAGCTGCCCAACCGGTGCATTGTCTTCGGCCATGTGACCTACATGCATGTGCGCGACGACTGCATCGACAGCCGCACGCTTCGTGTTCGGCCGGAGAACTATTGTCCAATCGCCCGCCTGCATGGTGACAACTATATTTCAGCCAAGAACCAGTATGTCTTGACGAAGGCGACATATGAGGAATGGCTGACCCGCAACGGGGAGGAGCCAAGCGAAACTCGAGATATCACGGCGCCGCTGGCGTGACGGTTTCGTCGTGCGTAGGGACGTCAGGCAAGGGCTTTCTCACGATAAGCGACCGGCGTCATGCCGCGGCGCTGGCGGAAGGCGCGGATGAAATGCGAGGCGTCGCAGAAGCCCGCCTCGACGGCGATCGCCGTCACCGGGCGGTCGGTGCTGCGCAGCAGGAATTCGGCATGTTCGAGGCGGATCATCCGGTAAGCCAGCGTCGGTGACAGGCCAACCGCGCGGCTGAAATGCCGTTCCAACCGCCGCTTGCTGACGTGCAGGCGTCTGGCGGTCGCCTCGATCGAGAGCGGCGCGTCGAGAGTCTGTTGCATCAGGAGCAGAGCCCGCTTCACCAGGGCGTCGTCGGTGTGGAGATCGGTCGGGATGCCGGGCTGCGGCGTCTCGGCGACCTCCGCCTCGTCGATGATCATGATGTGGAGGCTCTTGCTGGCCTGGGCGCGCCCGACATGCTTTTCCACCAGACGGGCGGCAAGATGCGCCGAGCTGACGCCACCCGAGCAGGTCAGGCGATCGCGGTCGACGATGAAGATCTGGTCCGACACCGGCTTGAGGCCGTCGAATTGCTCGAGGAAGTCGGCATGGTGGAACCAGCTCACGCAGCAGCGGTAACCGTCCATCAGCCCGGCGCGGTGCAGAATGAAGGCCCCGGTGCAGACCCCGACGAGCGGCACTCCCTGCGAGGCAGCGCGCTGCAGATAGCGCGTATAGTCGGCGCTGAGATTGGGGATCTCGTCGATCAGGCCGCCGACCACGACAATGTAGTCGAATCGGGCCGGATCGCCCAGGCGCTCATGCGGCTGCACCATCACACCGCAGCTCGATGCCACCGGGTTCATCCTGTCGGAAAGCACCACCCAGTCGCACAGGATGGGCCGGCTGCGGTCGCCCTCATCGGCCGCAAGCCTCAGCACGTCGACGAAATTCGCGAAGGCGCAGAGCGTGAAGCGGCGCGCCAAAATGAATCCCACCGAAAGGCGCACCGCCGGGTTCCGTTTCGCCGGCCGGCCGGGTCTCGAAGCGCGCTGCATGGCCATGCCTGTCTTCCTCTCTTGTCGCGTCCGTTATATTTGACTGACGCATTCATACTGTTCAAGAGGTATATGACAGGCGAAGGATGGCACATTCGGATTTGTGGGATGTGCCGTGAGCCGTTTTTCATTTTCAGCCCTGATGAGCAATGCCCTGACCGGCAACAAGAGCTGGCGAAGGCAGTGGCCCGATGCCGAACCGAAGGCGGAATATGACGTCGTCATCGTCGGCGCCGGCGGTCACGGGCTGGGCGCGGCCTATTACCTCGCCCGTGAGCATGGCATCACCAATGTCGCGGTCATCGACAAGGGCTGGCTCGGCGGCGGCAATACCGGGCGCAACACCACGATCATCCGCTCCAACTATCTCTATGACGAAAGCGCGCGGCTCTATGATCACGCGCTCGATCTGTGGGAAGGCCTGAGCCAGGAGCTCAACTATAATGTCATGTTCTCGCAGCGCGGCGTGATGATGCTGGCGCATACGGTTCATGACATCCAGAGCTTCAAGCGGCATATCCATTCCAACCGGCTGAACGGGATCGACAATGAATGGCTGACGCCGGAAGAGGCCAAGGCCTTCTGCCCGCCGCTGAACATTTCCGGGAGCGCGCGCTACCCGGTGATGGGTGCGGCCCTGCAAAGGCGCGGCGGCGTTGCCCGCCATGATGCCGTGGCCTGGGGCTATGCCAGGGGTGCCGCGGCGCGGGGCGTCGACATCATCCAGAATTGCCCGGTCACCGCGATACGCCGCGACGGTGCAGGCCGGGTCACCGGCGTCGAGACGCCGCGCGGCTTCATCAAGGCGAAGAAGGTGGCGGTGTCGGCCGCCGGCAATACCTCGGTGGTGATGGAGAGCGCCGGTCTCAGCCTCCCGCTCGAAAGCTTCCCGCTGCAGGCGCTGGTGTCGGAGCCGGTCAAGCCCGTCTTTCCCTGCGTCGTGATGTCGAACACGGTGCACGCCTATATCTCGCAGTCGGACAAGGGCGAGCTCGTCATCGGCTCGGGCACCGACCAGTATGTGTCCTACAGCCAGCGCGGCGGCCTGCCGCTGATCGAGCATACGGTTGCCGCGATCTGCGAGGTATTTCCGATCTTCACCCGCATGCGCATGCTGCGCAAATGGGCGGGCGTCGTCGATGTGACGCCCGACCGCTCGCCGATCATCGCCAGGACGCCGGTGCCGGGCCTCTATGTCAATTGCGGCTGGGGCACAGGCGGCTTCAAGGCGACGCCAGGCTCGGCGCATGTTTTCGCGCATACGATCGCGCGCGACGAGCCGCATCCGCTCAACGCGCCCTTCACGCTTGAACGCTTCACCACCGGCCGGCTCATCGATGAGGCCGCCGCCGCCGCCGTGGCCCATTGACGGAGACCCGCTGATGCTGCTCATCCGCTGCCCCTATTGCGAAGCCGAGCGCCCGGAAGTGGAGTTCGCCTATGCCGGCGAGGCCCATATCGCGCGCCCGGCGGATCCCTCCAAACTCGACGACGCGGCCTGGAAGGATCATCTCTTCATCCGCAGAAATCCACGCGGCCGGCATTATGAGCGCTGGCGCCATCTGCATGGCTGCGGCCGCTTCTTCAACGCGCTGCGCGACACGGTGAGCGACAAGTTCCTGCTGACCTACAAGACCGGACTTCCCCGCCCGGACTTTAATGGCCTCGCCGAGGGGCGGTCATGACCCACTGGCGCATCGCCGGCAAGGGCCGCGTCGACCGCGGCAAGCCCGTCGGCTTCACTTTCAACGGCACATCTTATTCTGGCTTCGCGGGCGACACGCTCGCCTCGGCGCTGCTCGCCCATGGCGTCCATCTCGTCGGCCGCTCCTTCAAGTATCATCGTCCGCGCGGCATATTGTCGGCCGGATCGGAGGAACCCAATGCGCTTGTCGGCGTCGATCGCGGCGGCGGACGCGGCGAACCCAATTCGCGCGCGACGGTGCTCGAAATCTATGAGGGATTGAAGGCCGCGAGCCAGAATCACTGGCCCTCGCTCAACTACGACATCGGCGCCGTCAACGACGCGCTCTACATGCTGCTGTCGGCGGGTTTCTATTACAAGACCTTCATGTGGCCGAAATCGTTCTGGAACCGGATCTACGAGCCGCTGATCCGCGGCGCTGCCGGTCTCGGCAAGGCGCCGGATCAACCCGACCCCGATCTCTATGCCAGCCGCTTCGCTCATTGCGATGTGCTGGTGGTCGGATCGGGACCGGCCGGCCTTGCCGCCGCGCTTGCCGCGGGCTCAAGCGGCGCGCGGGTCATCCTGGCCGACGAACAGCCGGAGCTCGGCGGCTCGCTGCTCGGCGCACCCGATGTGGCCATCGATGGGCGCTCCGCCTGGCAGTGGCTCGCCGAGACCTGCGCCGCACTCGCGGCAATGAAGAATGTGACGCTTCTGCCGCGCACCACCGCCATCGGCTACTATCATCAGAATTTCGTTGGCCTGGCCCAGCGCCTGACCGATCATCTGGCGGCCTATCCCGAAGGCGCGCCGCGCGAGCGGCTGTGGAAGGTGAGGGCGCGCCGCGTCGTGCTGGCCCAGGGCGCCATCGAAAAGCCCCTGGTGTTCGAGGGCAATGACCGGCCAGGCGTCATGCTGGCGGGGGCCGCGCGGACCTATCTCAACCGCTATGGCGTGAAGGCCGGCGCCCGCGCCGTCGTCGTGACGACGCATGATTCGGCCTGGCATGCGGCCTTCGATCTGGCGCGCGCCGGCGCGACGATCGCCGCGATCGTCGATCTCAGGGACAATGTGCCGGAGGCCCTTGCCGGTGCTGCGCGCGCGCTCGGCATCGAGATGCTGCTCGGCTGGACGGCGACCGGCACCAAGGGCCGCCTGAAAGTAAGCTCGGTGCGGGTCAATCCGGTCAGGCCTGGTGGCGCGGTCGGGCCGGCGCGCCGGATCGCCTGCGATCTGGTGCTGATGTCGGGCGGCTGGACGCCGAGCGTGCATCTCTTCTCGCACAGCCGGGGCGAATTGGCCTGGGACGCGGTCAACCGCGTCTTCCTGCCCGGCCGCGAGACCGAAGCCTGCCGCTGCGCCGGCGCCGGCAATGGCCGATTGGGCTTGTCGGCGGCGCTTGCCGATGGAGCCGAGGCGGGCGCCGAGGCGGCCCGTGGCGCGGGCTTCGCGGCAACCGCCCGAAGCCATGGCGTGCAGGGTGAAGAGTCGACGGGCGGCACCGTCCGCCGCGACCTGCCGACCGACCGCAACGCTTCCTTCGCCAAGGCCTTCGTCGATTTCCAGAACGACGTCACCGCCAAGGATATCCGTCTCGCGGTGCGCGAGGGCTTCACATCGATCGAGCATATCAAACGGTACACGACCACCGGCATGGGCACCGACCAGGGCAAGACGTCGAATATCAACGGTCTCGCCATCGCCTCAGACGCGGTGAGCCTGGACGTGCCGTCGGTCGGGCTGACGACCTTCCGGCCGCCCTATACGCCGACCACCTTCGGGACCTTCGCCGGCTATAACCGCGGCGACCTGTTCGAAGTCACCCGCAAGACGTCGATCGACGGCTGGGCCGAGGCGCAAGGCGCGGTATTCGAGCCCGTGTCGCTGTGGCGGCGCGCCAGATATTTCCCGAAGCCAGGCGAGGACATGCATCGCGCGGTGGCGCGCGAATGCCGCGAGGTGCGCGCGTCGGTCGGCATGTTCGATGCCTCGACGCTCGGCAAGATCGAAGTGGTCGGGCCCGATGCGGCGGAATTCATGAACCGCATGTACACGAACGCCTGGACCAAACTCGCGCCGGGCCGCTGCCGCTACGGCCTGCTGCTCGGCGAGGACGGCTTCATTCGCGACGACGGCGTCATCGGCCGGCTCGCCGAAGACCGGTTCCATGTCACCACCACGACCGGCGGTGCGGCGCGGGTGCTCAGCATGATGGAGGATTATCTCCAGACCGAATGGCCTGATCTCAAAGTGTGGCTGACCTCGACGACCGAGCAGTGGGCGGTCGTCGCGCTCAACGGGCCGAATGCGCGCCGCGTGCTGACACCCTTGGTCGAGGGCGCCGATCTCGCCGACGCCGCGATGCCGCATATGTCGGTGGCCGAATGCCGCATCTGCGGCGTGCCGGCGCGCCTGTTCCGGGTGAGCTTCGCGGGCGAACTCGGCTTCGAGGTGAATGTGCCGTCCCGCCACGGGCTCGCGGTGTGGCAGGCGATCCATGCGGCCGGAAGCCAGTATGGGATCGTGCCCTATGGCACCGAGACGATGCATGTCCTGCGGGCGGAGAAGGGCTTCATCATCGTGGGCCAGGATACCGATGGCACGCTGACGCCCGACGATGCCGGACTCTCCTGGGCGATCGGCAAGACCAAGCCGGATTTCGTCGGCAAGCGCTCCCTGTCGCGTCCCGACATGCTGAAGCCGGATCGCCGGCAGCTGGTCGGTCTTCTCACGGCCGACCCGAAGGCCGTGCTGGAGGAGGGCGCGCAGATCGTCGCCGATCCGCGCCAGCCTGTGCCGATGAAGATGATCGGCCATGTCACCTCTTCCTATTGGAGCGAGACGCTCGGACGGTCCATTGCGATGGCGGTCATCGAAGGCGGTCGCGCGCTCACGGGTAACACGGTCCACGTGCCGATGCCGGAGCAGACGTATGCGGCGGTGGTTTCCGCGACCGTGTTTCTTGATCCCGAAAACAAGCGTCTCAACCCTTGAGGGACTGATCGTGATGAACGACCATCGCAGCAGCACAGCGCCCGGCGTGTCCGGACTCCTCGCGCTCGAGCCGGCCGCCGATTGCGGGCGCTTCAGCCTGAGGGCCCGCATCCAGGATCTGGCGCCGATCGGCGAGGCGCTCGGCTGGCCGCTTCCCGAGCGGATCGGCGGCATGACCGCGGCCGGTGACAAACTGGTCCTGTGTCTCGGGCCGGATGAATGGCAGCTTCTGCTGCCCGAGGAGGAGATGGAGCCGATGGCGCGCCGCGTCGCCGCCCTCTCACCCCGGCTCGTGGCAAGCCTGGTCGATATCGGCAGCCGCGAGATCGGCATCGAGATCCAGGGCCCGAAAGCGACATCGGCGCTGTGCGCCGCCTGCGCCTTCGACATCGAAGGCATGGCGTCTGGCACGGCGACGCGCACGGTCCTCGACCGGGTGCCGGTCATCCTCATCAAGCGCGGCGCCGAGCATTACCGCATCGAGGTCTGGCGGTCATTTGCCGGCCATGTCTGGAAGCTGCTCGAGACCGTCAAGCGCGAGATCGAGCTCGCCATCTGACGCGGTCGGGCGGAGAGTGATCGGATCGGGCACCGGCCGGGCTTTATCACTGTTTCCCGATCGGCGGAGGTGGTGTATCCGCTTGTCGGAGCGGCCGCGCCGCGCCGGAGGGTAGAATGTTCCTGAGCGTATTCGAGCTGTTCAAGATCGGTATCGGGCCGTCCTCGTCCCATACGATGGGGCCGATGACGGCCGCGGCCCGGTTCCTTGGTCAGTTGCGCGACTGGGCCATCCGTCATCCGGACAGACTGCCGGTGGCGGTGCGGGCGACGCTTTATGGATCGCTGGCCTTCACCGGCAAGGGCCATGCCACCGACCGTGCGGTGCGTCTCGGGCTGCTCGGATATCTGCCGGCCGAGATCGAGATGGGCGCGGCCGAGCGGGGACTGGCGGATCTGCTGAGCAGCAAGACCTTGCGGCCGCAGGGACTGCCGCCACTGGCTTTCGATCCTGACAAGGATGTCGTCTTCGATTTTGGGCCGGCGCTTGCCGGCCATGCCAATGGCCTGGTCTTCGCGGCCTTCGATGATGCGGGCGGCGTCTGTTTCAGCGAGACCTATTATTCGATCGGCGGCGGCTTCGTCGTCACCGAGGCGGAGCGCCTGAATCCGGCTTCAGCCCATTCGGGCGAGGCGAAGGCCTGGCCCTATCCCTTCGATTCGGCCGAGGACATGCTGCGGATGGCGAAGCAGTCGGGCAAGAGCATTGCCGACATGAAGCGCTCGAATGAGCTGATGGTTCATTCGGGCCAGGCGCTCGATGACGGTCTCGCCCGGATCTGGGGTGCAATGAACGGCTGCATCGATCGCGGCCTTTCGCTGGAGGGTGAACTGCCCGGCGGGTTGCGGGTCAGGCGGCGGGCGAAGAATATTCTTGGCCAGCTGGTCAAGGAAAGCGGCTCCAACCGCATCCAGCCGCATGTCGCGTCCGACTGGCTCAGCGTCTATGCCATGGCCGTCAATGAGGAGAATGCCGCCGGCGGCAAGGTCGTTACGGCGCCGACCAATGGCGCGGCCGGCGTCGTTCCGGCGGTGCTGCGCTATTATCTCGATCACTGTGTCGGCGCCGAGCGTGAGCGCCTGCCGGAATTCCTGCTGACGGCGGCGGCGATAGGCGGCCTGATCAAGCACAATGCCTCGATATCGGGGGCCGAGGTCGGCTGCCAGGGTGAAGTCGGCTCGGCGGCGGCCATGGCGGCGGCCGGGCTGTGTGCCGTTCTCGGCGGTACGCCCGAGCAGGTGGAGAATGCCGCCGAGATCGCGCTCGAGCATCATCTGGGCATGACCTGCGATCCGGCCGGCGGCCTCGTCCAGGTCCCGTGCATAGAGCGCAACGGCATCGGCGCGATCAAGGCCGTCGCCGCGGCGTCGCTGGCGCTGCGGGGCGACGGATCGCATTTCATGCCGCTCGACAACTGCATCGAAGCCATGCGCCAGACCGGTGCTGAGATGAACAGCAAATTCAAGGAAACCAGCCTTGGCGGCCTCGCCGTCAACCTGCCCGAATGCTGATCGACGTCACTTCCCGAACCGGCAATCTTCCTATAGTATAGCACATAGTGTGCAGTAATATACCTGTGTGTGATGCGGGAAGGAGCGGGTATGACGAGACTGACCATCGCCATGACGGGCGACATCTATCCGACGCGCGCCCTGGCGCCGGTCCCGGCCGCGAGCCAGCCGGTCTATGACATTCTGCGCCAGGCCGACATTACGATCGGCAATTTCGAGATTCCGCTGTGCCGCGGTGGATCGCCGGTCGAGAAGCTCCTCAACATCCGCGCCGATCCGGATGTCGCGCGCGATCTCCACGTGCTCGGCCTCGACGTCGTCACACTCGCCAACAATCATGCCGTCGACTACGGCTGGAGCGCCCTTGCCGAGACGATCGGCCATTTGCGCGAAGCCGACATAAGGGTGATCGGCGCCGGCGGCGACATCCGTGAGGCGATGCGGCCGGAAATCGTCACCGCGAAAGGACGGCGCGTCGGGATGATCGCCTTCTCCTGCCTGTTGCCGACCGGCATGTCGGCAAGTGCCGAGCGGCCCGGCATCGCGCCACTCCATGTCTCGACCGCCTATGAGATCGATCCCTATTATCAGATGGAGGAGCCGGGAGACATTTCCGTCGTCAAGGTGCGGACGGAGGTCAAAATGCAGGATCTGGCGCGTGCCCAGGACGCGGTTCGCGCCCTCGACGCGCAATGCGACATGGTCGTCGTCTCCCTGCATTGGGGTTTCGGCTCAGGCGAAATGCTCGCCGAATATCAGCTGCCCCTGGCGCAGGCGCTGATCGATGCCGGCGCCGACATCATTCACGGCCATCACCCGCATGCCGTGCACGCCATTGGCTTTCACCGCGGCAAGCCGATTTTCTTCAGCATGAATGTCCTGATCGGCCAGCAGGTGTTCCTCGCCGCATCGGACATCGTCAAGGCCTTGTGGGCGGACATGTCGGGCGACGGCTATGTCGCCCGGGTCACGCTGCTCGCCGATGGCGAGATGGAAGTGGAAGCGATCCCGACCATATTGACGCCCGATCGCCTGCCGGTTGCCGCGGCGGGTGCGGATTTCGAGCGCATTCGCGCGCGCCTGGCGCGCCTCTCGGCGAAGCATGGCGGCCTCGCCGAGATGAGCGGCGCCCGCCTCCTGCTGCGCGCCGCCGCCTGACCGCTTGGCTATTTCAGGAGACTGCGAACCTTATCGACGACGTCGGCGGGCACCGTCATGCCGTCTTTGCGGCTCTTCTCGCGGTTGGCATAGCGCCGGTCGGCGGGCAGACGCGCCGTGAGCTGCTCGGCCATCTTGGCGAAGAGTTTCTCGGCATGCGCGTCGGCGTCGCGGATGCCCATGGTTTCCGGCGAAAGGGCAATGATCAGCTCGCCGCCACGCGGCGGGCCGCCATCCTTGTTGTCGGTCATCGCGGCCTCGAAGCTGAATTGCTCGCCGATCAGGGCGCCGGCGAGGAGTTCGACCATCAAGGCGATCGCCGATCCCTTATAGCCGCCGAAGGTCAGCATGGCGCCTTTCAGAACCTCGTTCGGATCGGTGGTCGGCTTGCCGTCGGCATCGATACCGACCCCTGGCGGCAATTTGTGGCCGTCGCGCGCCGCGATCATGACCTCGCCGCGGGCGAGGACGCTCGACGCCTGGTCGAAGATCATCGGCCGGCCATTGGACCGCGGCCAGCCGAAGGCCATGGGATTGGTGCCGAAGATCGGCTTCGAGCCGCCGGCCGGGGCCACGAAGGGCAGGTAGCTGGTAAAGGCCATGGCGCACAGGCCTTCGCGGCAGATCGATTCGAGATCGGTCCACAGCGCGGAGAAATGATGGATGTTGACGAGCGACAGGGCGGCGATGCCGTTCTTGCGGACGAGATCCGCGAAGGCGGGACGCGCCGCGGCCAGCGCCGGCGGCGCGAAGCCGCCATGTCCATCGACGGTGAGCGCCGCGGGCGAGTTCTGCCTCACTTTCGGCACCGCGCGGCCGTCGACCTTGCCACTGCGCAGCGAGGCGACATAGCCCGGCACGCGGAACAGCCCATGCGAGGGACAGCCATCGGCCTCGGCGGCGACGATCACCGCAGCGACGGCCCGCGCCACGTCCGGCGAGCAGCCATTGTGCTCGAGACACGCGATCACAAGGTCGGATGCTTCCTTCAGGGTGAGTGTCTTGGTCGTCATCGATGCTGCCTTTCCAGGATAAAACGAGCGATTGCGCGGGCAAGGATAGCGGGCGCCTGCCGCAGGCATTCGAGCGGCACGCGCTCGTCGATGCCATTGGCGCCGGAGAGCTGGATGTCGGCCTCGCCTGCGCCGTACATCAATGTCGGGATGCCGGCATTGGAGAACCAGCGCGCGTCGGTGTAGAGCGTCGAGCCGAGGACCGCGAGGCGCTTGCCGAACGCCCTCGCGGCCTCCTCGCCGAGCAGCTGCACGAAATGCTCCTGGTTGGCGGACGGCCGCATCGGCTCGGCCATGCGCACGACTTCATAGGAGAGCCGTGTTCCGCCAGGGCCGGGTTGCTTCTCGATCGTCGCGATGATCTCGGACTGCGCCGCCTCGAGTTGCTCGTCCGGGGTAACCCGGCGGTCGATCCAGATCTCGACATCGCGGGGCGCCATGCCGAATTCGGTGCCGCCGAAAATGCGCGTAACGTTGAGTGTCGGGCCGGGCACGCCCGCCGTCGCGGAGCGGCGCGAAGCGAGCCGGTCGGCGAGGGCGTACAGTGCGCCCTGCAGAAGAGTCGCATGCCGCATGGCGTCTTCGCCGGGCGGCAGCAGGGATTGATGGCAGGCGGTTCCGCCGATCCTCACCTTCACCTGCACGCAGCCATTGTGGGCGATGGTGGCAACGTCGGTCACCCCGGGAAGGATCGCCATGGCCGGTCTGAGCCGCAACTCGTCGAGGATATAGGCGGCGCCGAAATATCCCCCCGAGCCTTCATCGCTGGTGATGGCGACGGCGATCGAATGCGCTGCGCCGTCACGCAGTTGCGCATGGGCGGCGGCGGCGGCGTGGATGAAGCCGGCGGCATCCGATTTCGAGACGACGGCGCCGCGCCCGAACAGAAATCCATCGGCGCATTCGGCGCCGAAAGGATCGCGCGTCCAGCCATTGCCCGGGGGCGAGGTGTCGATATGGGCGCAGAGCAGGATGTCGGGTTGCGGCCTGCGGGGCCCGAGCCAGCCGATGACGACGGGCAGCGCTTCACCGGCCGGGTTGCGGGGCGCGTATTCATCGACCTCGAAGCCCGCCTCGCGCATGGCCTGCGCGGTCAGGCGCGTGGCCGCGGCGCATTGCCGGGCCTCGAAAGTCGGTTGCCGGACGAGAGTGCCGAGCAACTCGACGATGCGTTCGTGCCGGGCCGTGGCGAGCGCCTGCACCTTGTCGAGAAGCGAGCCGTCATGTGGCGCCATGCGATGGCCCCTCTAATTTCAAGCTATAATCTACATAGTCATAGCTATATTATAGGATTTCGAGTCGACCCACAAGGCGGACAGTCTATAATATTGCATTGACAAGCTATATTATAGGTCATAAAACACGGCATGCGGATCGCGCCGCCGGGAGGATCAACCGCCGTCAGCGCCTACAAGAGGAGACCAGCCGTGGCCGTTTCACCCGAAGTGCAGAATGCTCTCAACGTGATCTTCAACGAGGATTCCTCGATCTACAAGGCGCGGGGCTGGAACCAGCGGACCGGCTATGGCCGGTCGATCGCCATCCTCAACATCGACCTGGCCAATGCCTGGACACGCAAGGGCTATCGCTTCAGCTGCGACCAGATGGACGAATCGATCATTCCCGGAACGCAGCGCCTGCTCGCCGCCGCGCGCAAGAAGAACCTGCCCATCATCTATACGACGACGGCCTTCTGCAGCCGCTTCGACATCGGCGCCTTTCCGTTGAAGGGACCCTGGGAAGACCTCATGCTCGGCTCGCCCGGCGTCGAGATCGACGACCGGATCAAGCCGGTCGAGGGCGTCGACACGCTCATCGTCAAGAAGCGTCCGAGCGCATTTGCCGGCACCCATCTCGGTGGTATCCTCAGGGCCGGCGGCATCGACACGCTGATCTGCACCGGTGTCACCATGGCCGGCTGCGTCAGGCACACGGTCGAGGACGCGCTGGGCGAGGGCTTCCGCACCGTTATCGTCCGCGAATGCGTGGGGGATCGTGTCGCCGCCGCGGTGGAATGGAACATGTTCGACATCGACATGAAATATTCGGATGTCGAGCCGCTCGACAAGGTCGTCGCCTATATCGAGGGCAATCAGGTTCCGGTGTATCAGTATCCGACCATATGATTCCCGGTCGGACCGGCGGAAGAACACAAGAACAGTCGGCGGGGTGGAGTGAATTATGAGTTACCGTCTCGGTATAGATGTCGGCGGCACTTTTACCGATCTTGTCCTGGTGGACGACAGGAAGAATGCCTTCCATGTGGCGAAGGTGCCGTCGACGGCGCCCGACCCGTCGATCGGCGTCATCGCCGGAATCAGGCGTCTGTGCGACAAGGCGGCCGTCGACCCGCACGAGGTCAGCGCCCTGATGCACGGAACGACCGTGGCGACCAATGCGGTGCTGACCGGCGACGGCGCCCGTGTCGGCCTGGTGACGACCACGGGCTATCGCTATGTGCTGCAGATCGCCCGCTCCTTCATACCGGGCGGCCTCGGCGCCTGGGTGAACTTCAACAAGAAGCCGCCCCTGGCGCCGCTGTCGCTGACGATCGAGGCCGACGAGCGGGTCGATGCGGCCGGCAACATCGTCGCGCCGCTCGATGAGAAGAAGCTCATCGCCGACCTCCGCGGCTTGCGCGACAAGGGCGTCGATGCGCTCGCCGTCTCGCTCATCCATTCCTATGCCAATGACCGGCATGAGAAGCGGGTGGCCGAACTCGCCGCCGAGATCCTGCCCGGCGTTCCCATCTCGCTCTCATCCGAGGTCGTGCCCGAGATGCAGGAGTATGAGCGCACCATCACGACCGTCGCGAATTCCTATGTGCGTCCGACGGTCGAGCGTTATGTCGAGAACTTCAACCGCGAGCTGAAGCATGTCTGCGGCGACATCAAGCTCAACATCCTGCGCTCGGACGGCGGCCTGACCTCGACCAAGGGAGCGGGAAGCTCGCCGGTCAATCTCCTGATGAGCGGACCGGCTGGCGGCGTGGCGGGCGCGATCTGGATCACCAGGCAGGCCGGCTTCAGCAATTTCCTGACCTTCGATATGGGCGGCACGTCGACCGACGTATGCCTTGTGCTGGATGGTGAGGCGGAAGTCCGCCGCGAGACCCGTGTCGGCGAGCTCAGCGTCCGCGCCTCGTCCATCGACACGCGCACCGTCGGCGCGGGCGGTGGCTCGATCGCCCATGTGCCCGAGCTGACCAAGGCATTGCGCGTCGGCCCCCGAAGTGCGGGCTCGACGCCCGGTCCCGCCGCCTATGGCAAGGGCGGCAAGGAGCCGACCGTCACCGACGCCAATGTCGTCCTGGGTTATCTGCCGGCTCTGTCGCGCCTAGGCGGCGACATGGCGATCAGCCGCGACAAGGCGCTGGCCGCTGTCGAGACGATTGCGGAGATCCTGGGCTTCGACGCCGAGCGTACCGCCCAGGGCATCTACGACATCGTGAATGAGAATATGGTCGGCGCGCTGCGGCTCGTCTCGGTCCAGAAAGGCTTCGATCCGCGCGAATTCGCTCTCGTCGCCTTTGGCGGAGCCGGCCCGCTGCATGCCAATGCCGTGGCGGCTTTGCTCGGCTGCTGGCCGGTGATCGTCCCGCCGGGGCCGGGCGTCCTGTGCGCGCTGGGCGATGTGACGACGACCGCCCGTGACGAAGCGGCGAAGAGCTATCACAAGCGCTTCCGCGAGACGTCGCTGGATGAATTGCGAGCCCTTCTCGAGGAACTGGCCGAGCGCGCCGGACGCAGCCTCGATGACGAAGGCATTCCCGCTTCCGAGCGCAGCCTCAAATTCGAGGCGGATGTGCGCTATGCCGGCCAGGTGTTGCATCAGACGGTGCCGATCAGGCTGGATATGCTCGAACAAGAAGGCATTGCGGCCATCGGCCGGCAGTTCGACGAGATCCACAAACGGCTCTACACCTTCGCGTTGACGGTCGACCACGAGTTCATCAATCTGCGCGCCATCGTCGAAGGCCGGCCGACCGGACTTTCGGCACTTGCCGTGGCCAAGGGCGGCAGCGATCCCTCCGCCGCCTATCTCGCCACCCAGACGGCGAGCTTCGGCAAGGTCAGTCGCGAGACGAAGATCTACGACCGGGCCGGGCTCCTGTGCGGAAACATCGTGCACGGCCCGGCCATCATTACCCAGCTCGATTCGACGACCCTCATCCTGCCCGGCCACCAGGGCGAGATCGATCCGATCGGCAACATCCTCATCACCCCGACCAAGCAATAACGGGCGAGGGCATCATGCCTACGAAAATCATCGAGACCAGCCACGCACCCTTCACCGCCGTCGCCGTCGATCCGGTCGATCTCGACATCATCGAGAACGCGCTTCTCAACGCGCGCCACGAGATGGATGCCGTCCTCTTCCGCACCGCCATGTCGCCGGGCATCCGCGAACAGCGCGATGAATTCCCGATGATCGCCAATCGCGACGGCAAGATGGTCGTCGGCCAGTTCGGCGCCTTCATCAACCTGTTCAAGCAGGCTTTCGACGGCGAGATCCACGAAGGCGACGTCTTCCTCACCAACGATCCCTATTCCTGCAACGGCGCCATCAGCCACTCCTCCGACTGGCTGGTCCTGATGCCGATCTACAAGCAGGGCCGCCTGATG
This sequence comes from uncultured Aestuariivirga sp., assembly GCA_964537655.1. Lineage (GTDB taxonomy): Bacteria > Pseudomonadota > Alphaproteobacteria > Rhizobiales > Aestuariivirgaceae > Taklimakanibacter. The sequence goes on from CAZICN010000010.1 coordinate 25,929, forward strand.
GGCTGGTCGGCGATGTTCGGCCACATGACCGATTCCGGCGGCCGCAGCCCCGGCAGCATGCCGACCGATGCCCAGCAGATCTACGAGGAGGGAATCCTCATCCCGCCGACCAAGATCTACAACAAGGGCGTGCTCAACAGCGAGATCCTCAAGCTCATCCTGCATAACTGCCGGGTTCCGCAGTGGAACGAGGCCGATCTGATGGCGCTGGTGGCCGGCTGCCGAATCGCCGGCGTGCGCGTCAACGAGCTTGCCCAGCGCTTCGGCGACGATCTCTATTGTTCGGCGCTCAACGCGCTCCTGGCGCGCACGCGCGAGGCGATGCGCCAGGTCATCCTCAGGGGTATTCCGGAGACGAAGCAGTATTTCGAGGATTACATCGACGATGATGGCGTCGGCATGGGCCCCTACAAGCTCGCCTGCTCGATGTGGCGCGAGGGCGAGAAGATGATTCTCGATTTCGAGGGCACCGACCCGCAGTCGCAGAGCTCGATCAACTTCTATTGCAACGAGGAGATGACGAAGATGCATTGCGGCGTCTTCCTCATCCAGCTCGCCGATCCGCAGATCCTGTTCAATGACGGCTTCTACGACCTCATGGAAGTCCGCATCCCGCGCGGCACGTTGCTCAATCCGGTCAAGCCGGCGGCCCTGTCCTGCCGCACCCATGGCCTGGCGCGCTGCATGGACGTGCTGGCCGGGCTGTTCGGCAAGGGCAATCCCGACTTCCTGTGCGCCGCCGGCTTCTCGGCGAGTCCGCATTTCCTCTATTCCGGCTACAATGAGCGCGGCGAGTGGTTCCAGCTGTTCCACATCGCCTTCGGCGGTGTGGCGGCGGCGCCATCCGGCGACGGCGCCGACGGCCACGGCATGTGGCCTGACTTCACCAATGTGTCGAGCGAGTATCTCGAATCGATCCTGCCCATGCGGATCGACATCCATGCCGTCATCCCCGACAGCGGCGGGGCGGGGTTGCATCGCGGCGGCAATGGCGTGCACACGGCCTACCGCGTCCTGAACGACGGCCATATCTCGATCCATGATGACCGCTGGCTGACCCATCCCTGGGGCGTCAATGGCGGCAAGCCGGCGCGCCGCAGCTCGAAATACATCGTTCGGGCGTCGGGCGAAACCGAGGTCATGCCGTCGAAATGCGACCGCATCCGGGTCTATCCCAATGACGTCGTCCACTTCCTCACCTGGGGCGGCGGAGGCTGGGGCGATCCGCTGGCACGCCCGGTCGAGAAGGTGTTGACCGACGTGACCGAAAGCCTCGTCACCCGCGACGGCGCGCGGCGCTATGGCGTCGTCCTGAAAGCGGACAACTCGGTCGACGAGAAGGCGACCGTCCGGCTGCGCGACGAGATGGCGAGGGAGCGCGGCAACATGCAGCTCATCGACCGTGGCGGCGAAATCGAAGATATTCTCGCCCGGTGCCTCGAGGAGACGGGAATTGCGCCGCCGGCACCGCCGACTTTTCCACACTGGGTGCTCCGGCAGTCGGCCTGATGCGCGTTCCCGGCTGTACAAGGCCGTGGCCCGCCGATAATATAGCTCGATCTTGCCTATCTATGAGGTGGCGGGAGGCGGTCCGGCGGCAGCCGGGCAACGGCGGGTTCCCCGCCCGCCGGCGGCGCCGAACGGGCAAGTGATGGAGAGCAGCGGGATGAATGTTGCAGTGAGGACACAGCGCAAGACGCCCCGCCCGGCGCGGGTCAAGGCGGCAAGGTCCGCAGGGGGTGCCAAGCGCTCGCTTTCCGACGAAGTGGCCCAGCGCATCTCCGACGACTATATCATGAGCGAGAAGACGCCGTCGGGGTCCCTTCTGCCGAGCGAATCCGAGCTGTGCGACATCTATGGCGTTTCGCGGGTGACCATCCGCGCCGCCGTGCGCAGCCTGTGGGACCACGGCCTGATCAGCGTGCGCAACGGCGTGGGCGCCGTTGTGCTGCCGCGCGCCCGGGAGGTCCGCCACGGCCTCGACCGTCTCGCCTCGATCGACACATTCGCCCGCGAAACCGGCCACAAGGTGGAAACCGGCCAGCTGCAGTGGGAGACCACTGGTGCCGATGCCGATATCAGCCGGAAGCTGCAGATACCGGTCGGCGCGCCCGTCCTGCAGGTCAAGCGCAGCAAGATCATCGACGGCATTCCCGTGGCCTGGATCATCGACACCGCACCGCTGGCGGCGATCGACGAGAAGATGATCCGCAAGAAGTTCAACGGCTCGATCCTCGATGTGCTGCTTACCGACAGCCGCTACCGCATCGACTATGCCGATAGCGAAGTGAAGCCGTGCCTGGCGCAAGGCGCGGTCAAGGAAATACTGCCCGGCGACGAGAACGGCCTGCTGCTGTTCCTCGACACGACGACGATGACGGTCGACGGCTTGCCGCTCCTCTGGGGCCAGGTCTGGCTGCACCCCTCGCATTTCACCTTTTCGTTCCATCGCCGCCGCTTCCGCTGAGCGGCGCGATACGCTGTCTGCTCATTGCGGGGTTAGGGGCGCCATGACCGGTTCACCGTCAATCGCGACGATGCGGCCGCGCTTCAACACTGTGCGATTCCCGGCCCGGGTGACGACGGCATCGGCTATGCATTCTCCCGCCACCAGGACGAGGTCGGCCATGCAACCGACGTCCAATCCATAATCCCTGATCTCCATCACCTGCGCGCCGCCTCTGGTGCAGGCGTCGAAAGCGATCTCGACCTCGTCGTCGCGTCGAAGATTGTTGCGCAAGCCGAGTATCATGGCGCGCTCGAGCATGTCGCCATTGCCATATGGCGCCCAGGTGTCGCGGATGCCGTCCGATCCAGAGCACACGATGACGCCTGCGGCTCGGCAATCGAGCAGGGACGGCACCGGCCGGCTCGGCGTGCCGAGGGTCATCACATGTATGCCTTCGCGGGCCAGAAGGTCGATGAGCTTGCGTGCATGGAGCTGGTCGCTCATGCCAAGGCAGAAAGCGTGGCTTATGGTGACCTTGTTCCGCATGCCCAGGGCGCGCGTCCGGTCGGCGACCAGCTCGATCGAGAAGCCGCCGAGCTCGCCGGGCTCGTGGATGTGGATGTCGATTGGCCGGCCATGCCGCTCGGCCAGGCCGAAGACGGCATCGAGATGGGCGCGAGGGTCACGGTCCATCGCGCACGGATCGATCCCGCCCACGACGTCGGCGCCGAGGCGCAGGGCCTCCTCCATCAGCTCGAGCGTGCCTGGCCGGCACAGCAGGCCTGATTGCGGAAAAGCCACGATCTCCATGTCGACGAGGCCGCAATACGCTTCGCGCGTCGCCAGCACGCCTTCCACGCCGGCGAGACGGCATTCGGTGTCGATGTCGACATGCGTGCGGATATGGGTCGTTCCCAGGGACGAGGCCTGGACGACCTGGCGCGCCGACTGGCGGGCCGGGTCGATATTCAGCCTGACCCGCTGCCGGCGTTCGTTGGCGACGCGTTCTAGGAAGCCTGGCGGGTTGCGGTTCACATACCAGGGCATGCCGAGCAAGGTCTTGTCGAGATGCGCATGTGCTTCGACGAAACCCGGCAGCAACAGGCGCGCCTGTCCATCATGCACCGGTATGTCGGGGAGACTCAGGCCCGCCTCGACACGGCTGATCCGGCCGTTCTCGATCAGGACGTCGCGCGGAGCCCCGCCATTGGGACGCACATTGGTGAGGAGCAGGCGGTCGGGTGTGAGCATGGCGATCTCGGTCTGATTGCTTCTGGTGATTCGATAGCTATATGATAGCTAATTGAACCATAGATCACAGGCTATGAACTGCCGCAGTCAGGAGAGACTTCCATGCCCAATTCCGCCTACCCGCGCGATCTCGTCGGCTATGCCAACAACCCGCCGCATGCAAACTGGCCGGGAATGGCGAGGCTCGCCGTACAGTTCGTGCTGAACTACGAGGAGGGCGCCGAGAACTGCATCCTGCACGGGGATCGCGCCTCGGAAGCGTATTTGTCGGAAATCCTGACCGAGCCCTATCCCGGGATGCGGCATCTCACAATGGAATCGACCTACGAATATGGCAGCCGTGTCGGTGCATGGCGCCTGCTCAACCTCTTTGACCGTCATGCAATCCCCTTGACGATCTTTGCGGTGGGCATGGCTGTCGAGCGTCATCCCGAGCTCGTCCGGCACATGGCGGCACTCGGCCATGAAATCTGCGCCCATGGCTATCGCTGGATCAATTATCAGCATGTCGACGAAGCGACCGAGCGTGAGCATATCGGTAAGGCGATCCGCGCCATCGCCGACGCCACCGGTGAGCGGCCGCTCGGCTGGTTCACCGGCCGCAACACCGTAAATACGAGACGTCTCGTCGTCGAGGAAGGCGGATTCCTCTATGATGCGGATGATTACAATGACGACCTGCCCCATTGGACCGTTGTCGACCGCCGCCCGCATCTCGTGGTGCCTTACACGCTCGATGCCAATGATATGCGCTTCGCCACGGCGCAAGGTTTCACTTGCGGCGATCAGTTTTTCGACTATCTGCGCGATACCTTCGATGTCCTCTATGCCGAGAGTTCGGAGACGCAGCGGATGATGTCAATCGGCCTGCATTGCCGGCTCGCCGGAAGGCCCGGCCGGATCGCGGCGCTGGATCGCTTCATTCGTCACGCGAAATCGCATGCGGATGTCTGGTTCTGCCGGCGGATCGACATTGCCCGGCATTGGCGCAGCCACCATCCGTATCGCGGTTGAGCCGCCGCCCGTCAGCTGGCGGCGACGAAATGCTCCGGTCCGATCTGCTCCAGGCGTACATGCGTCGGTGCGTCGCCGACGGCGCGGATCGGGCTCGGTATCTCGCCGGTAATCATCGTCCGGCCGCGGCGCTGGGCCGGATCGGCGATCGGCACCGCAGCCAGCAGCTTGCGCGTATAGGGATGGCGCGGATCGCCGAACACGGCTGCCCGCGAGCCGATCTCGACGATCTGGCCGAGGAACATCACCGCGACGCGGTGGCTGATGCGTTCGACCACGGCCATGTCGTGGGAGATGAAAAGAAAGGACAGGCCGAGGCGGCGCTGCAGATCCATCATGAGATTGATGACTTGCGCCTGCACCGTGACGTCGAGGGCTGACACCGATTCGTCGGCGACGAGGAGCTTGGGATTCAGGGCCAGCGCCCGGGCGATGCAGATGCGCTGGCGCTGCCCGCCGGAGAACTGATGCGGATAGCGATGCATATGGGGCGGCTGCAAGCCGACTTGCGCGAAGAGCTGGGCGACCCGCGCCTGGATCTCGGCGCGCGAGCCGGCGCCGTCGATCACCAGGGGTTCGGCGACGGAAGCGCCGACGGTGCGGCGCGGGTCGAGGCTCGCGAAGGGGTCCTGGAAGATCATCTGCATGTCGCGCCGAAATGGACGCATCGCCTTCGGCGGCAGGTGCGTGATGTCATGGCCGTTGAGACGTATCGTTCCGGCGCTCGGCTCGTCCAGCTTCATGATGACATTGCCGAGAGTCGATTTTCCGCACCCGCTTTCACCGACGATCGCCAGGGTTTCGCCGGGGGCGAGGGCAAGCGAGACATTCTCCACGGCGTGCACGATGGCGCCGCGCAGCGGGAAGCGCTTGGTGAGGCCCGTCACCTCGAGGATCGGCGGCTTGCCACGATCGGGGGCCGAGGCATGGAATTCCGCATTGGGCAGCCCGCTTTCGCTGACCAGCGGGAACAGATCGGGAAGCGTCTTCCCCGTCATGCTGCCGAGACGAGGCACCGCGCGCATGAGCGCCTGGGTATAGCCGTGCCGCGGCGTCCGGAAAATGTCGCCGACAGCGCCTTGCTCGACCAGGCGGGACTGACGCATGACGAGAGCCCGGTCGGCCACTTCGGCGACCACGCCCATGTCATGAGTGATGAGGATGACCGAGGTGCCGAGCGTCTGTTTCAGCTCCTGGATCAACCCCAGCACTTGCGCCTGGATGGTCACGTCGAGCGCCGTCGTCGGCTCGTCGGCGATGAGGACGGCGGGATTGCAGGCAAGCGCCATGGCGATCATCACGCGTTGGCGCATCCCGCCCGAAAGCTGGTGCGGATATTCCTGCAGCCGCCGCTTGGGTTCCGGTATGCGGACCCGGCCCAGCATCTCGCGCGCCTGATCCAGGGCCTCGGCACGTGATTTCGCCTGATGCAGCATGATCGCTTCCACGATCTGCGCGCCTATCGGCAGCACCGGATTGAGGCTGGTCAGCGGCTCCTGGAAAATCATCGAGATGCTGTTGCCGCGGATCCGGCGCATCTGAGGCTCAGGTTGCTGAACGAGGTCTTTGACATCGCCGTGATTGTCGCGGAACAGGATCTCGCCACCCGTGATGCGCCCGCGAGATCCCAGGCCGATGAGGCGCATGATGGCCATGGCCGCAACGGACTTTCCGGAACCGGACTCGCCCACCACCGCCAGAGTCTCGCCGGTATCGAGATGGAACGACAATCCGTCGACCGCCTTGACCGGTCCGAACTCGACGGTGAGGTCGCGTATCTCCAGTGTGCGTCCTTCCGGCATCTCGGCCATGATCAGCGCTCCCGCAGCTTCGGGTTGAAGGCGTCGTTCAGGCCGTCGCCGATGAGGCTGATGCTGAGGACGGTCAGGAAGATCGCAATGCCGGGCAGCGTGACCGGCCACCAGGCGCTGAGGATATGGTCCCGGTTCGAGCCGATCATCTGTCCCCAACTCATTTGGCTCGGATCGCCCAGCCCGAGAAAGCTCAATCCGGCTTCAAACAGAATGGCGACCCCCGTATTGAGGGCGGCCATCACGGTCAGAGGCGGCAGGGCGTTGGGCAGGATTACGCGGAGCATGATGCGCATGTCGGAGCTGTTGATCGCGCGCGCGGCGCGCACATATTCCATCTGCTTGAGGCGCAGGAACTCGGCGCGGGTCAACCGCGCCATGGCGGGCCAGCTGACGATGGCGATCGCGACGATGATCGTCGTCAGGCTCGGCGAGAACAGGGTGATGAAGACCATTGCAAGCAGCAGGGCCGGCAAGATCTGGAAAAACTCGGTAATTCGCAGGACGACGCTTTCGACGCGACCGCCATAATAGCCCGACAAGGCGCCCATGGTGATGCCGATCATCACCGATATGACGGCGGCGATGGCGCCCACGGTCAAGGTGACCCGCCCGCCATGCACCACGCCGGTGAAGACGTCGCGGCCGAGATAGTCGGTGCCGAACCAGAATTCGGCGTCGGGCGGCATGAACGGCGCGGAGACCATTTCAAAGGGATCGCGCGCGAGGATCACCGGACCGAGCAGGCTCGTGAGGACGATGACCGCAAGCAGCAGGATGCCGATCACCGACGAGAGATTGCCGAGGAACATCGCCAGGGCTTCGCGCCCCGGCCGGCGGATGTCCGTATCGGCGATGAGAGCGGGATCGTTCGCGGAGGTCGTCATGTCACGCGGCCCTGCTGGTTCTGATGCGTGGGTCGATCAGCCGGTAGGCGAGATCGGTCAGCATGTTGGCGGTGATGACAATGAGGGCGGAGAAGAAGAGGATGGCGAGGATGGTCGGCGTGTCGCGCCGCAATATGCTGTCATAGGCGAGCCGGCCCATGCCCGGCCAGTTGTAGACCGTCTCGACCAGGACCGCCCCGGCGAACAGGTTGCCGAATTGCAGGCCGGCCATGGTGATCACCGGCAGAACGGCATTGCGCAAGGCATGCCGGAAGATCACCGACCGCTCGCTCAGGCCCTTGGCCCGCGCCGTCCTGATATAGTCGGCGCCGAGCACGTCGAGCATGCTGGCCCGGCTCAGCCGGCTGTACTGGGCGAGATAGATGAGGCCGAGGGTGAGCGCGGGCAGGACGAGGTGATGCAGCGTGTCCAGCACGGCTTCGAGTGCTCCCTCGCCGCTGAGCGGGCTGCGCATGCCGTTGACGGGAAAGACCGGCCAAACCAGCCCGAACAGGATCAGGAGCAGGATGCCGGTCCAGAAAACCGGGGCGGAATAGGCGGCGAGCGAGAAGAAGGTGGTGATATGGCTCATGACGCTGCGCGGCCGTCGCGCTGTCAGGACGCCGAGGATCGTGCCGCCGGTCACCGACAGGATCAGCGCGCTCAGAACCAGAAGCAGGGTCGGCAGAATGCGCTCGGCGATGAGGCCCAATACCGGCTGGTCGAAATAATAGGAATAGCCGAAATCCCCGGCGGCTATCCGCCCGAGATACTTCAGCAACTGGACATGCAGCGGCTGGTCGAGGCCGTAGAGGCGCCGCAGCTCGGCCAGCATCTCCGCGCTGCTCGCGCCGATCGTTCCGGCGATCACCTCGGCGGGGTCGCCGGGCGCCAGATGGATCAGGATGAAGTTGAAGACCAGCACCGCCAGCAGAGTGCCGACGATGTGGACCAATCTACGGACTGCGGTGGTGATCAAGGCTGTCGTCCATCGCTCGAGGGAAGGGGCGAGCGCGGGTCTTGCCGCCGCGCTCGCTTCGGGGTCATTGCGGCGGGGCGTTTTCCCAATAGACGCCATCGAGCGGCGACATGAAGCCCCAGATGCCGTCGGGCATGTTGGCGAGTCCCTTGTTGTGGATCGTGTGCAGCGGCAGCGCGGCCAGGTAGCTGATGGGGGCGTTGTCGACCACGATCTTCTGGAACTCGGCATAGAGCTGCTTGCGCGCCGCGGGGTCCCTCTCGCTCGCCGCCTTGTTCAGGAGCTCGTCGACCTTCTCATTGGCGTAGCTCTGCGTGTTGGACCACGGCAGCCCCTTGACGATATTGGTGCTCAGATAGGTACGGTGCACGCCGATGACCGGATCGCCCCAGTTGTAGACCCCGTCGATGGTGGTGTCGAAATCGTGATTGGCGACGCGCTGGATCCAGGTGGCGAGATCGGGTGAGGGGCGCGGCTCGACGCCGATGCCGATCTTGCCGAGTTGCGGCTTTAGATACTCGGCGAGGCTCTTCTGGAATGACGAGCCCGGCACATAGTCGACCGTGAAGGTGAAGCGCTTGCCGTCGGCCTGGATGGGATAACCCGCCTCGTCGAGCAGCTTCTTGGCCTTGTCGAGGTCGACATCGTACTTTTCCACGTCGTCGCTGGTGAAGGGCGTTCCCGGCGCGATCGGGCCATAGGAGCGCTGCCCCATGCCCAGCATCAGCTTGCCCGTCAGGAAGTCTTTGTCGATGGCGAAGCTGATCGCCTGGCGCACCGGCTTGCTGTCGAAGGGCTTCTTCGCGGTGTTGAAGGCGAGCCAGGTCAAGGCGCCGAAGCCGCCATAGCCGGTGTTCGTCACGACGAGATTGTCCTTGTCGCGCAGGCGGCTGATGTCGCGCAGCTGATCTTCGAAGGCGACGAGATGGCCTTCGCCGCGCTCGAGGGAGATCATGCGGTTGGGACCGTCGACGACGATGCGCATCACGATCTTGTCGAGATAGGGGCGTCCCTTGATGAAATAGTCGTCGTTGCGCACCAGGGTGGTATATTCGCCGGGCTTGAACTCCTCGACCTTGAAGGGACCCGATCCGATCGGCTTGGCGTTGGCCGGATGAGTCTTCAGGTCCTGTCCATCGCCATAGATATGTTCGGGAAGGATGGGCAGGAAGGGCGGCGACATGGCGAGCAGGATAGCCGGATGCGGCCGGGCAAGGCGGATGATGGCCGTATGGGGATCCGGCGTTTCGACGACGGTCACCGCCTGAAACATGGTCTTGAAGGGGTGGTTTGCCTTCACCGCATTTATGGAGAAGGCGACGTCCTTCGATGTCACCGGCGTGCCGTCATGGAACTTCGCGGTCTTGACCAGATGCAGGGTGAGCGACAGGCCGTCTTCCGACATCTCCCAGCTCTCGGCGAGATAAGGCTGGGGTTTCCAGTCGCGGTCGAAGCGCAGCGGGCTGGCGAAGACCTGGGTGGCGGTCAGGCCGGTCGCCAGGCTGGCCTGCAGCGCGTTGTTGAGATGACGCGGTGCATACTGATTGAGCCAGACCAGCGTCCCGCCGGGCTTCGGCTCGGCGAATGACGCGGATGAAGTGAGCAATGCGGCGATCATCGCCAGCGCGGCTGCGGCGGTTCTTCTTTTGGCCATGCGAGTTTCCTCCTCGAAACGCCGCCATCGCGACGGCTTTTTCTTCGCGCCGGGAGCCTAGTTGTTATCATACAGCAATTCAAGAGCTATATTATTGGTATTGACTAGCCTGGATATAGTTCATAGTCAGAAGGGGCGCTCGCCGCCGCGGCAGTCGCTTTCAGCAACAGACAGAGAGAGGCAGGACAGGATGGTCAACGAACTCGTTATCAGGCGCGTGCGGCTGAAGGGCGGGAAGGATGTCGATATCCGCATCGTCGGCGAGTTGATCGAGGAAATCGGCGCCGGCCTGAAGCCGAAGACGTCCGCGGCGACGGAGATCGACGGCAAGCATGCCCATGTGCTCCCAGGCTTCGTCGATGCGCATACTCACCTCGACAAGAATTTCGTCGGGCTGCCTTGGCTTCCGCACCAGGCCGGACCGAGCTTCAAGGAGCGCGTGGAGAGCGAGCGGCGCTTGCTGTCGACCATGAATCTCGACGCCGAGCGTCAGTCGGCGGCCCAGGTCCGTCTGGCGATCAGCAAGGGCACCACGCATATACGCACGCATGTCGATATCGACACCAATATCGCCCGCCTTTCCTATCTCGAGGGCGTCGTGGCGACGCGCGAGAAGCTCAAGGGCAGCGTGACCATTCAGATCGTCGCCTTTCCGCAACGCGGCATGCTCATTCAGCCGGGCACCTACGAGCTCATGGAGCAATCGCTGCGCAGCGGTGCGGACCTGGTCGGCGGCATCGACCCGGCGACGACCGACCGCGACCCGGTGGGCCATTTGGACAAGATCTTCGGACTGGCCGAGCGGTTCGGCGTCGGAATCGACGTCCATCTTCATGAACTCGGGCCGCTGGGCGGATTCGAGTTCGAGCTGATTGCCGAGCGTACCCGGGCTCTCGGCATGCAGGGACGGGTTACGGTAAGCCACGCCTTCTGTCTCGGCACTCTCGATGAGCCCTATCTGCAGGAGATCATCGCCTTGCTGGTCGAGAATCGCATCGCCATCATGAGCCACGCCCCGGGGCATCTCGTATTTCCACCGATCAAACGGCTGCGCGAGGCGGGTGTCGTGGTCTGCAGCGGCTCCGACGGGGTCCGAGACGCCTGGAGTCCCTATGGCAATGCCGACATGCTCGAACGGGCCATGATCGTCGGCTATCGCAGCGCCTTCCGCCGCGACGAGGATCTCGAGATGATGCTCGACATCGTCACCCATGGCGGCGCCGGGGTAGTGGGAGCCGACGGCTACGGCATCGAGAAGGGATGCCGCGCCGATCTGGTGCTGATGACGGGTGAAAACCGCATCGCCGCGATCATGGACCGGGCGCCGCGGCCGCTGGTGATCAAGGGTGGGCGCATCGTCGCTCGTGACGGCGAATGCCTGGTGTGAGGGCGCATGCGGTCGCGCTGCGCCACGCAGACCTGCTGCTCCTCGACGCGACCATCGTCACGATGGACAGGGACAGGCGCATCATCGAGGGCGGTGCAGTCGCTGTCCTTGGCCAGCGCATCGCGGCCGTCGGCCGGACCGAGGAGATACTGGCCGGCTATGCCGGCGCCCGCCGGATAGACTGCCGGGGCCGGGTGCTCATCCCCGGCCTCATCGACATCCATGGCCATGCCGGCCATTCCCTGTTCAAGACCGTGGCCTGTGACACGCCCTCGCACTGGATGCGCGTCATGACCACGGCCTACAATCACTATACGACGCCGGACTTCTGGTATGCCGACGGTCTTGTCGCCGCGGCGGAGCGGCTGCGCGCCGGCGTAACTTGCGGCGTGAGCATTCTCGGCGGAATTCCGCGCAGCGACGACCCGGCCTTCGGCGTGAATCACGCGCGCGGCTATGGCGAGGTCGGGGTGCGTGAAATTCTCTGTGTGGGACCTTCGGGTTTGCCCTGGCCCAATCCGGTGACGCGCTGGACGGGTGGCGCGCCGGCTCGCCATCTGGTCGGATTCGATGAGATGATCGCCGGCGCCGAGGCGATCATCGAGAGTTGCAATCAGACGGCGGAAGGCCGGATCACGACCTTCCTGACGCCATTCACGATCGTTCCGTCCGTCGACCCGTCCAACCCCACCGCGCCCGACCGCGCGACGCGGCTCACCGCCGAGGACCGCCTGCAGGCACGGCGCATCCGCGAGACAGCGGCGAAATGGGGCGTGCGTCTGCATTCCGACGCTTTCGGCGGCATGGTCCGCATGGCCATCCAGGACAAGGAGAACGCACTTCTCGGACCCGACATCCATCTCCAGCATTGCGTCGGCCTGGCCTTGGACGAGGTCGAGATCCTCGCCGAAACCGGTACGCATGTGAGCCATTCGCCCGGCGGACAGGCGCCGGTCATCGCCATGCTGACGCGCGGCGTCAATGTGGCGGTCGCCACCGATGGAACGTCACCTCGCCGGCCCTTCGATCTCATCCAGGCCGCCCGGCAGGTGCAGTTCGCCCATCAGCTCCAGCACAATGACCGCTATCTGCTGCCCCCCGGCAGGCTTCTGGAAATGATCACCATCGATGCCGCCCGGGCGGTCGGGCTCGATCGGGAAATCGGCTCGCTCGAAGCCGGGAAGAAGGCCGATATCGCGATCGTCAACATGCGTCAGCCGCATCTGACGCCGAATTGGATGCCGGTGCACCGGCTGATGTATGAGGCGACCGGGCATGATATCGAAACGGTCATCGTCGATGGACGGGTGATCATGGAAGAGCGGCGTATTCTGACGCTGGACATCGACCGGGCGCTGGATTTCGCCGAGGCGGAGGGACGCGCCTTGATTGCGCGCGCCGGTATTGCCGCGCATCTGACCGATCCGGGCTGGCGCCAGACGCGGCGCGGTTTCGACGCGCCAATCGTCCTTCCCGATCCGCCATGAGGACCAGGCGAGGCTAGTGTGGTGGTTCAGAAATTCCCTCCGGTATCGCGGTCGGTATTCGAGGGAATTTCTGAACCAAGACCACACGAGAATCTTGGATTTGCCAGTGTCCTTTCGAATCCGAAGTTCGCTCGGAGGACGCTGCCAATGCATGCGAACT
>CAZICN010000011.1:0-38918 GCA_964537655.1 uncultured Aestuariivirga sp.
CGCGAGCGACGTCAACGGCGTTCCAGGTGTTGCCGTCGACCTTGAAATGCGTGCCGATGACGATGCCGTCGGCGACCGAGAGGATGTCGGCGACATTATCGATGTTGACGCCGGTATTGGCGAAGACCGGAACGCCCTTCACCGTGTCCTTCACCTTGCGCAGATCGGACTGCGCCGCCGGCTCGCCGGTGAGCGGGCCCGACACCAGGATCGCATCGGCGAGGGAGGAGAAGACCGCGCTCTTGGCGCGCAGCTCGATCGGGCGCTGGTCGAGCGAATGGGCGAATTCGGCGTTGATGTTGAACAGCAGCTTCATGTCGCCGCGCCCGAGATTGCGGCGCAGGCGCGCGGCGCCGGCGCAATCGGGCTCCCAGATGCCCATGTCGGAGGCGAATACCCCGGTGAAGATCTCGCGCACGAACTTGGCGCCGGTCGCCGCGCCAATGGCGACGCTGGCTTTCGGATCCCACAGGTAGTTGACGCCGAAGGGCACCTTGAGAGACGGCTTGATGGCCTGGACGACCGCCGTCATGGCGGCAATGCCCTCGAGCGGGGCCGAGAAGACATAGGGCCGGTCATTCTCGTTGCCGAACATGATGGCATCGACGCCGCCGTCCTGCAGCTTCTCGACATCCTTCAGCACATCGGCAATCAGCTTCTCGACGCCGCCTGCCGCGTCATAAAGCGGCGCACCCGGCAAGGCCCCGATATGGGCCATTGCAATGACGGGCTTCTTGGGCCCAAAGAAATCGAACGGCATTTGATCAGTCTCCTGGAATGGAACGGTTATCTGTTCATGAAGCGATGGAGGAAGGACGTGCGATGCGGATCTCGACATTGGCGCCGGCGAGAGCGGCGGCCAGGTCGCCGGTCGGCTCCTGGTCGGTGATCAGCATGTCGATGGCGTCGAAAGAAGCGACCTGGACCAGCGACAGATGATTGAACTTGGCCGCGTCGCACAGCAACACCTTGCGGCCGGAACGGCGCAAATAGACGCGTTTCAGCTCGCTGTCCTCGAGCGAGTAGTCGAAGAAGCCGGCGGTGGTGAGGCCGGAAGCCCCGATGAAAGCGATGTCGAACCACAGCCGCTCGAACTGGGCGACGGCGGTCGGGCCGCACATCGACATCTCATCGCCGCGCACTTCACCGCCCGGCAAATAGACATCACGGCGCTCGCGCCCGAGCAGGGTCGCGATGCGCAGCGAATTGGTGAAGACCTTGATCGAGGGAACGGCGAGGAGGCGCGAGGCCAGCACGAAGGTGCTCGAGCCCACATCGAGCGCCACGGTCTGGCGCGGGCTGACGAGGCTCGCCGCGAGACCGGCGATCGCTTCCTTGGCGAAATTGTTCTGGCGCAGGCGCTGCTCGAAGGCCGGCTCGTCGCGGTCAAAGGCGGGCGTGGCGGCGCCTTCCGGCGCGATGGCGCCGCCATGGGTGCGCACCAGGCGGCCCTCGGTCTCGAGATCGATGAGGTCGCGGCGAATGGTCATTTCCGAAACCGCCAGGGCGACGGCAATCTCGGCGACCGACACGAAACCCGATTTGCGCAGCTGCTCGACGATATGCGCCTGGCGCAATTCGACCGGCATGCGCCGCCCGGCCTCGCCGCGCGGCTCACCTGGAATGGGCGTGTCTGATGGCGTCGCCATGAAATCCTCGTCGAACCCGCTGAACCCTTATCGCGATTCCCGCAAAGGATTAGCACATATCTGACAGGTTTCAAACAATTTCAAACATGAAAAAGTAGTTTACTAGTCGAATTTGTCATTGTATGTTTATTTATGAACATAGATGAACGAAAAATATGACAAACTCGCTCGCACCTATCGGATCGGATCTCAAGGGCAAGACCGCCATCGTCACCGGTGGCGCCACCGGAATCGGCAAGGCCATCGCCTCGGCGCTCGCCGCCCATGGCGTGCGCATCGTCATTGCCGACCTCAATGCCGAAGCCGCCAGGAAAGCGGCCTCCGGCCTCGGCAACAACGCCCTCGCCTTCGGACTCGATGTCGGCAAGCGCGCCTCCGTCGAGACGGCCTTTGCCGAGATCGAAAGGACAACCGGCGGCTATGACATCCTCATCGCCAATGCCGGCGTGTCGACCATGAACCGCGCCATCGACCTCACCGATGAGGAATGGGACTTCAACTTCTCGGTCAATATCAAGGGCGTCTTCCTGACCAACCAGGCAGCGGTGCGATATTTCCTGCGCCAGAACCGGAAGGGCGTCATCGTCAACACCGCCTCGCTCGCCGCCAAGGTCGGGGCACCCCTGCTCGCGCATTACTCCGCCAGCAAGTTCGCCGTGCTCGGCTGGACCCAGGCGCTGGCGCGCGAAGTGGCCGCGCAGGGCATCAGGGTCAACGCCGTCTGTCCCGGCTTCGTCAAGACGTCGATGCAGGAACGCGAAGTCGCCTGGGAAGCGCAACTGCGCGGGCTAACGCCGGACCAGGTGATCAGGGATTACGTGGCGCAGACGCCGCTCGGCCGTCTCGAAGAACCCGAAGACGTGGCGGGCCTCGCCGTCTTCCTGTGCTCGGACGCGGCACGCTTCATGACCGGGCAGGGCATTAACGTGACCGGAGGCGTCTATATGGGCTGAGGTTCCGGCCCTCACAACGTGAAGTGCAGCAATTCCGAGAGCACGAGGCCGGCGGCACCCCGAAGCGCCGCCCGGTCCTCGAGATCTCCCATGACCAGTTCGATATCACCACCAGGGCGCCAAGGCACGAGATCGCGAACATGCACAGCAATGGCATCGAGCAATCGGGATCCCCCTCCGACGACATCGCCATGCAGGACGATGAAGTTCGGCGCCATGGTCTGTTGCAGATTGGCGATGCCTATGGCGACGTTGCGGGCGTAACGGTCGAGCAGCTTCGCTGCTCCCCTGACACCGCTTTCCGCCAGCGCGACGAGACGCGGCGAATCCATTTCCTGCGCCGAAGCGAGGCCGGCCTTTTCGGCTTCCCGGCGCAGCCAGCCCAGCGTGGCAATGGTTTCCCAGCAGCCACGGCGGCCGCAGCGACACACATCGCCATCCACCTGCACGAAAGTGTGGCCAAGCTCGCCGCCGGCGCCGGCCCGTCCGCGATAGAGATGGCCATCCAGGAAGATGGCGCCTCCCAAAACCTCGCCCGTATAGATGACGGCGAAATTGCGCCTGCCGCGGCCAATGCCGAACCAGCGGTCGCCGACCAGCAAGGCGCGCGGATGATGATCGACGCGCGTTGCCAAACCGAAACGGCGCGTCAGTTCCTCGCCGAGCGGGAAATGGGCGAGCAGCGGCGCCAGATTCACGGCGACGATCGATCCCTTGTCGGTATCGATCATGCCGCCGGCCGCCACGCCGATACCGAGCGGCGGACGATGAGCGAGCGACAAGGTCCGGCTGATCGTCTCGAAAATCACGCGCGCCAGGACCTCAACATCGGCGGCATCCGGCGGGAAGTCCTGCTTGACTTCCGCGGTGATCGTGCCGCCCAGGGAAACCAGGCAGCAATGCACGCTGTCATGCATCAGGAGCACGGCACAGATCGGTGCCGCATCTTCGGCGAACCAGAGCGGCTTGGCCGGCTTGCCGCCGCTCTCCTTCGACGGCAAGGGATCGCCATCGACAAGGAGGCCCTGATCGATGAGCGGCTGGACAATGCCGCTGATGGTGGCCCGGTTCACGCCGACATGCCGGGCGAGTTCGGCGCGGCTCGTCGGCCCCAGATCGAACAGAACCTGGAGCACGCGGCCGCGATTGGCGAGGCCTATCGCGGAGGAGGAAATGAGACCCCGGCCCCGCGGCCTCGCCGACTCCTCGAACAATTCGCCGATCGCGGCCAGGCTGCCCTTCTCGCTCGCGGAGGCGGATCTTCCGTCGGACACCATCGCTACCGATCCCATCCCATAGAGCCAGACGCCCGCCCTTTCACACTTGCCCGCCAGGCGAATCGCGCAGGCTCGGTGCGAGGCCTAGCACCATGCCGCCGGCTCGGCGAATCCCGTCACAACTCGGTCCAGCGGGCGACTCTCAAGCTTGACGGTACCATAAGTTTGTGCGAGCATCAAACAAACATAAGAAAACGACAGAAACAGAAGAAGCGAGCGGACTGTCATTTTCCCTGGGCGGTCCGGGCCTTCTCTGACTGGCGCCGTGCATGGCTCCTCAGGGCGTCAGCGGCGCCCAGTGCATGCCGTCGCCAGCCGTCACACCCGTTTGACGTCATAACAAAGGAGGAAAGAGTATGGCTAAGACATCCCTGGTTTCCCGCCGCAGCGTGCTCAAGAGCAGTGCCGCTCTTGCCGGCGCCGCCGCCCTCGGCCTGACGGCCAGGCGCGCCCCGGCGCAAGACAAGACACTGCGCGTCCTGCTTGCCGGCGACCCCTTCTATTACGCCATCGAAGGACTGGCCGATCAGTTCCAGCAGGCGAGCGGCATCAAGCTGCAGATCGAGAGCATCTCGCTCGAAGCGCTGCAGGCACGCCTCACCTCGTCCTTCATCAGCAACCAGCCCGATGCCGATGTGATCTCCGTCGACCAGATGTGGCTCGGCCAATATCTCGAAAGCAAATGGATCCTGCCGCTCAACGAGTTCATCAAGGCGGACAAGGACACGGACATCAACGACTATGTTCCGCAGGCGCTTTATTCGATGAACACCTGGCGCGGCCAGGTCGGCACGCTGCCGGTCGCCACCTACGGACAGACCGTGCTCTACCGCAAGGACTATATCGACCAGGCCGGCGTCAAGATCCCGGAAGACGGCAGCTGGAGCTGGGCCGACTATCTCGGCATCATCGAGAAGCTCAACGGCCAGGAATTCTCCGGCGCCAAGATGGCGGGCACCGTCGTTGCCGGCCAGCAGCCGGCCCCGGTCGTCCACATGTTCACCCAGCTCGCCGCCAGCATGGGCACCCACTGGTTCAAGAATTTCCCGACCGGCAAATGGGATTTCGAGCCGACGATCGATTCACCCGAGACGCTCGACGCGCTGAAGACGTTCCTCGCGCTCTACAAGAACTCGCCGCCGGAATCGGTCGGCTACAACTGGTTCGATGCCGGCATGCGCTTCGCCAAGGGCGATATCGGCATCTTCTACTGGTGGACGCCTTACGCCTATCTCTGCAAGAAAGACGGCTACATGACGGGCAAGGACTCCGTCATCGCCGACAAGATCGGCATCGCCCGCCTGCCGACGGCGCCCGGCAAGCCGCAGACGGTGAGCATCGGCGGCCACAGCCTCGGCATTGCCGGCAACACCGCCAATCGTGACGCCGCCTGGCAGTTCATCAAATGGGCGACGTCGGCCAAGACCCAGAAGGAAATGGCCCTCTACAACAAGTTCGGCTACCAGTTCTCGGACTTCGCGCGCCCCTCGCTCTACAAGGATCCCGATCTCATCAAGATCTATCCGCATCTGCCGGGCCAGCTCGCCGATCTCGAACAAGGCAACGGCAAGATCGTGCGACCGCCCTGCCCGGTCTACACCACGCTCGAAGGTATCTACGGGCTCAACCTCAACAAGGTGCTGTCGGGCGAACTGACGCCGGAACAGTCGTTGAAGGAAACCTCGTTGTTCTTCCAGACGATCCTCAAGGGCAACTTCCTGATCCCCTATCAGCAGGAGTCCTATGATGACACGCTCGATGCCACGAAAGCCCTGATGGCCTCGCTGGCTTGAAGTGACGGGCGCGCGGTCCCACCTCCCGGCTCGCGCGCCCTCATATTCCTCCTACCCGCCATCCCCGCGCAAGGGGGGATCCATTGAACAAGCGCAAGGCGAGCATATTGTTCACTCGGAAGGAGCTTGGGGGATCCCGGCTTTCGCCGGGATGACGGAATGGGGTGATTGACGCATGCAGACAACACACACATTACTCCAGCGAAATCGGCGCCTGCCGTCCTTCGTCCCGTGGCTGCTGATCAGCCCGTCGATCATTCTTCTGGTGTCGCTCATCGCCTTTCCGCTGCTCTTCGCCCTCAAGAACAGCTTCTATTTCTGGAACCTGCAGATGAGCCCGACGCCGATGGGCTTCATCGGCTGGGGCAACTACGAAATGGCGCTGTCGGGCTCGTTCTTCCTCGGCGCCCTCTATAACACACTCCTCATCACCGTCGTCGGCACGGCGATCGAGTTCACCCTAGGTCTCGCCATCGCGCTGCTCCTGGTGCGCAAGCTGCCGGGCATGAATGTGACGCGCGCTCTTCTCATCATGCCGACGACCATCGCCCCGATCGTCGTCGGCTTCCTGTTCCGCTACATGTACGATCCGGGCGGCGGCCTGATCCCGTGGCTTCTCACCTCCATCGGCATTCCCCTGCCGGCGGAAGGCCTGCTCGGCTCGAGCACCACCGCTCTGTGGGCCATTCTGTTCGCCGATATCTGGCAGTGGACGCCCTTCTTCGCCATCGTGCTCTATGCCGGGCTTCTGTCGATATCGCCTGACATCATCGAGGCGGCGCGCATCGACAAGGCGTCGCCCTGGGCCATGCTGATGCGGATCAAGATCCCGCTCATCAAGAAGACGGCCATGATCGTGATCATGCTGCGCTTCATG
The DNA here is from genome assembly GCA_964537655.1 of uncultured Aestuariivirga sp. Classification (GTDB taxonomy): domain Bacteria; phylum Pseudomonadota; class Alphaproteobacteria; order Rhizobiales; family Aestuariivirgaceae; genus Taklimakanibacter. The sequence goes on from CAZICN010000011.1 coordinate 6,550, forward strand.
CAGCTGTTCAACACCTTCGACCTCGTTCTCGTTCTCACCAAGGGCGGGCCCGGCGCGTCGACGCGGACGCTGGGCTACAGCCTCTATCAATACGGCCTGGTCGACTTCAATATCGGACTCGCCAGCGCCATGACCTGGCTCATGGTCATCGTCGTCAACGCAATCATCGCTCTTCTGGTGTTCTTCGCCTTCAAGGAGATGGACTGATGACGGCAGCAAAAGGCAGGATGACGACAGCGGCGCTCTATGCCTGCATGCTGCTGCTGCTGCTCGTCTTCATCGGGCCGATCTTCTGGTTCGTGCTGCTCGCCATCCGGCCGGCCGACACGTTCTTCACCATGCCGCCAGTCCTCGCCTTCACGCCAAGCTGGGATTCGATCAACTACACGTTCGGCGATCCGGGCAACAACCTGCCGCAGCTTCTCAACAGCCTTGTCGTGGCGGCGGGCGCGGTGCTGCTCAACCTGCCCTTCTCGCTGCCCGCGGCCTATGCGCTGTCGCGCTTCCGCATCAGGGGCCGCAAGCACCTGATGATGTGGTATCTGGGCCTCCTGATGGCGCCGCCGGTCGCCTTCCTCATCCCCTATTCGATCCTTGCCAGCGTCGTCGGGCTCAAGGGCAGCTATTTCTCGATGATCCTCATCCTGCAGACGCTGACCATCCCGTTCTCGATCTGGCTGCTGCGCAGCTTCATCGACGAAGTGCCGGTCGAGATCGAGGAAGCGGCGCGTGTCGATGGCGCGTCGACGGCCACGATCCTGCGGCGCATCGTGCTGCCGCTCATTCTGCCGGGCGTCATCGTCACCTCGATGTTCGCCTTCGTCTTCTCCTGGAACAACGCCGCCTTCCCGCTGGTCCTGAGCAACCGCGCGACGGCGACGCTGCCGGTCGGCACGCTGAGCTATTTCGGCACCGCCGGCGTCACCTGGGGCTTTATCGCCGCGGCCGCCGTCGCCGCGATGATCCCGCCGATGCTCATTTTCCTGGCGCTCGACCGCTATGTCGTGCGCGGACTCACTTTTGGTTCAGTAAAGGGCTGACATGCAGGCAACTTCCAAGACATCACACACCAAAACCCGCTTCGGCGTCGTCGGCGCCGGACTGTGGGGCTCGTTCCACTGCAAGACGCTCAACGCGCTGCCCAATGCGGAGCTTGCGGCGGTCTGCGATCTCAACCCCGAGCGCGCGCAGGCCATGCAGGAGCAGTTCGGAGCGCGCAAGGCCTATACGGATTACCGCCAACTGATCGAAGATCCCGATGTCGAGGCCGTGACGGTGGCGACGCCCGATTTCGCCCATGGCGACATCGTGCTGGCGACGATCAAGGCTGGCAAACATGTGCTGAGCGAAAAGCCGCTTGCCACCACGCTTGCCGAAGCGGCGACGATCGCCGAGCTCGCCGCCAAGGGCAAGACCAAGGTCATGGTCGACTTCCACAACCGGGTCAATCCAGCCGTCCATGCGGTCAAGGAAGCGATCGGCGCGGGCGAGATCGGCCTGCCGCTGCATGCCTCGGCCCGGCTTTCCAACACACTCTTCGTGCCGTTCGAGCTTCTGAGCTGGGCCGCCAAGTCTTCGGCTTTGTGGTTCCTCGGCAGCCATGCCGTCGATGCCCTGCGCTTCACGCTCGGCTCGGAAGTCGTGCGGGTGCAGGCGATGAAGCGCCATGGCTTCCTCGCCTCACAGGGCGTCAATACCGCGGATGTGCACATGGCGCTGCTCGAATTCGACAATGGCACGGTCGTCTCGCTCGAAAACAGCTGGGTCCTGCCGCGCGACCTGCCGCTCGTCTTCGACTTCAAGGTCGAGATCGTCGGCGAGAAGGGTTCGCTCGCCATCGACACGGCGCAGAACGGCACGTTCAAGAAGTATACCGGCGCAGGTCTGCGCTCCGGCGACATGCTGGGCGTGACGCCGGCGGGCGGCGGGCGCATCGGCGGCTTCGTCATGGAGGCGATCGCGCGCTTTGCCGACGCGGTGACGCTCGATACGCCGGTCCTCGCCGATGCCGAGGATGGCTTGCAGGTCACCCGCGTCCTCACCGCCATCGAGGAGGCGGCCAGGACCGGTGAGACCATCAAACTCCCGAAGAGATCGCGGTAATGGCTTCCCTCAGCTTTCATTCGGTCGGCAAACGCTTCGGCGACGGCACGCTGGCGCTGTCGCGCGTCGATCTCGACGTCAGGGACGGCGAGTTCCTGGTGCTCGTCGGTCCCTCGGGCTGCGGTAAGTCCACGCTTCTGCGCGGTGCCGCCGGACTCGAGACGCTGACCGAAGGCCGCATCGCCATCGGCGGCAAGGATGTCACCGATCTCGGCCCCGGCGACCGCGACATCGCCATGGTGTTCCAGAATTATGCGCTCTATCCGCATATGAGCGTGTTCGAGAACATGGCGTTTGGTCTCGGCCAGCGCAAGGTGCCGAAGGACACCATCAGGGAGAAGGTCGAGCAGGCGGCGCGCACGCTCGATCTCATGCCCTATATCCACAAGAAGCCGGGGTCGCTGTCGGGCGGCCAGCGCCAGCGCGTCGCCATGGGCCGCGCCATCGTGCGCGATCCGCAATGCTTCCTCATGGACGAACCGCTCTCCAATCTCGATGCCAAGCTGCGCGTGCAGATGCGCGCCGAATTGAAGCTCCTCAATGCCAGGCTCGGCGTCACCACGCTCTATGTGACGCATGACCAGGTCGAGGCGATGACCATGGGCGATCGCGTTGCGGTGCTGCGTCCGGTCGCCGACGCGAGCCAGAGCAACCTCCAGCAATGCGCCGCCCCGCGCGAGCTCTATGAGAAGCCGGTCAATCTGTTCGTCGCCGGCTTCATCGGATCACCGGCCATGAACTTCATCACCGTCAGGCCGACGCGCAAAGGCAAGGCGTTTCATTGTGAAGTCACGGGAACCGGCATGTCGCTGCCGCTGACCCCGGCGCAGCTGGCGGCGCGTCCTTTCCTTGAAGGCTGGATCGGCCGCGACCTCATATTGGGCGTGCGCCCTGAAGCCTTCCTCTATCCCAATCCGGCCGCCGGCGGCCTGAAAAGCGAGGTCCTCATCACCGAGATGACGGGAGCGGACGCCTTCGTCTTCTTCGACCTGCCGGGAAGGAAAGAAACGGAAGGCCTCTCGGCCTCCAACCGAATTACCGCGCGCATCGATCCGCGGCAACTGCCCGACAAAGGTGCGGCGATCACTATCGGAGTCGACATGGACCGGGCGCATTTCTTCGATCCGGGCACAGGTCTGGCACTACGGTGACAATTCCCCTCCCCCTTGCGGAGAGGGTAAAAGCTCACGCTTCTTCTTCCACCGTCCAGGAATGAGTGATCCTGGCGGTCTTGGCGAGCATGATCGAGGCCGAGCAATATTTTTCGGCGGAGAGATTTATGGCACGCTCGACCGCCGTTTCCTTAAGCTTGCGGCCTTTCAGCCGATAGGTGAGATGGATGGCGGTGAAAATCTTGGGGTCGGTCTTTTCGCGCTCGGCCGTCGCCTCGACATCGCAGCTGGTGATCGCCTCGCGGCCCTTCTCCAGAATATGGACGACATCGAAAGCGGTGCAGCCGGCAAGGCCAACGAGCAGCATCTCCATCGGCCGGATGCCGAGATTGCGGCCGCCCGCCTCAGGTGCGCCATCCATGACGACGGCATGACCGCTGCCCGATTCCCCCACGAATGTCCGGCCTTCGAGCCACTGAACGCGCGCCTTCATCACATGCTCTCACAAGATTGAGTTGGTGACTGGCCTATAGCCTCATATCCGGCCGTTGGCGAGTGCCGCGCCGATCATGCCGGCACGGCCCTTGAGCAGCGACTGGCGAATCTGCACGTCCTTGGCGGGCCTGTGCCAGATGCAGTGCCGGGCCGCCTCGCCAAGGGCGCGCCAATAGGGACCATCGAGGCTCGCCAGCCCGCCGCCGACGACGACGCGCTGCGGATCGAGCATGTTCACCAGAAGTGCTATGGCGTTGCCGAGAATGTGCCCACCTTTCTCAAGCACGCGCACCGCCTTGCCTTCACCGCGCTCGGCGGCGGCCAGCAGTTCCCAAGCCGTGTCGAGCGCGAGCCCGGCTTCCTGCGCCTTGCGCACGAGCCCCGCACCGCCGGCGCGATCCTCGATGAAGTCCGGTTCGCCGCTCTCCTTGCCCCCGGCAAGGTCGACCGGGCTCATGCCGAGGCAGATGGCCCAGCCATGGGCGCCATTGTAGCAATCGGATCCCTTCATCAGCACGCTCGATATGCCGGTGCCGGCATTGACATAGACCCACTGCTTCATGTCGCGACCGGCGCCGAATTTCGCCTCCGCCAGGGCAGCGGCGTGAACATCGGATTCGATGACCACGGTCTCGAAATCATAGAAGGCCTCGCGCAGCTGCGCGTCCGTCACGTGAACGCGATGGGCGCTGACGATCCGGCCGGCATTGTCGACCAACTCGCACAAGCCGATGCCGATCTTGGAAACCTCGGCCTCCTCGCGCAGACGTGCGACGATCGCCTTCATCCGGTCGACATAGGGTTGGCCGGTCTCGCCCAGGGCCGGCGTGTCGAAGACCACCTCGGTGAGGACGGCGCCGGTATCCTGATCGATGACCCCGATTGCCGTCTTGCTGCCGCCGATGTCGATGCCAATGGCGTTGTTCATGACTTCACCTGAAAATCGGGAGCGACGCCGAAGACGAAGATGGCGGGCTCCTTGCCCATGTTCCAGTATTGATGCTTCTCGCCCGCCGGAATGAAGAAGCCATCCCTGGGATGGACCTCGAACCAGGTCTGTCCGTCTCTTTCGGGAACGAGAACATTGAGGGTGCCGGAGATCAGATAGAGGCATTCGTCACCGCCATGCGCCTCGAGTGCTGAGGCCCGGCCCGGCGTCACCACACTGCGGCCGACGGTCAGATGCTCGGTCGCGGCATAGAGGCCGGTAAGCATGCCCTGGTCCTTGCCGGCGAGTTCCCACAGAAGGTCGGCGTCTCGCATCACCCGCATGGTGGCACCGCTGCGCTGCTCGACGGCGGCCATCGGCCAGCGGCCGATGAACTCGCTCTGCCGGTATTTCGCCTCCTCGACATAGGGCCTGGTGCGGGCATAAGGCCCCGACGTCCCGGTCGAGGGCGGCGGGGCGAAGTATTCGAGCACCCGCAGGGGTTCGGCCGAAAGGCTGAAGCCATGATGCCAGGTGTCCTTGCGGAAAAAGATGGCCTCGCCGGCCTTGGCGACATGAACTTCGCCCGTTTCCGGATTGGCTGAACCCAAAACGCCTTCCAATACGTATAGGACTTCGTCTGCTCCAAAGACTGTCGGGCGATCCTTGGAATGACGGAATGCGCCATAGGCCGGAAGGCCGAAGACCAGCTGATGGATCTTGTCGGTCGAGGCATAGATCCAGTCATCGACGAAGCCTGCCGTCTCGTCGCCCCACAGGAACCGGGTCACCCCGGAATAGGGAATATGAGTCGCGCCGGTGAAAGTGGGCCGCGGCGAGGATTTGTAGGCCATTGATCTCCCGTAACCATAAAGGCACTTGCTTTGTACTGACTGGACGGTATAGTGATTTTATGGGGAAAGGCAAGACCAAGCGGAATACCCGCGATCTCATTCTCGATGCGGCAGAGATCATCGTCGATCGGGATGGCGTGAACGCCCTGACATTTGATGCGCTGGCATCGGAAGCCGGGGTCAGCAAGGGCACCACTCTCTATCATTTCGACTGCAAGGAGGCGCTCACTGCGGCGATGATCGAGCGCTTCGTCGCGCGCTTCGATACGGCCTGGGCCGATGCGATCCATGAAGACAAGGAAACGCTGGGCCGCAAGATCCGCGCCTATGTGACGGCGACCCTCAATGGCGAGGCGATCACCGGCAAGACCTTCGACAAGGTCAATGGTGCCATCACCGCGGCATTGACCAATTTTCCGGAGCGCGTCGAACCAGTGCGTCAGCAGGGCCAGCGCCACCAGGCGGCCATCCAGGCGGACGGCCTCGATCCGGTCTTCGCCACGATCATCCGCATGGCCAATGACGGCCTGTGGTTCGCCGAGAGCTTCAATCTCATGAAATATGATCCGAAGCTCAAACAGGCGGTCGCCGAACGCCTCGTCGCCTGGACGAAACTGGAATGTTTGCCGATGGCGGATCAGCGCGGCGCGCCGTTGCCGGGCGGCCCCTGCGAAACACCTGCCACGACCGCAGCACTCCGGACGCTCACGGAATAAAGCCGCGCCGTTTCTGTCCGATGCTCAGGTTGCCATCTGCCCGGCCTCGGCCAGGATCCAGTCCCTGAACAGAGCGGTCTTGCGCGGCAGCCGGCCGCCATCAGGATAGACGAGATAATAATTGAAGCCGGTCGATGCCATCACCTCGAAGGGTTGGATGAGTTTGCCTTCCTTGAATTCCTGCATCACGAAACCCGGATGCACCAGCGCCAGGCCGTGGCCGGCGGCGGCGAGCACGGCCGCCATTTGCTGGGTTTCGACATCGACTCCCGGCCGCGCCAGGGCAGCGGGCGGCTTCAGTCCCGCCGCGGCGAACCAGACCGGCCACCATTCATCGCGCGGACCAATGAAGATGCAGTCGGTGAGACCGGCCGGAGTCTTCGGCCTGCCGATCTTTTCGTAGTAGAGCGGGTTGCAGACGACGGTGAAATTGCCGCCGCCCAGAAGATGGCTCTTGAGCCCGGACCAGCTTCCCTTGCCTGAGCGAATCGCGGCATCGACGCCATCGGCATGGAAGTCGACGAGATGCGACGAGACATCGAGCCTGACGGCGATGTCGGGATTATGCATCTGGAAACTGCCGATGCGCGGCGCGAGCCAGGTCGAGGCGAAAGTCTGCATGGTCGAGATCACCAGGAGATTGGTGGTCTCGGCCCTGGCCGACTGGAAGGCCTGCGACAGATCATTCAACGCCCGGCGCACCATGGGCGCCACCAGCCTGCCCTGCTCGCTCAGAGCGACACCGCGCGCCTCGCGCAGGAAGAGCGGTGCGCCAATGAAGCTTTCGAGCAGCTTCACCTGATAGCTGACAGCCGACTGCGTCATGTTCAGCTCGCTTGCGGCCTTGGTGAAATTCAGATGACGGGCGACCGCATCAAAGACCTTCACGGCCTGCAGGGGAGGGGTTTCAGCCATCTCTGACCCATAAGTACATTTGATGGCTTATACCTTATTTCGCGTTGGAAACGAAGGAAAATGGGGATCATATTGACCATCAATTCGATGGCTTACAGGAAGAAACGAGACCCGCCATGACCCTGACATCCCGCCTTTTCCGGTTGTTTTCGATGGTCCAGAGCCGTTCCGCCTCCGGCCGTTCGGCGATCCCCAGGCTCGATGCCCTCAATCTGAGCCATCACGACCTGAGCGATCTCAACCTGCCGCCATCTTACCATTCGCGGCTCGAAATCGACCGCTCCTTCGAGATTCCCGGTCAGCATCGCTGAGGACAACCTATTGGCTCCACATCTATCTCTTTGATTTGCGCATCGGCTTGTCCGGAAACCGCGTACCCTTTCCGGACCGATGCTCTAGCGGAACGCCGCCTCATACTGCTGGCGCAGGATGTTCTTCTGCACCTTGCCCATGGCGTTGAGCGGCAGCTCGGCAGCGATGACAATGCGTTTCGGGCGCTTGTAATTGGCGAGCCGCTCCGCCGTGGCCCTGGCGATGTCCTCCGGCGTCAGCATCACGCCTGACTTCGGCACCACGACGGCGACCACCGCTTCGCCGAAATCGGGGTGCGGGGCGCCGATCACCGCGCATTGCGCGACGCCGGCAATCTCTTCGATGACGGCTTCGACCTCGGCCGGATAGACATTGAAGCCACCCGAAATGATGAGATCCTTGTTACGCCCGACAATGTGGACGTAACCCTTGTCGTCCCTGAAGCCCAGATCACCCGACATGAAGAAACCGTCGGGCCGGAATTCGGCCCTGGTCTTTTCGGGCGAGCGCCAATAGCCCTTGAAGACATTGGGACCCCTGATCTCGATCTGGCCGACATCGCCTGACGGCACTTCCTCGCCGCTCGCCGGATCGGCGATGCGGATATCGACACCCGGCAAGGGCAGGCCGACACTGCCGGGCACGCGATCACCCTTGTAGGGATTGGACGTGTTCATGTTCGTCTCGGTCATGCCATAGCGCTCGAGAATGGCATGGCCGGTGCGCTCGAAAAATTCGCGATGTGTCGTGGCGGCCAGGGGAGCCGAGCCCGAAACAAAGAGGCGGATGTTGCTCGCCACATCGGCGGTGAAATCAGCCTGGGCCAGGAGGCGCGTATAGAATGTCGGCACACCCATCATGGCCGTGGCGCGCGGCAGCAGGCGCAGGATCTCCCTGACGTCGAAAGCCGGCAGAAGCAGCATGGATGCGCCCGCCATCAGAACGATGTTCGTCGCCACGAATAGCCCATGGGTGTGGAAGATCGGCAACGCGTGGAGAAGGCGGTCTTCGCTGGTGAAGCGCCAGGCTTCGGTCAGGGTCTGCGCATTCGACGCCAGATTACCGTGGCTCAGCATGGCGCCCTTCGACCGGCCGGTCGTGCCCGATGTGTAGAGGATCGCCGCCAGATCATCACTCGCGCAAGGGTGATCGTCGAACGACGCCCCGGCTGTTTCGTAGTCGGCGAGCAGCGTTCCCAAGCCGGATGCGCCAAGCGTGCGGATATGGGCCAGGCCGATTTCGCGTCCGAGTTCGGCCGTTTCAGCCTGACGCTCGGGCCTGCACACAAAAAGCCGCGGCTCGGCATCGGCCAGGAGATAGCGCAGCTCGGCCACCATATAGGCGGTGTTCAGCGGAATATAGACGATGCCGGATCTGAGACAGGCGAGATAAAGCAAGAGGACTTCAGCACTCTTGTCGGTCTGGACGGCGACACGATCGCCGGGCCCGAGGCCCAGGCCCTTCATTATATTGGCGATGCGCGCCGTGCCGCTCTCGACATCGGCATAAGTGAGACGAGATCCGTCCGGCCGCTCGATGAAGGTCTTCGACCCGTCGGCGGGAGCGCGCGCAGCAAAGACCGAATAGAGATTCCCCGACATGATGTGGCGCTCTATGTCATCTCCCAACTCGTCATGGCCGCCCTTGAGGCGGCCATCCAGTGTTTCCGCCTGGCAGTCGCTCGATGTTTGGGCTGGATGGACGGGTCAAAGCCCGGCCATGACGAAGGGGGTAGTGATGTGGCTTGTCGAAAATGCCATATGTCAGCGCTTCCGCTTCAGTCCCGTTTCCTCAAGGAGACCTTTGCGCTTGGCGACATAATAATAGCCGCTGACATAATAGCGCAGCGCTTTCTTCTCATTGCCGCCGGCGACAAGATAGGCCCCGGCCAAGTACTTCACACCATATTTCAGATTGGCGTCGACATCGAGCAGGCCTTTCGCCGGGCCGCGGTAGCCCATGGTGCGGGCAGTCGCATATTTGATCTGCATGAGGCCCCAATTGCCGCCATGATAGGCTCGCGGATTGTATTTGCTCTCGCGCTTGACGATTCTGTGCACCAAGCCCTCGGGCACGCCATACTCGGCCGAATACTGGGCGATCGCCGCCGTCACTTCGTCAGAGGCCTGGGCACGGACCGCGCCGGCAGACCCCAGGCTCAACAGGATGGCGACGCAAAGGCCGACGGCTCTGCTCAACGACATTGCCCCTCTCCGGAAATCGAACTGTGGTTGACCCCCCATACATAGAACGCACCAGGGCTTCAAGCGGCTTCAACCTGCCCTGATCAGCGACCGCGATAGCCGAATCTGACGAGGCCGGTGCGCATCAGCACATACATGAGCGCGAAGATCGTGAACACCAGGCCATTGGTGAGTGCCGCCAGGGCAAAGAGCTCGGGCCCGAGGCCGAAGCGCAGCGAGCCCCAGGCGACCGAAGGCAAGGTCGGTATGGCGCCCAGATTGTAGAAGGAGATTTCGAGATTGTTGAAGGCGAGAATGAAGCTGATCAGGAAGGCGCCGAAGAGGCTCGGCCAAAGCCGGGCAGCAGTTGATGGTGCTGGTGCCCGACGGCATTGCGCTCGAAATCGAAGCCATACTGCTCAACAAGGACATGGGTTTTGTGCGCGAAGGACAAGATGTCCGTGTCAAGCTGGAGGCGCTTCCGTTCACTAAATATGGCACACTCAGGGGCACGGTTCTAACCATATCTAACGCCGCGATTGCGGTGGGGGCCGAAGGATCGGGAAAGAGAAACTTTGCGGGATGCCGCTGGATCTCTGGTCTTCCCCGTGCGGATAGCATCTGATGTCTTGGGCTGACCCACTACGGACTCGCTGGCCCAGCATAAATGTCCCGGGCTTGTCGGTTAGATCATGAACGAGAGGGTAGCCAAATTCTCGCGTACGACCGCACACCTCGTCGACATTGTCCAATTTGATAGAGACATTGGGCATCGGCGCACCAAATCCGTCCTTGCTCGGGATCGTCCTGCTCGCCCGGACTAAAACCCGCTCTAATAGCCGTTGCTGCGTTTGCCGCAGATGCATACTGGCGGATTGCAGCGTTCGCACGGCGGGGTGTATTAATGTCTTTTAACAAAAAATTTGTATCTATAATTACGGTATCAGAAAATTTATATTGAAATATATTTCCGATTCCATATAATGGACGTTTGAGAGGGTGGTACCGTGAAACCGCGACGGTTCGATCATACGGAAATGCAGATTGTCCGCCTGTTGCAGGAGGATGGGCGTATGTCGACAGCGGAGATGGCCCGTCGTTTAGATCTGAGCGAACCCACGGTTCGCAAGAAACTGACGCAACTCACCCAGGACGGCAGGGTTCGTATCCGCGCGACCGCGGATCCCGTGGACCTCGGCTACGAGGCGTCGGCGTTCATAGGCATAGATGTGGAGCGGGATGCCATCACCAAGGTCGCCGAGGTGCTTCGGCGATACCCGTTCATCGACAGCGTGGCGGTCACGACGGGCCCATACGACCTTATCTGCAAGGCCTGCTTCGAAACGCTCCGCGACCTCTACGACTTCATACTGGTCGAACTTGCGGCCGTAGAGGGGATCAAGGACTCCAATTCGCTAATGATCCTCCAGAACATCAAGAACGACGGATTGATTGGTGTGGCCGGGCTCGGTCCAGAGCCCGTCGACAACAAGCAAGAATAACCCCCCAAAAAACTTAGTGGAGTTGCAAGAAATGCCAGCCTTTTCAAAGCCTGAGATGTCGCGCCGCATCGAGGCTTTCCGTGCAAAGCTTGCCGCGCAGAAGGTCGATGTCGCCTTCCTGCATACGGCTGACAGCGTGTTTTACATGAGCGGCGTGCCGTTGCTGTCTGAGTGGGGGCGTCCTATGTGGGCGATCCTGCCGGTTTCTGGTTCGAGCGCCGTCTGCGGCGCAGCCATCGAGCTCGAGAACATGCAGGAGCATAGCTCGTTCGACGAGGTTCTGAGCTATGGCGACGACGAAAACGTTGTTCAGGCAAGCCTGAAGCTTTGCGCCGATTTCATCGCCCGTCGCGGCTCGGCCAAGATTCGGCTGGGCATCGAGGAAACCTTGCTGCCGGTGGGACTTTTCCGCGCATTGCAGGCTCGATTCCGGGAGGCCGAGCTTGTCGAGATCGGCCCCGCAGTCGAGGAATTGCGGCTGGTCAAGTCCAACGAGGAGATTCGTCTGCTTGAACTGGGTGCGGCTCTCTCCAAGATCGGCGCCGATGCGTTTCTTGAGGCGATGCAGGACAACGTCACCGAACTGGCGGTTGCGGCCCATGCGGTCGCTGCGGTCAACAAGGCAATGGGTGCGCTTTCGGACAATGGTCTGACCAGCACCTACGCATATGCGCAGTTCGGCGACCACACGATGGTGCCGCACCTTCATCCGACAAGCCGTCGGTTGAGGCGTGGTGATCTGGTATCGCTCAATATTTTTCCTGTTGTCTGGGGCTATTGCGCGGAACTCGAGCGCACCTTCGTATTCGGCGAGCCAACCCCTGAGGTCAGGCGCCCGCTCGATGCTGTCAACGAAGCGTTCGGCGCTGGCAAGGAGGCGCTCAAGCCCGGCATCGCGATGTCGGAGATCGACAGGCTGACCCGCGATATCCTCCAGAAGTACGATCTGGTGAAATACATCAGGCACGGAACCGGACATGCTCACGGCATCATGATCGGCTCCGCTGGCCGCGAGGAAAAGGGCGAGCTTCGTATCTACAACCCGACGAAGCTTCTGCCGAACATGGCCAATTCGGTTGAGCCCGGCGTCTACATCCCGGGCCTTGGCGGCTTCCGTCACTCGGACGTCCTGATCGTCACAGAGACCGGGTCGCGCTGCATCACCGACTTCCCGCGAGACATAGGGTTCTAATTCCACAGGGCCGCCGGTGGTCTCATCGGCGGCTCTGACTACTTCGTAGGCAACATTGGGTTCTGTGTTCACAGGGAGTGAGACAATGAATATCGGACATTTGGGCTTCAACTCGATCAGCCGTCGCGCTTTGCTGGCGGTTACGTTTGGTGCGGTTTCCTTGACGGTGGCGCCGGGCATGGATTGGGCCTCCGCCCAGGACGGGCAGATTACCGTTGGTGTGTTGATGCCGCTTTCGGGCGCCGGCGGCTCCTTTGGTCAGGAGATGATGGCCTCGGCGAAAGTCGCGCTCGAAGAAATCAATGCCGCGGGCGGGCCGCTTGGCCGCCAGATCAGATTGATCGAGGAGAACGACGAGACCAGTCCGGAAGTCGCCGTGCGAGGCGCTCGCAAGCTGGTCGACGTCGACAAGGTTTCCGCGATCATCGGGACGTGGGCAAGTAGCGTTACGCTCGCCGTCGCCCCGATTGTCCAGGAAAAGAAGATCGTCCAGTTTTCCACGTCAGGCGCCAGCAGGATCACCGAAGTCCAGAAGAACGGATATGTGTTCCGGACCGAGCCCGACGATCTTCTCTTCGGCAAGGCCTATGCCGAATACGCCAATCAGCAGGGATGGAAGCGTGCTGCAGTGCTGGGCCTGAACGTTCCTTTCACCGAAATGACGGTTGAAGCGTTCCGCCAGCGCTTCATCGAGCGTGGTGGTGAAGTGACCAGCTTCACGACATACAACGAGGATCAGACCACCTTCCGGACCGAAGTGAGCAAGGCATTCGCCGACAATCCCGACTTCATCCACATTTCCGGATACGAGCCAGATATCACGGCCGTCCTCAAGGCCGCGTATCAGTCCGGCCTGTCGGGACGCTTCATCGTTCCAGGCTTTGCAGTCAGCCAGGAACTGATCAAGAACGCCGGTCCTGCCGCCGAAGGTCTGCTGCTGGTCGAGGAAGGCGTCGCGGAAACCTCGCCTGCTTACCAGCGGCTGTCCAAGGTGCTCGGCGGCGATCGCTACTACTCCTTCGGCGCTCAGGCATACGATCAGCTTGTCCTGCTCGCATTGGCAATCGAAGCGGCGAAATCAACCGACGGCACCGAACTCATGGAAGCCGTGAAGAAGATTTCAGGTCCTGGTGGCACCAAAGTCAGCTCCTTCGCCGAAGGCGTCGAGCTTCTCCGCAAGGGCGACGACATCGACTACGAAGGGGCTTCCGGTCCGATCGACTTCGACGCGGACGGCAACATCGTCAAGGCCAACTTCCGTGTGTCCGAAGTGAAGGACGGCAAGATCACGCCTGTGGGCCAGATCAGCGACGTCGTGTTCTGAGGCGTTTGTCACCCAGTTCCATCTGTCGGGCGCCGCCCCGCGCGGCACCCGAACGTTGAAAGCAAGCCGGTGTTCGAATTTCAAATATACCTGATTTCAGCGCTGGTCTCAGCCGCCATCTGGGCATTGCCGGCAGCGGCGATCTCCCTGATCTACGGCGTCCTGCGTTATCCGAACTTCGCGATCCCGGAGTTCATGACGCTGGGCGCATATCTCGCGCTTTTCTTCTGTGGGCTTTCCTTGCCGCTCTGGCTCGCCGCCATCTTGGCGGCGTCCCTCACTGGCCTCATCGCCCTGGCATTCGATCAGACCGTATTCCGCTTTGTTCGGCAGGCCGGCACGCTACCCCCGGTGCTTCTCTCGTTGGGCCTAATGATCCTGCTGCAGAATCTCGTCCGTTTCATCTGGGGTAATAGTCCGCTCCAGTATCCGATCGAGCTCGTTCGCCCATTTGTCTTCGCGGGCTTCGTCATAACGCCTGTCCAGATCACGATCGCCGTCGCTGTGGTGCTGATCCTCGCTGCCGTTGTCATCGCCATGCGCACGACAGACTTCGGGCGCGCCGTCCGCGCGACGTCTACCAATCCGGAGCTGGCGATCGTTACCGGCGTCCGTCCAGAGGTTGTCTATGGCGGCGTCATTTTTGCCAGTGCGTTCCTGGCCGCTATTGGCGGCGTCGCGCTTGCCACCGAAACGACGCTTACGCCGCTGTTAGGCTGGCGCGTTTTGATCCCGCTCTTCGCCGTGGCGATCCTTGGCGGGCTGGGGAGTGTCGTTGGCGCCGGACTAGCAGCATTGCTGCTGGCGCTTGTTTCCGAATTTAGCCTGCTGGCGTTGCCTGCAACCTACAAGACCGCACTCGCCTTCCTCGTACTGGCGCTTGTTCTGCTGGTGCGGCCAAGCGGCCTGATCCGGACCGGGAGCTGAATCGTGATCGACTATTTCATTGCGATCCTGATTTTCGCGGCGATCTATGGCTTTGTCGCGCTAGGGCTCAACATACAATGGGGCCTCACCGGCCTCATCAATTTGGGGCAGGTGGCGTTCTTTGCCGTTGGCGCCTATGTCACTGCGCTCACTACAAAGGCGGGACTTCCGTTCCTACCGGCGGTGGTGCTGGCGGCACTGCTCAGCAGCGTGCTTGGTGGCGCGGTGGCGCTTCTTACACCAAGGCTTAGAGAGGATTATCTGGCCATTGTGACGCTCGGTCTCAGCGAATTCATCAGGTTGATTTTCCTGAACGAGAAATGGATCGCAGGCGGGCCGGATGGCGTTGCGGGAATTCCGCGGCCCGCGACCATTCCAGGATTAGGTTCGGAGCTTTCTTTCCTGCTGATCGCAAGTGTGATCCTTGGGTTGGCATTCTGGTTCAGCCGCCGGCTCGAGCGTTTTCCGATAGGGCGAACGCTTCGGGCAATCCGCGAAGACGAGACCGTCGTCGCGTCGGTGGGGAAGGTTACGCTCGCGTACAAAACTTGGGCCTTCGTCCTCGGTGCGGCGCTGGCAGGAATAGGCGGTGCATTCTTTGCAAGCTACCTGACCTACATCTCACCAGACATGTTCGGCCCCAATGTGTCGATATACGTCTTGGCCGCCGTGCTGATTGGCACCCAAGGCTCTAGCCTGGCTACGCTTGGCGGCACTGCCATTGTGGCGGCTCTTCTTGAAGGCACGCGGCTACTCAAGGATTATGTCACCTTCGTCGACGGCGTTCAACTCGCGGCCCTTCGACTGGTCGCGCTTGGACTGGCCCTGATGGTGATCGTGGCCATCCGGTATCGCCCGGGGAAACAGGCATGACGACTATCCTGGACATAAAGGGGCTCAACCGCCGTTTCGGCGGCCTTCAGGCCGTAGATAGGTGCGATATCTCCGTCAAAACTGGTTCGATAACCGGCCTCGTTGGTCCAAACGGCGCTGGCAAGTCGACGGTGTTCAATATGGTCAGCGGTTTTACAGCGCCTGACAGTGGCGAGATCCATTTCGACGGGCGCAGGATCGACGACATGAGTGCGCATGGCATCGCCCGGCTCGGCCTGCGGCGAACGTTCCAGATCCCGAGAGAACTGAAACGCATGTCCGTACTGGAGAACCTCATGTTGGTTCCGGAGAACCAGTTTGGCGATCGGATCCTGCCCTTGGTGCTACCTGGTTCACGCGTTCGCCTCGAGGAGAAGGCCAATGCCGAGGCTGCCAGAGAGATTCTGCAAACTATAGGGCTTGGCGAGAAGGCGGAGCATCCCGCAGCGCTTCTGTCGGGCGGACAGAAGAAGTTGCTAGAGCTCGGACGTTGCCTGATGAGCCAGCCGAAACTCATGCTGCTTGACGAACCGACGGCGGGGGTCAATCCGACGTTGATCCGCCATCTCATGAAGGTCATGCAGAAGCTGCACGCCTCGGGCATTACGCTTCTGATCATCGAGCACAACATGAACGTGATCATGGAACTTTGCGAGCGTGTGATTGTGCTCGACAGGGGGCATGTCATCGCCACCGGAACACCCTCGGAGATCCAGCAGAACAAACAGGTGCTGGATGCATATCTCGGCGGGGTGGAAGTATGACGCATTCGGACGTGCTTGTGGCCGAAGGCCTTGTCGCCGGCTACGGTGAGATGCAGATCCTGCATGGCGTGGGGGTTCGTCTGCAGCCAGGTGAAATCGTCACGGTCATCGGCCCGAACGGTTGCGGAAAGTCGACGCTACTCAAGACGCTGGCCGGCCTGATCGCGCCCAAGGCCGGTACGATCAGACTTGCCGGCAACGATATCACCCGAGCGACGACGAGGGACCGTCTGCGCGACGGCGTTGGATACGTTCCGCAGGTTAGGAACGTCTTCGCTACCATGACGACGGAAGAGAATCTCCTTATGGGCCTGTTCGCAGTCGCGGGATCGGTCGAGGGGCGTCAGGCGGCCGTGCGGAAGGTTCTCCCTGCACTCGACGACTATTGGAAGGCACAGGCCGGCAGGCTGAGCGGCGGTCAGCAGCAGGTGGTGGCGCTTGGCCGCGCTCTAATGGCGTCCCCCAAGGTGTTGTTGCTTGACGAACCAAGTGCAGGCCTGTCGCCAAAGGCGACCGACGATGTTTTCAAAAACATCCGCGAAATAAGCGACCGCGAAGGAGTGGCGGTGCTGCTCGTTGAGCAGAACGCGCATAAGGCCCTTGCCATTTCGAACCGGTGTTATGTTCTCGCCGAGGGTCGTAACAGGCTCGACGGAACATCCGAGTCCATTGCCGGCAATCCCGAGGTGGGCCGGATCTATCTGGGCGCGGCTGAGGTGGAATAGCAGCGATACATCGGCGAACTGACCCTCCTAACTAGAGCAGGGCATATGTTGTACTGAATGCTAGGTGAGAACTCTAAAGTCGAGCAATTCGTCAATCTTATTTTGGAAAATCGAAGTTCGCCAAACAACAAGGTTGGATTTAGTTTGCTTGCAGACCCACGCAGCCGGCTAGAAAGGCCCTACTTCCAGGCCAACGGTTGCCGCTATGGGATGCGCTGAGTAGGTGTGCCCATGGTCCACCTGAGTTTCCATTGGCGTCGCATAGATCCCGATCCGCCATCCACACCGCGCATTCGACGCTCCCGGCTAAATCCCACCGAAAACACCGAATCACACCAAAAGCCGCGCCGCTACAGACTTCTTCAACAGCCTTCTAAAGCGTTGTCCCGAGGGGTTAGTGCGGTCGGCCTCGCTGGATCACCGCAAACTGGTTTGGCAGTGGACGTCACGTGTTCCAGTTCCGCAGGCGATGTTGTGCGACTTTGATGACGCGTCGCGCCTCACTGTGAAACGGCGAACATCTGGCCTGTGGCGTGAGTGGACGCTTGGCCGGGCCGCGGTAGCCCATGGTGCGGGCAGTCGCATATTTGATCTGCATGAGGCCCCAATTGCCGCCATGATAGGCTCGCGGATTGTATTTGCTCTCGCGCTTGACGATTCTGTGCACCAAGCCCTCGGGCACGCCATACTCGGCCGAATACTGGGCGATCGCCGCCGTCACTTCGTCAGAGGCCTGGGCACGGACCGCGCCGGCAGACCCCAGGCTCAACAGGATGGCGACGCAAAGGCCGACGGCTCTGCTCAACGACATTGCCCCTCTCCGGAAATCGAACTGTGGTTGACCCCCCATACATAGAACGCACCAGGGCTTCAAGCGGCTTCAACCTGCCCTGATCAGCGACCGCGATAGCCGAATCTGACGAGGCCGGTGCGCATCAGCACATACATGAGCGCGAAGATCGTGAACACCAGGCCATTGGTGAGTGCCGCCAGGGCAAAGAGCTCGGGCCCGAGGCCGAAGCGCAGCGAGCCCCAGGCGACCGAAGGCAAGGTCGGTATGGCGCCCAGATTGTAGAAGGAGATTTCGAGATTGTTGAAGGCGAGAATGAAGCTGATCAGGAAGGCGCCGAAGAGGCTCGGCCAGATGGTGGGCAAGGTGACTTCCCAGAAGCAGCGTGCTGGCGTCGCGCCGAACACCATCGCCGCATCGTCCATCTGCCAGTCGTAGCGTACGAGTTGGGCAAGCACGATGAGGAAGGCGAAGGCGGTGCCTTCGACCGCATTGGCGGCGATCGCCGAGACGAGATTTCCCGGCAGGCCGAGAATGCGGGCATTGAAGGCGAGCGAGGAGATGCCGATCAGCAGCTCCGCTACGAAGAGCGGCGCCAGGAAGGCGATCAGCACAAGCGACCGCCAGCGCGAGGGGAACCGCAAGACGGCGATGACACCGGCCGTCGCCAAGATCATCGAGACGAGGCCGCTGCCGAAGCCGATCAGGAGGCTGTTGGCGAGCGCGTCCGAATAGAGCGCATTGCCGAACAGCTCGTCATAGGCGGCCGTGGTGAAGGAGGGCGGGAAAGGCCAGACGATATCGGCGGAGAAGGAGGCGTAGACGACGAAAGCGATCGGCGCATAGAGGAAGACATAAAGCAGAGTGAGCAGCGCCGCCATCGCCAGACGGCGCAATGTTTCCCCTCGATCGCCGACCGATGTCATCTCGCCCCCATGCCGGTGAAGCCGCTGCGCTTGAGATTGATGCTGAAGCCCATCACGACGATGACCAGGAGCGATACGAAGAAGAGGACGACGGCCATCGCCGAGCCGAGCGCCCAGGTGCCGGTCTCGCCGAATTGCTGGCCGAGGCTCATGCCGAAGGACGTGGCCTTGGGTCCGCCGAGAAAGCGCGGCGTCACGGCGGAAGCGAGACAAGGGATGAAGACCAGCACGATGCCGATCGCGGTACCGATCCAGTTGAGCGGCCAGGTCACCTCGATGAAAGCGCGCCAGGGGCCGGCGCCGTTGATCTTCGCCGTCTCCAGCAGGTCGAAGTTGAAATTGACCAGGGACAGATAGATCGCCGTCACCATGAAGGGCACGAACAGATAGACATGGCCGATGGTGGCGGCGGTCTGGGTATACATCAAGGCGGCCACCGGCTCGAAACCCAGGATGCCGAGCGCCATGTTGATGAGCCCGCCCGGTCCGAGCAATCCCTGCAGCGCGGCGATGCGCAGGATCACGCCAGTGAAGAAGGGGGCGGCGAGGAGGAGCACCAGGAGCAAGCGGTAGCGGCCACCATGGCGGGCAATGAAATAGGCGACGGGCCAGGCGTAGAGAAGACAGACAAGCGACGCCACCAGCGCGCCCGCGACCGAACGCAACAGGAAGATGCGGTAGGCCGGCTCGCCGAACAGCACACGGTAATTGTCGAGGTTCCAGTCGGCATAGAGCTCATAGCTTTCGGTGCGCCAGAAGCTGAACATGAAGATGGCGAGCAGCGGCAGGATGAGCGTCAGCAGGATGAAAAGGACGCCGGGCGCCGCCAGCAGCCAGAAGGGGGACGGACGATAGCTCATGTCCTAAAGCACATGCCGGCGGTCTCGGGCCAATGAAGAGAGACCGTCTCGCCGATGGCGACCTTCTGGTCGCGCGATGAGGCGCTGGCGGTGATCTCGCTGCCATCCGCCAAGCTGACAATGTAGTTCGCGGTCTGGCCTTTGAAGATGACGTCGCGCAGGCGCCCGGCGAGTTGGTTGCCGCGCCCGTCGGCGGCGGGGCGGCGTCCGGCGGAAACCTCGACATCCTCATATTTGATGAGGAAGCGGACCTTGTCGCCCGGCGCGATGCCGCCCTGATGCGGGACGAGAAGCCTGCTTCCCTGCCAGGTGAGAGCCAGCGCCTGGCCATTCACCGTCTCGGCCGTGCCCGTCATCTGGTTCGACTGGCCGACAAAGGTCGCGACGAAAGCGGTCCTGGGCTTGCGATAGACATCACCACGCGGGCCGACCTGCTCGAAAACACCCTGACGCATGACCGCGATGCGGTCCGACATGGTGAGCGCTTCCTCCTGATTGTGGGTGACATAGACGAAGGGGATGTTGAGTTCCTTCTGGTAGCGGCGGATCTCCACCTCCATCTCGGCCCGCAATTCACGGTCGAGATTGGCGAGCGGCTCGTCGAGCAGGAGCAAGGCCGGCCGCGCGATCAGGCCGCGCGCCAGCGAGACGCGCTGCTGCTGGCCGCCCGACAGCTCATGCGGATAGCGCTCGGCGAGCCCGTCGAGGCGCAGCAGCTTCATGGCCCAGCGCAGCCTTTCATCGCGCGAGGCGCGCTCCACCCGCTGCATGCGCAAGGGGAAGACGATATTCTCGGCGACGGTCTTGTGCGGAAAGAGCAGGAAATTCTGGAAAACCATGCCGATGCGCCGCTTATAGGGCGGCATCAATGTCACATCGTGGCCGGCCACACAGACGCGTCCCGCGGTCGGGCGCTCCAGCCCGGCAATGATGCGCAGCAAGGTCGTCTTGCCGGACCCGCTGGGGCCCAGGAGCGAAAAAAACTCGTCCTGGCCGATGTCGAGATCGATGCCGTCGACCGCCCTGACCGGACCGAAATGCTTGGAGACAGCTTGAAGCGACAACGATGCCCTTTGTTCGCCTGCGCCCGTCATCGCTGCTCCCGTCTTGGCAGTTGCCCACTGGATTCCCTCGCCGATTCTCTCCCTCTCCCACCTGCGGGAGAAGAGGCCCGACAGGGCGGGTGAGGGTGTTGGTTGAGATATCGCAGTCTCATTGGGTCCTTAGCCGCTTCGCGAAAGTACACCCTCATCCGGCCTTAGGGCCACCTTCTCCCCAAGCGGGAGAAGGGAAGCGACGGGAGGCGGGCAATGACCTTCTACGACGCCTCGACATCCGACCAGATGCGTTCCCATTTCTCGGGCGAGGACGGCTGGTCGAACATATGGAGCTGGCTCGCCTCGGCGCTGCGATTCTGGAAGTAGAGTGCGATCTCATCCTCCGACATCAGGGACCGCACATCGACCACCCCGCCATAGCCGGTCGAGCGCACGACGCGCACATAGTTCTCCTTCTCGAGGAACATGTTGATCCAGCTATGAGCCAGTTCGGTGCGCTCGGAATCGGCTTCTGCGCTCACCATCCAGGTATCGACCCAGCCGAGCCCACCTTCCTTGGGCTTCAGCACATGCTCGACATCGAAATCGACCTTGCCTTCCTTGCGCAGGACGGTGAGCTTGCGATAGCTCTCGGCGAATTCGGGCGCCGCCCATACCGTCTTGGCCCGCATCAGGCGTTCGAGCGCGTCATAGTCCTGGTAGCGCGTCAACAGGAGCTTCTTCTGCTCGATCAGCAGGCGCTTGGTCTCGGCAAGTTCGTCATCGGTCAGTTGATAGGGATTGAAGGGCTTGCCGTCGGGACGGGCGCCATCTTTGGTGCCGAGCTTCGTCGCGGCGAGGATGCCCATCAGCGCGATATTCTCCTCGAAGCGAGAATTGGTGGAGAAGCGGCCGGCATATTTGCTGTTGAGGAGAAGTTCGATCGAACCGATGTCCTCCTTGGCGATCGTCGATGTGTTGACGGTGATGCCATAGCCACCCCAGCAATTGGGTGCGGCGACATTGTTCTTGCCTTCCTCATCGGCGAGGAGCGTGAACTTGTCGGGATGGAAGTCGGCGAACACGCCGCTCATATTGGTGAGCTTGCCGTAATCGAGCGCCTTGGTCAGTCCCTGGCGGAAATAGAGCCTGGGCCAGAACCCGTCGGCCATCACCATGTCGAAGTCCTTGGTGCCGCCGACCTTCAGCTTGTTGAAGGCTTCGGAGTTCCCGTCGAAGAAGGTCGGCGCGAACTTCGCCTTGAACTTCTCCTCGAAGGCCGCGATCGTCTCCTTGATCGCATAAGGCTGCCACATCAGAAGCCGCAATGTCGGCGTGGCGGCTTCGGCATTGCCGATGAAGGGCCCGGGCCGGCCGATCACCAATGACCCCAAGGCACCCGCCGCCCCCGCTTTCAACAGGCTGCGCCGGGACAGTTTCCGCGAGACGATCTTCGCCATTTCATTCCCTCCTGAGCGTTGTCGTTATTTTTTGTCCGCACAAACTACAACATTATTGCTACTAAAAGCAAGAAAATGCTATAAAAGCCACAAACCTGCACAACAGAGAAGAATTACCGAAGTTTTTCAAGTGACTGGGAGGCCTTCATGCTCGCCGAGGAGCGTCAGAACCACATTCTATCGCTGGTGAAAGCGCATCGCTCGATCTCGATCACCGACATCCAGCGCACCCTCAATGTCTCACGCGAGACGATCCGCCGCGATCTCCTGACGCTGGCCGAGCAGCGCAAGCTGCGCAAAACCCATGGCGGCGCCATCTCGCTTGAATCGCACGAGCCCGACATGGCAGTGCGCCAGACCACCAATGTGACGGGCAAGAGCGCCATCGGCGCGCTCGCCGCCAGCATGATCCCCGACGGCGCCTCGATCATCCTCGCCGGCGGCACCACCGTGCAAAGTGCGGCCGATCATCTGGTGAGGCGCCAGAGCCTCACCGTCTTCACCAACTGCATCGCGAGCGCGTCGAAACTCGCCGGGCGCAACAACAACCGCGTCCATCTCCTCGGCGGCGAAATCCAGGCGCAGAACCAAGCCTGCCTCGGCCGCGACTCGACCCAGATGCTCGCCAATTATTTCGCCGACTTCGCCATCATCGGCGCCGGCGCCATCTCGCCGCGCGCCACGCTCATGGATTTCAGCCGCGAAGAGGCCGAACTCCACAATCTGATGCTGCAATCGGCCCAGACCGTCATCGTCGTCGCCGACCAGCAGAAATTCGGCCGCTACGCGCCGGTGCAGGTGCAGGGCCTCGAACGCGTGCACTATCTGGTAACCGACCGCGAGCCGGACCCGGATATGGCGGAAGCGCTTTCGCCGCTCAGCGTCGAAGTCCTCGTCGCCACCGGCGAAACCAAGTAACCCTTCATCGAAATCAGGAGACCAAGATGCAACACGAAGCCATCCGCCGCGAGATGATCGCGACCTGCATCTTCATGAACGAGCGCGGCATCAACCAGGGAACGTCAGGCAACATCAGCGTGCGCGTCGACGGCGGCTTCCTGATCACGCCATCGGGCGTCGCCTATGCCGAGATGCAGCCGGAAGACATCGTCTTCATGAAGCTCGACGCCTCGCATCAGGGCCCGCGCAAGCCCTCGACCGAATGGCGCTTCCATCGCGACATCATGGAAAAGAAGCCCGAGGTCGGCGCCACCATCCATCTCCATTCGATGTTCTGCACGTCGCTGTCGATGCTGCGCCGGGAAATCCCGGCGGTGCATTACATGATCGCCGCCGCCGGCGGCCCGACGGTGCCCTGCGTCCCCTATGTCACCTGGGGCACGCAGGAACTCGCCGACTACATCATCGGCGCGCTCGAGAACCGCCATGCCTGCCTCCTCGCCAATCACGGCATGGTGTGCATCGGACCAAATCTCAAGAAGGCGGCATGGCTCGCGGTCGAGATCGAGACCCTGGCCGCACAATATTGGCGCGCCCTGCAGATCGGCGTGCCGCATATCCTGCCGGACGACGAGATCGGCCGCGTCATCGAGAAATTCAAAAGCTACGGCCAGGCGGGCGAGAAGCGCGCGCCGAGCTGCTGCTAGCCGCTCAGGGCTCATGCTGGTCGGGATCGACATCGGAACCCAGAGCCTCAAGGTCGCGGTGACCGACCGGGCGCTCGCCCTCAAAGGCGAGGCGAGCCGCACCTATCGCGCGGATTTCCCGGCGCCCGGGCAGGCCGAGCAGGATCCGAAGGTCTGGGAAAACGCGCTCGGACCCGCCATCGCGGACGCCATCGCTTCGGCCGGTTGCTCGGCGAGCGATGTCACCGCGCTGTGTGTCTGCGGCCAGCTCGACGGCTGCATCCCGGTCGGCCGGCGCGGCGAATTGCGTGGCCCCTGCCTCACCTGGATGGACCGCCGCGCCACTCGTGAGCTCGACGGCATCGATACGGACCATGTCCATGGGCTGACCGGCCTCGTGCCCGACGCCAGCCACCTCGCCGCCAAGATCCGCTGGCTGAAGCGGCATGACGCCTGTGGAGGCACGGTGCGCTACCACCAGCCCGTCTCCTACATGGTCGAGCGGCTGACGGGGGCGCAGCTGAGCGACCACGCGCTCGCCTCGACCAGCATGCTCTATGGCCTCAGTGCCCATGACTATGACGCCTCACTCATGGCGCTCTTCGAGGTGAGGGCCTCGGAACTTCCCTCGCTGGCGCAGTCCTTCGATCGCGCCGGACCGCTCACCGCGCAAGGCTCTGACCTGACCGGGCTGCCGCCCGGCATCGCGGTGGCGGTCGGTACCGGCGATGATTTCTCCACCCCGCTCGGCGCCGGCCTCGTCGCACCGGGACACGTCTCGGTCGCCATCGGCACCGGCGAAGTGGTGGGCGCGCTGTTCGCCGATCCGGTCATCGATGCGGACCGCCTGGTCGAGACCCATGTCTATCCGGCCGGCGGCTATTTCGTCGAGAATCCGGGCTGGCTCGCAGGCGGCGCGGTCGCCTGGCTCAAGGACCTCCTCGGCTTGCCGGATTTCGCCGCCTTCGACGCGCTTGCCGCAACCGCGCCCACGGGCGCGGATGGCGTCATCTTCCTTCCCGCGCTCACCGGCGCCATGGCGCCCGAATGGAACGCCGGGGCGCGCGGCTGCTTTTATGGCATGACGCCCGCCCATGGCGCCCATCATCTGGCCCGCGCCGTCTTCGAAGGTTGCGGCTTTGCCATGCGCGATGTGCTGACCCGCCTCGAAACGCTGGGCGCGCGCCCCCTATCGCTCAGCTTGCTGGCGGGCGGATCGCGAAGCCGGCTCTGGGCGCAGATCCGCGCCGACATCGCCGACCTGCCGGCGACGCTTCCCCGTCATGCCCATGGCTCGGTCATGGGAGCGGCCATGCTTGCCGGAGTCGCCTCAGGCGCCTTCAGCGATCTGCGCGAAGCCGCGGCACTGCTGCCGG
The DNA here is from genome assembly GCA_964537655.1 of uncultured Aestuariivirga sp. Taxonomy (GTDB): domain Bacteria; phylum Pseudomonadota; class Alphaproteobacteria; order Rhizobiales; family Aestuariivirgaceae; genus Taklimakanibacter. Next base: position 31,510 of record CAZICN010000011.1, read on the forward strand.
CGCCGCAGATCGAACTCACGCCCGACCCGCGGTCCGGCGCGATGCTCGATCAGTCCTATCAGCGCTACCGCACACTCTTCTCGGCACTCAAGCCCCTCTTCCCGCAACCCTAGAGCTCCCATGGCGACACCCGACAAGATCACCCAGCTTCTCAACGGCACATATGAAGATCCCGACGACCGCACGCGGCAACGGGTCACAACACGCTCGCTCGTCATCGCACCGAGCCTCGCCGGCAGAGAACGCGATCTCATCAAGGCTCTCGACTTCGACATGCATGTCGCGATCGTGAGCGACAAGACCACACACGAGATCATGGGCAGCCGGATCGAGCGCGCCCTGTTCGGCGCGCACCATGTCCAGAGCATCGTTCTCGACGAGGCGCCCTATCCCGATGACGAGACCGTCGAGCGTATCCGCAAGGCGACGCAACGAGCGGGCGCTCTCATCGCCGTCGGCTCCGGCACGATCAACGACCTGTGCAAGTTCGCCAGCGCGCAGGACGGCAAGCCCTATGCGGTCTTCGCCACGGCGCCATCGATGAACGGCTATGTGTCCCTGAACGCCGCCATCACCGAGCACGGGCACAAGAAATCGCTGCCCGCCCAGGCGCCGCGCGGCGCTTTCTTCGATCTCGCCATACTCGCGGCGGCACCGGCGCGCCTGATCCGTTCCGGGCTCGGCGACAGCCTGTGCCGCGCGACCTCGCAGGCCGATTGGCTGCTGGCGCATCTCCTGCTCGATCAGCCCTACCGGCAGCTTCCCTATGCGCTTCTCGAAGACGACGAGAAGCAGCTCTTCGACCAGTCGGTGGCGCTGATGCAAGGCGACATCGCGGTCATGGAGCGGCTGGTGCGCACGCTCGTCCTCTCCGGTTTCGGCACCGCGATCCATGGAACGAGCCAGCCGGCGAGCCAGGGCGAGCACCTGGTGAGCCACTATATCGATATGCTCGGCGACCCCGACCGGCCGCTGGTCTATCACGGCGAGCAGATCGGCGTGACGACGCTGTCGATCGCTCGCCTGCAGCGCCGCATGCTGACGACACGGCCGACGCTCAAGGCCGATGCCGATACGCTCGACGACTTCGTCGAGCGCTATGGCGAGACCCTGGGGCGCTCGTGCTGGGAGGATTTCGCGCACAAGCGGCTCACCGCCGAAGCGGCTGAGAGGCTCAATGACCGGCTGGCCACGTCATGGCGCGAGATCCGCGACCGCATCAAGGCGATTTCGCTGAGTCCCGACTACCTCGAAGAAGTGTTGCAGGCCGCGGGCGCTCCGGTCACGCCGAATGAGATTCACTTGCCGCGCCCCTTCTATGAAAAGGCGCTCCTGCGGTGCCGCGAAATCCGCAACCGCTACGGCTTCCTCGATCTCGCGGCGAACTCAGGCAAGCTCAAGCCGCATCTCGATCAGCTCTGACCAGTCTCCATTGCGCATCGGCTTGCCCGAAAACCGCAAGATGGCCGAGCCGATGCATCAATCCTTCAAGAAGCGCGAGACCGTCTTCTCCTCGCCGAGAAGGCCGCGCGGCCGCAGCACCAGAAGTGCGGCGAGCGCCGTGCCGATGAATACGATCTGCAGGGCGGCGGCGCGCGCCTGATACTCCGCCGGCACAAGAGCGCTGAGCAGCGCGCCCGAGACGCTCCACAGCCCCCAGACCAGGACGGCGCCGAGGAGCGCGCCGCGATTGTTGCCCGAGCCGCCAATGATCAACATGGCCCAGACCTGAAAGGTCATGGTCGAAACGTAATTTTCCGGCGCGATGAAGCCGATGAAATGCGCGCCGATCGCGCCCGCCAGTCCCATGATGGCGGCGCCCAGCGCGAAGGCCTGGATGCGGAAGAGATTGGCGTTCTTGCCAAGCGACAGAGCCGCCGTCTCGTCCTCGCGAATGGCGCGCAGCACCCGCCCCCACGGGCTTCGCGTCAGGCGTTCCAGCCCATAGTAGAGGAGCGCCGTGACGAGGCCGACGAGCAGGAGATTGGCCAGATTGAATATGACCGGGCGATCCTCGAGGCCGCCAAAGGCGCGCGGGATGAAGCCGATGCCGAAGGGCCCGCCGGTCACCGTCTCGGCATTTAGGGCGACGAGCTGGATGGCGATGGCGATGCCGAAGGTCGTGATGGCGAGATAATCGGCGCGAAGCCGCAAGGTGATGGCGCCAATGACGGCTGCAGCGGCGCCCGAGGCCAGGGACGCGGCGATCCAGCCCAGCCAGATCGGCAGGCCAAAACCACCCAAGCGCTCCGCCGCATCGGGTGTCGTGAGAAGCGCCGACACATAGGCGCCGATCGCCACGAAGCCGGCGACCCCGACATTGAACAGGCCGGTCTGGCCCCATTGCACATTGAGGCCGAGGCAAATGATGCCGTAGGTGAGCGCCGTCACCAGGAAGAAGGCGGCATAGGCGAGGAGATCGAACATCACTCGCGCACTCCGAACAGGCCCGCGGGACGGACCAGCAGCACCGCGATCAGGATGAGAAAGGCGATGGCCGCGCGATATTCGGCGCCGACGGCCTGCACGGCCGCGGCCTCGGCAATGCCGACGATGAGGCCGCCCAGCACCGCGCCCGGCACGCTGCCGATGCCGCCGAGGATCGCCGCGGCGAAGAGCGGCAGCAGGAGATCGAAGCCCATGAAGGGGCGGATCTGCACCGTGATGCCGAGCATGACGCCCGCCGCGCAGGCCAAAGCTCCACCGATCATCCATGTGGCACGGATGACGCGATCGGCATCGACGCCGGCGACCCGCGCCAGCACCGGGTTCTCCGACACCGCGCGCATGGCGCGCCCGATCGGGCTCAGGCGCATGAAGCGCTCCATGACGACAACCAGGATCGCCGTCATGGCGAGAAGGAAGAGCTGATCCGGTGTCAGCCTGACCCCTGAAACCAAAGGGAAGGCGATCTGGATGTCGCGCGAGAAATATTGCGGCTCGGACGTGAAGATGAATTCGAGCAGGCTCCTGAGCGCCATCGATGCGCCGAAGCTCGCCATCACCATGACGATGGCATTGCCGCGGTTGCGCAGCCTGGCGAAGAGGACGCGATCGAGAATGAGAGCGAGGAGCCCGGTGAGGAGTGCCGCGAGCACGCCCGCCAGAAGGACCTGCCAGCCGAAGGAAAGACCGCCCAGCGTTCCGGAGCCGCCGAGCACGGCGCCAAGGGCGGAAGCCAGAGCCAGGGTCAAATAGGTTCCCCAGGCGAGGAACTCGCCATGGGCGAAATTGGCGAAACGCAGGATCGAGTAAGTGAGCGTGACGCCGATGGCGCCGAGGCCGATGAGGGAGCCCATGATGAGGCCGTCGGCGATGAACTGCAGATTCATGCCGCCCCCCTGGCCGGGGCCACGCCCAGATAGAGCTGGCGGATCAGCGGATCGCCGGCGATGTCGACCGCCTTGCCCTGATGCGCCACCTTGCCTTCGACCAGGATGACGGCGCGATCGGCGAGCGCCAGCGCCGCCTTGGCGTTCTGCTCGACCATGACGATGGTGATGCCGGTCTGGCGGATTTCGGCAAGCTTGGCGAAGACCTGACCGACGAGCTTGGGCGACAGGCCGGCCGAGGCCTCGTCGAGCATCAGGATGCGGGGGCCGGCAATGAGGGCGCGCGCCACCGCGAGCATCTGGCGCTGGCCGCCCGACAGGCGGCCGGCCGCCAGATGGCGCTGACGGTCGAGATCGGGAAAGAGGGCGAACATCTGGTCGATCTTCGTCGAGCGTTCCGCCCTGGGCAGGATATCGGCGGCGAGGCGCAGATTGTCGGCAATGGACATGAGGGTGAAGACATTCTCGGTCTGCGGCACGAAACCCAGGCCCTGGCGCGCCAGCAGATGCGCCGGGCTCGCGGTGATATCGGCGCCATCGAGCATCACCTTGCCGGCGAATTTCGGCACCAGGCCCGCGATCGCCTTGATGAAGGTCGACTTGCCGGCGCCATTGGGACCCAGAATGGCGACGATCTCGCCCGCCTTCACGGCAAGGCCGACGCCGCGCACGATGGCGGCCCCTGGTTCATAGCCCGCTTCCAGCCCGTCGACAGCGAGGATCGCCTGGCTCATGACGCGCCGGTGCCCAGATAGGCGTCGATGACTTCCGGGTTCCGCACGACCTCGGACGGAGTCCCCTCGACCAGCAGCCGGCCGGCCGACAGCACGAAGACATGCCCGCACAGCCGCGCCACCAGATCCATATTGTGCTCGATGATGAGAAAGGTGATGCCGCGCCGGTTGATATCGATCACACGTTCGATGATGGCGTCGAGCAAAGCCGGATTGACGCCGGCGCCCGGCTCGTCGAGCAGGATGATGCGGGGATCGGCCATCAGCACGCGGCCGAGCTCGAGCAGCTTGCGCTGACCACCGGAAAGGACCCGCGCCGGCTCGCGGGCAAGACGGGCGAGACCCAGAAATTCGAGATGGCCCATCGCCTTCTCGGCATTGGCGCGCTCCTGCGCCGCCACGCGGCGGGGTTCGAGCCAGTTGGCGAAGACATGCTCGCCCGCCTGCGCCTGCGCCGCCACCAGCATGTTCTCGATCAGCGTCATCGCGGCGAAGGGCCTCGGGATCTGGAAGGTGCGGCCGAGGCCACGGGCGAGACGGCGATGGGCGCTCTCCCTGGTGATGGCCTTGTCCTCGAGGAGGACATCGCCTTGCGAAGGTTTCAGGGCACCGGCGATCAGGTTGAAGAGCGTCGTCTTGCCGGCACCATTGGGACCGATGAGACCCGCGATCGCGCCTTTTTCGACCTTGAGCGAGACATCGGAAACAACATGCGCGCCGCCGAAATGCTTCGAGACGGACCGGACCTCCAGCATACCCCTTCCCCTTCAAGAACTTAAGCTGTTATCATTCCTGTCGCTTCATCACCAGCCCAGCAAGAGGACGGACCGCCATGGCCGCTGTCTCCGACGACAGTTTTGAGCTCTACGACCTGCGCGTGGAGGTCGTGGCGCCACAAGGGGCCAAGCTCTATTGCGGGGCGAAGGTGGGCGATTATTTCGAACTCAAGGGCGAGATGCTTTATCTGCCGCCGGGCCAGGGCATTTCCATCTACTCGCTGGCTTCGGTGCTGCCGCTGCTCGCCGCCAAGCAGCGCGACACGCATCCGCATGACTGGATGACGAGCGATGCGGACGTGGCGTGCCCCGATCCCAACTGCCCGAGCCGGCTGCGCATCATCAGGGGCGCCAAGAGGCGGTTCCGCCATGCGGAAACGACGGCCGTGAAACTCTCCAGGGGCCCTTCCGCTTGACCACGACGGAATCGCATTCGCTCAGGCCCGGCTATGAGATTTCGCGGGTCATCCGCGGCGGCTGGCAACTCGCCGGCGGCCACGGCGCCGTCGACCGGCAGCAGGCGGCCGACGACCTTGCCGCTTTCGCCGATGCCGGCATCACCACCTTCGACTGCGCCGATATCTATACCGGCGTCGAGGAGATCATCGGCGCCTTCAGAACCCTTTACCGGAAGACCCGCGGCGCCGAGGCGCTGAAGCGCATCAAGGTGCACACCAAATTCGTCCCCGATCTCGACATCCTGCCACGCATCAGCAAGCGCCATGTGCAGGCGGTGATCGACCAGTCGCTGCGGCGTCTCGGCATGGAGCGCCTCGACCTCGTGCAGTTCCACTGGTGGGACTATGCGACAGCCGGATACATCGAGACGGCGCTTTGGCTGAAGGAGCTGCAGCAGGACGGCAAGATCGATCTCCTTGGCGGCACGAATTTCGACACGGCGCATTCGGCGGAGCTCATCGCCGCGGGCTTCCCGCTCGCCAGCATGCAGGTGCAGTATTCGCTCCTCGATGCGCGCCCGGAGCATGGCCTCGTGGCCCTGAGCCGCAAGCATGACGTCCATCTCCTCTGCTATGGCTCGGTGGCGGGCGGGTTCCTGAGCGACCGCTGGCTCGGCAGGCCCGAGCCAAAGCCGCCCTTCGAGAACCGCTCGCTGACCAAGTACAAGCTGATCATCGACGATTTCGGCGGCTGGGACCTGTTCCAGGCGCTGCTCGGCACGCTGCGCCGGATCGCCGATACGCGTCACGCCGACATCGCCAGCATCGCCAGCCGCGCCATGCTCGACCGGCCGCAAGTCGGCGCCGTCATCGTCGGCGCACGCAACCGCAGCCACGTCGAGGCCAACAGGGCGATCTTCGGTCTCGCGCTGACGGCGGACGACCATACCCTGATCGATGGCATCCTGCGGCAGAGGCAAGGCCCATCGGGCGACACCTTCACACTGGAGCGCGACCGGGCCGGCCGGCACGGCGCGATCATGAAATACAATCTGAACAAGGAGGCTTCATGACAGCTCTCGCCGCGGCAGCCGCCCGTGAGGTCGTCGAACTCCACGCCCTGATCGTCGAGCTGTTCACCGAACGGTCGCGCGATTTCAGCCGCTGCGAGACCGTCTTCTCAGCCGAGATGGAAATGGTCACGCCGGAAGGGCGGCACATCACGCGCGCCCAGATCATGGAGAACTTCAAAAAAGCCCGCGCGCGGGCTGATTTCTGCATCACCATCAGGGACGTCAGGCCGATCCGGGAGACGGGCGATTCCGTCTTGCTCCAGTATATTGAGGAACAGTATCGTGACGGGGAAACGAGCACGCGATGGTCGGTCGCCCTGTTCGAAACCGCGCCCGACGCTCCCTGCGGCGTCGCTTGGCGATTCCTGCAGGAAACATGGATAAGTGCGTGGCAAGAGGCAGGCCCGACTGCCCCAACAGGGAATGGAGGAAACAGATGAAATACGCTCTATTGGCCATGACCGCTCTGGCGGGCCTGGCCCTCACATCGGCCGCCAGCCAGGCGGCCGATTGCGACGTCACCGTCGGCCTCGTCATGGAGCTGACCGGGCCTGCCGGCGAATATGGCCAGGCCGGCGCCAAGTCAGTCGAAATGGCTTTCCGCGACATCAATGACGCGGGCGGCGTGATCGACGGCTGCAAACTTCTCACCGACACGCGCGACAGCCAGAGCCAGGGCAATGTCGCGGTCGATGTGGCGGCCCAGCTCGTCCAGGTGAAGAAAGTGCCGGCGCTCATCGGCGGCATCATCTCCTCGGTCTCGATCCCGATCCTGACCTCGGTCACGGGACCGGCGAAAGTTGTGCAGGTGTCGCCCGCATCCTCCTCGCCGACGCTTACCGCCCTCGGGCGCGAAGGCAAGACCAACGGCATGTTCTTCCGCACCATCACATCGGACGCGCTGCAAGGTGTCGCGGCGGCCAAATATGCGCTCGACCAGGGCTTCAAGAAGCTCAGCATCATCCATGTCAACAATGACTTCGGCGTCAACATGGTGAAGGAGTTCTCGCGAGCCTACAAGGCGCTGGGCGGCGAAGTCGTCTCAGTGACGCCCTACAACGAGAAGCAGCCGAGCTATCAGGCGGAAGTGACCGCC